>JAKIWX010000007.1 GCA_022749845.1 Thermoplasmata archaeon
AGCCGCCCCACCTTTCAATCGCTACCGGGAGAAAGAACTCTCGAGCAATACTTGCAAGCGTAAGCATCTAGAGGCCAAGGCCCGAGCGGATTCGTAGGGAAAGGCCCAGCGGGAGATATCGATGTGAATCTGGCTAGCTTTCTATCGCCTGCCAACAACCACGGCGTGAGGAGGGTGATTCCAGCCGCTGCGAGAGGGTGAGTCAAGGCCGTGCCGATCGGACGCGATTCCTGGGACGTGCAGGCTTGCCGCCCGCAACGCGCGGGAGAGGACACGCGAAGCAAGACCGTTCCGGCAGCATATTATATATATTTAAACGAGCGTCATCTCGTCGTATGCGTATCGAAGGTTCGCTGATCCGAGACGCCCGGGAGCGTCCGCTACCGGCGGGCATGCGGTCGGCTAGTAGGGTCCGTCGGGGGAGGCCGCGAGTTCGATATCGGCCGATTGTCCGCTCGCCCGAGGACGTTCGATCGCTTCGACGTCACGGAGTCCCCGTTTTCCTCGTGACGGACGAGTGGGTAACTCAGAGTCGATACCCGGTCCGATTCGACCCCTGGCTCGCGGTGCCGGAGTCGATCGCCGGAAGCTTCGATTCCGCCTACCGGATTCTTCGCATCCGCGACGAGGACGCCTTGAGGCGTCCGGGGCTTGCGGAACTCGTCACTTGGCTTCTGCGGTTCGATCCTCTCGCCGCTCGAGCGGTCGCGCTCCGCAATCGAGATGCGATTCCCGCCCTCGAACTGTACCGACGCATTCGCAACGAGGGACTCGAAGGGCCGGCCACGAAGGTCCGTCTCCAGCAGCTCATGCCCTCCATCCCTAGGGTCGGGCCGTCGCTCCCGGCCAAGGACCTCGCATGGGCGGATCGGAACAACCCGGAGCTCAAGTCCACGGCATGAGCGCAACAACGGTCGATCTCGCCGATGTGATCCTACGCGGACACGGGATCCAGTACGTAGTGGTCGGAGGACAGGCGGTCGCCCGAACCGTCCGGACCGGTACCGTCGACGTGGACGTCATGGTGACGACCTCGGACTTTCAGGGAACCATCGAGCGCCTGCTCAAGGATCCGCGGATACGCCTGCGAGGCATGCGAGAGGGGCTCGCCCTCCTCTCGATCGAGAGCGCCCGGGGTGCGGGGCTCGACATTCTGGACTCCGCCCCGTTCGCCGGAGACCAATCCGGCGGAGAGTTCTACCGCTACCTCGTCGAGGAGGAATCGAGCGAATCGGCAGGCGTCCGCTACGCCTCGACCGCCATCGTCTGGTACACCCGCCTGCTGACGTCTCGGTGGAAGGTCTACGCCGAAAAGATTCTCGTGAACATCCTGGACGGCGCCGATCCCGGCCTACTCGCCCAGGCAGAGCGGATCGCAAGACGCTTCGGAACGCTCGAACTCGTGCGGTCTCGTTTGGAGTATGTGCGGCGAGAGCTCGGCGGACGGCGCGAGCGGCCGAGAGAGCGGCTCCCATAGTCGCTTCCGAGACATCCTGACAGCTTGCGATCGCTCCCCTACGGTGAAGGAGGACGAAGCCGGCTCGATCAAGGTCGGTGCAACCTAGTCGGCGGCAGCGGTGCGGCCCCACAAAGGCAAGAGCATGGTCGGGTAGCCCCGTGCGGATTCGCTCGCTGCTACAGTACGAGGGCTCGCATCACCGAGGTGGAGCACGCACCTCCCGCGGCCTTCCTACGGTCATTCTTCGCTGGTGATGTTCCGTGTCTACCCACTTTGGGCCCTCCAACGGGGTCGCCATTCGGAGGGGGACCAGACCGCGTCGCGAGGGGGTGCGGGATGGGCTCGGGCCAGGAAGGAACCCAACGCGACAAGCGCGAAACGAAGCATCTATCATCACGACCTCTATAGGCGCTCCTCGCGGGAGCTCAATGGGCGCGAAAGGGTTGGAAAATCTTCAGAGCGAGGTGCGGGGTGACGTCATCCTCCCAGGGCAGGAGCGGTACGAGGAGGCCCGAAAGGTCTACAACGCGATGATCGACAAGCGCCCGGCGGCGGTCGTCCGAGTATCGGGGGTAGCCGACGTGATCGCCACGGTCAAGGCGGCGCACTCGGCCGGTCTCGCTGTGGCAGTCCGGGGAGGCGGGCATAGCGTCCCTGGGTTTGGGACTGCCGACGGGGCCGTTGTCGTCGACCTCCAACGGATGCGCGGAATCCGTGTGGACCCCAAGACTCGGTCCGCATGGGCCGAGGGGGGGTGCACGTGGGGAGATTTCAACCACGCTACGCACGCATTTGGTCTCGGCACGACGGGTGGGATCATCTCGACCACCGGTATCGGTGGCCTCACTCTCGGGGGCGGAATCGGCTACCTGACACGTGGCCGGGGCCTGTCTCTGGACAACGTGGCCGGGGCCGATGTAGTCCTGGCTGACGGGTCCTTCGTGTCCGCCTCGGCCGAGACGAATCCCGACCTTCTCTGGGCCCTGCGGGGAGGAGGGGGGAACTTCGGCGTGGTGACCAACTTCCAGTTCCGCCTTCATCCGGTGACCCAGATCTTCGGGGGTCCCATCTTCTTCGAGCGCGAGGACGCGGAGAAGGTGATCCGCGCCTACGACAAGTACATCGTCAACGCGCCGCGCGAGCTTGGGGCGTTCTTCGCCTGGCAGATTGCCCCGCCCGTGCCGTTCATCCCCCCAGAGCGCCAGGGGGACCGGCTCTGCGCCATCGTCACCTGTTGGTCCGGACCGCTCGACCAGGCGAAGAAGGCCATCGCCCCGCTCCGCGAGGCGGCCCCCGTGGTGGCCGAGCTCCAGGCGGAGATGCCCTACCCCACCCTGAACGCGGCCTTCGACGGTCTCGTACCTCCAGGCCTGCAGCATTACTGGAAGGCGGCGTACGGCGGACCGCTCTCCGACGGGGTCATCGCCGCGCACCTCAAGCACGGACCCGGTCTTCCAGCGGTCAATTCGACGATGCACATCTACCCGATCAACGGGGCAGTGCACGACGTGGGCGCCGACGAGACCGCGTTCGGCTATCGTCACGCCCAATATGCGACCGTAATCGCGGGAATGTGGCCCGACCCGGCGATGAACGATTCAAGCATCAAGTGGGTGCGAGACTACTACCAAGCGATCGCCCCGTTCTCCGAGAAGGGCGGCTACATCAATTTCATGGCGAGCGACGACGCGGACAAGGTCCGGGCCAACTACGGCAGAAGCTACGATCGACTGCTCCAAGTGAAAACCAAGTTCGATCCCGGGAACACGTTCCGGATCAACCAGAACATCAGCACGGCTGCCAAAATGTAGATCGTCAGAGCTTCGGGCCCGGAGAACCCACCCACCGCCTAGGCCGTCCAGCGGACGGGTTGGAATCAGCCGCTGCCTTTCGCGCCCTTGGGAAGGCACCCCGTTCGATTAGGGCCAGGAGGGACGTACGGCCGGGAAAGTGCTCGCGCAACTATGAGGATGAGATCTAGCCCCGAGCGGATCCGCCTTCGGTTGCCGACGAAGTGGGATACACCGCTGACGGCGGAGTCTTGGCTGGCCGCACAGCTCGGAACGGCCTCGCCCCACCATGCATCCGGCCGGTTTGCCAGCTCTGCCGTCGCGCACGGGTCCGGCTGACAGAAGTGAGCCGGAGTGCTGACAAGCTTCGCCCTACCGGAGACCCGAGGGACTGGGACTAGGTCGATGTCTCGGTGCGACCGGAGCCTCGGTCGAGTCGGTCCACCGACCTCGGTCGCCATAGTGCGGCGACAAGGCAAGCCCCGAGAGGAACCGCGGTCAGGTAGATCCATAGTCCTGAGTAGGTGGCCGAAAGGACCGCGGGTGCTAGCGTCCTCGCAGGGTTGAGGGAGCTCCCCGACCACGCTCCGATAAAGTACGTAGAGAGCCCCACGACAGCCGGCGGTAGCAGGACCCGCCACCGATGGCGTCCTTCACCCCGATCCGCGAGGAGGAACACTGCGCCGACGAGGGCGGCGGTGAAGGCGAGCTCTCCGACAAAAGCTCGTAAGATGTCGCCATGGGCCGGGAGCGTCGCCCCGAGGTGGGCAAAGTCCCCCACAGCTCCGAGCACCAACGCACTCCCGAGGAACGCTCCGGATATCTGAGCGACCAGGTAGAGGGGGACTTCCCGCCAAGCGATTCGACCGCTGAGAGCGAGCGCCAGTGTGACGACTGGGTTGAGATGGGCCCCCGAGAGATGTATGAACAGGAAGATGGGCACCAAGACGGCGAGAAACCAGGCCGAGGCCAACATCCACTGGGGGATTCCTCCGAACCGACCTCCAAGGACGATGCTCCCGGTGCCGATGCCGACGAGGAGTGCTGTCCCGGCAGCCTCGCCAGCGGCGCGGCTCGCGACGGAGTCGCTCACCTGGACTGGCGGTGAGGCATGTCGGCGGCTCGTCGATCCGAGAGGAGGAGTTCCGCTCTGAGTCCGCGGACGAGCGACACAAGGCGGTCGCGGACCCGACGGAAGCCCTCGTCGTCCAGCTTCGCAGGGTCCTCCAAGCTCCAGTCCCGAAGCTCCAGGGACTTGAGACGCGCAGGACAACTCGCGTCATCCAGGCAGCCCATCGTAACAAGGACCCGCGCCCGGTCCGTCAACTCCGGGGAGAGGTGCCTGGGGCGGTGCTCGGGGAGGGCGAGCTGGATCTCCTTGAGCATCGGACCGGTGCGCGGATTGGGAGCTGCAGCGGGCCTCGTTCCTGCGGAGGTCGCCCTCCAGTCGCCCGGCGGGTCGGCGTTGAACATCGACTCCGCCATGAGCGATCGGGCGGCGTTTTCCACGCAGATGAACACGACCAGCTTCTCTGCCATCAGCAGCAGTCGTCGCAACAGTCAGGGCAGCAGGGCGGCGAACTGCAGCACGGCGCCCCATGGTAATCTTCGGGCATGGTAACCTCCTCCACTTCAATTGCTGAAGGACTAATAACGCGCCGCTACGTACGGACATAGTGTTGCAGAGTTGCGAAGGTAGCCTTGAATGTCCGTGCCCACCGATCGGGCTCATCGACGTGGTTGGGAAGAAGTGGGCGGTGTGCGTCGTCTCTCTGCTCGGAAAATATGGGACAGTACGGTTCGGGCCGATCCAGAGGTGCCTCTCGGGGGTCAGCCCGGCAACCTTGACCTCTACACTCCGGGCCCTTGAACGGGCACGCTTGGTCGATCGAAGGTCGGTGGACGGAGCGAGGGGCCCTGTCAGGGCGTACCTCCTGACGCCGGCAGGACTCAAGCTCTATCTGAGCCTCCTACCCCTGGCGAGCTGGTTGCAATCAAACTGACTTTCTCTGCCCAGAACTGGGGACCATGTGGGAGCAACCGCTTGTTGGCCCGACGCGGTCGAGGTCGACGCGCGCGCTACGTGGGACTAGCCCCCGTCGGCTTCGAACCGTAGCCCCGAGCGGATTCGAACCGCTGTCGCCGGCTCCAAAGGCCAGCATGCTTGGCCACTACACCACGGGGCTGCGTGCTCGAGGAGAGTAACGGACTCATAATCATCACCCTTTGGCACGTCGCGGAAGGAACCGGCGAGGAGTCCGGTCGCATCGGCCGTGGGGAGTAGAGTTACTCCCGCAGGAACACCTTCCGGTGAAGGCCGAATCTTCTGCAAACACTTGTTGATTGCTTCGAAACTGAGCGGGCCGAGTGACCAGCGGGCAACGGGCAGAGCGGAGAATCTCCCTTTGCATGCAGCGCTAAGCCCTCACGAACTCTAGCCGTTCGTGACCGGCGCGAGGCCTCGAGGACGAAAGCGGGCTCCCCCACGTCCAGTTCAACCTCCGCGAGGAGGTCGAAGAGAGTCCGATGCTGGACGCTGGGAGGGGTGGGTCGACTTGTGGGACCGGCAGCAGACCCGTTACATTCCTCATCGAGAGGCGCGGTTCGAGGCGATGTTCGATACCCTCGAGGCAAGATTTGGGGAACGGTTCACGGTGGTCGATCTCGGCTGTGGGCCGGGGTCGCTGAGCTCGCGTCTCCTGGATCGCTTTCCGCTCGCGCGCGTCGTTGCCGTGGATTTCGACCCGGTTCTGTTGTTTCTCGGCCGACGGACCGTTCACGCTGGCCCCCGAAGGCTTACCTGGGTCGAGGCGGATCTTCGGGACCCGTCCTGGAGGAGCCAGCTGCCGGTCTCCCGTGCGGACGCCGTGGTTAGCACGACCGCGCTGCACTGGCTCCGGCCGCCCCGGCTTCGCTCGCTCTACAGGGAGCTCGCCCACCTACTGCGACGGGGCGATCTCTTCCTCGATGGAGATCACCGGGCGCTTCCCACCACCGTTCCGGAACTCGGGCGACTCGCCCACGACGCGAGCCGGATCGCGCGTCGGCGGCTTCGCGAGGCGGCCCCGGCTCCGAGCTGGGATGACTGGTGGGCCGAGCTCGAGAAGGAGCCCGAGCTGCGACCGCTGTTTGCGATACGCCGGGAGCGCTATCCGGGCGGCAGCCACCACGAGCACACCGCCACAGTCGGCGCGCACCGGCGCTGGCTACGGGCGGCGGGGTTCCGGGAATCGGCCCCAGTGTGGCAACAGCTTGACGATTTCGTTCTCGCGGCCCTGCGTTAGCCCGGAGGCTAGCCGGTCTGTGCGTACGCGAAGTAGTAGAACACCGCGTAGCCCACGAAAACATTCGCCGCCCAGACGCACCACGTGACCACCATGGCAGCCCGAAAGTTCCGGACTGCCAGCCAAGCAGGGAACCGTTTCCAGCGCATTCGAACCAGCAGGTAGACACCGAGGGCGGCGGAGATCGCACCCAAGGCGATGTGGACGAGCAGCAGCGAGGCGTGCTTGAGCGGCATCCCGGCGTACGCGAAGTACGACTGGGAACCACCCGTGCCGTACCCGAGTCCCGAGGTCGAGTAGTACCATCCATCGAGCAGGCTGGGCACCATCCAAAGCAGCAGACCGATCCCCGAGAGCAGAATGGCCGCAGTCATGATCTCCCGGTGGATCCGCTCGGAGGGAGCTGGGGCAGCACCCGAACGGAGCTCGCGATGCGTGCGAAAGGCGAACCAGAGCCCGACGAAGAGAAAGATGAGGGCAACCGTCTGAATCCCGAGGTTGATCTCGGAACCGAGCGGAATTCGCATGGTCGTACCTCGAGCTAGCGGGTCAAGCCGGCGGGCCTTCATCTGCCCCTTGTTCGAGCCTCCTGCGCCCGAGCCTCCGGGCCCGGGCGGGACCTTGTCTCGAGTTGACGCTCGATTCGGGAGACTCGTCCAAGCGACTCCCATTTCGTTGGGCGGTCGAGTTCTGACGCGTAAGGGACCGCCGCTACGTGGGCTGCGCCGCCAGCTTTACGCGGCTGGAACTACTACCTCTGAACGGAAGCTGGAGCCGGAGAGATCAGTCGTGCCGACCTTGAACGCTACGGAGGCCACCCGATTCCAGGGCCCGGCGCTCCTGGAAAGGACGGCCGGAGTCCTCACCATAACCACCGAGCGAAACCTCTTCACGCACGTGACTGGGGTTACTCGAAAGCGTGAGCACTTGGACCTCGATATTCCGCTGGAGACCCTCCTCAGCGCCGAGGTAGAGCGCCGGCTCGCGCGCCACGTGCTTCGCCTCGTGGCGCACGGGGACGGTTACACCGGTCCGCCGCAGCTCGAGATCGACGTGAACCGACCGCCCGACCTTCAGCTCTTGCTCGGCAACCTTGTGGCCGAACGACGACGACAGTTGCGGGAGCTCAAGGAGGAATCCTCCCGCTCCCCCCGGCTCCATGTCACCATTCACGCGCCTCCCGCCGCGGCGCCCAACCCGAAGGTCATGCTGCGTTGTGCTTACTGCAGGACCGTGTACCCGGAGCTCGAAGGGAAGTGCCCGAGCTGCGGCGCGGCGTTCTAGCTCGGTGAGCGTCTCGTCGGAGCGGCGGCGCCGCACGAACCTCGGGGCATCGCACCGGTCAAAGCCGGTGGGCGTTCAGGAGATGCGCGGAAAGGGCCTCGGGGCTAGGAAGCATCGCGCCGCATTTCACGCACTTGTGTTCTGCATGCGCGCGCATCTCGGCGATCTCGGGCTCCGTGGAGGCCGTGTGCTGGGTGCGAACATGCTCGGAGAGGGCTTCCGCCTCGAACGTCTCGTGGCAGATCGGGCATTGAGGTGGCATGCTGGCGCGATAGCGCGGGGTGCCTTACGAGTTGCTTCGCCAAAATGCGGCTTTCCTGCCGGACTTCCATTGCGCCTTAGGCTCTGTCGGCTTCCCCTCGGATGCGAGAGGCGGCGTGGCGGAGCAGCAATGCCGCCGGGACGGCCGGTACGACCAACACCAGCCAGATGAGGAGCGGGTCCGCGGTGAGGGCAAGGACCACCCCTCCTAGCAGTGTCGCGCCGAGAAACCCCGCGCCTCCGACCGTGTTAAAGGCACCGTTGTAGGAGCCGACCTCCCCCGCTGGGGCGAGGTTGGAGGGGAGGGTCGACTGCGGAATCGCGACGAGGTTCTCCCCGATAGTGAGCACCACAACGGCTACGAGAAACGCAATCGACGGGAAGAGAAGCCACAGCCCCGCCGCGCCAAGCCCGACGAAGGCGGCGACGTACAGGAGCATCCCGACAATGGCTAGGGTGGTGTGCCGCCAACCGATCGCCGCCTCGGTGGTGGGAGCCTGTCCGAACACCACGACGAGCCCGTTCAACGCAAGTCCCACCCCGAGGAGGGCAAAGGAGATTCCGAGCACGTTGTGGACAAACAGCGGAAAGACGACCGCCCACTGTCCCTCTACGAGGGTGCCGAGGAGAAAGGCGAGCGCCACTTCGAGCGCGACACTATCCCTTCGAAGCACCGCGAAGCTTTCCCTGAGGCTGCGGCCGACAGGAGCCGCCGGGCCCGGGATGGCGAGAGCCTCGCGGCGTCCTCGTCGCAACTCGAGGTCGAAGGGGGAGGGGGCCAAGCCGATGAGAAGGACGAACGCCGCCGCGGTCACCACACCCGCAGCGACGCCCACCGCCGTCGGGAAGCCTGCGAGGGTCACGAGGATGCCTCCGAGCGCTACCCCCCCGGAGAAGCCGGCGTTGAACCCGATTCGATACCAGGTGAACGCGCGAGTCCGCTGGGAGCCATCGGAGAGGTCGGCGATGTACGCCGAGTAGGCCGCGCCGGCGAGCGTCTGGACGGCACCGCCCACCGCTATCGTGACGAGGGCAAAGAGGAGCGACCGGACCGAGAACGCGTAGGCCAGGCCGAAGGTGGTGAGCGCCTCGGCAAAGATCCCGAGGAGGATCATCGGCCTCCGGCCGATGCGGTCCGCGACCAGCCCGCCCGCGTAGCCGAACGGGAGCTGGACCAGCCCTACCAGAACGACGAGGAGCCCGATCTCGACGTAGCCAACGTGCAAGACCGTGTACATGAAGAGGGCGAAGAACGGGAGGTAGAGCGCCGCACCCAGCGCCCGTATCGAGACGCCGAGAGTGAGCAGCCGGAGCTGGCGGTCCATCGTGCGCTCACGAGCCCTCCCGCCAAGATAGTTGCGCACGACCGGTGAGCTCCAAACGTAACGTCGACGAGCTTCTCTCGAGGTGCCTCCTCGCGCGGCTGAAATAGCTCTCGGGGCATGGGCAGTCATGGCGCCGAAAAGTGCAGTCCAGGGGTTCTCTCTCGCCGAGGGAATCCGGTCCCGGGTGAGACTGCGCGACGGAGTGGCGATGCCGGTTCTCGGCTTGGGGACCTGGAAGCTGTCTGCGGGGAGAAGCACGCGGGAGGCGGTCGGGCATGCGCTCGATGCAGGGTATCGCCTCTTCGATACCGCGAAGCTCTACGCCAACGAGGCCGACGTCGGCGCGGCTCTCTCGGCCTCAGGCCTCCCGCGCGAGGAGTACTTCGTCACAACAAAAGTGTGGAACGACGACCAGGGGTACGAGACGACGCTCCGTGCGTTCGAAAGGAGTCGTCGGGCGTTGGGGCTGGACCAAGTTGATCTCTACCTCATTCACTGGCCTGTCCCGGGCAAGCGGCTCGACACATGGCGGGCGCTCGAAAAGCTGCACCGTGACGGGCTTTGCCGCTCTATCGGGGTGAGCAACTTCACCGTCGATCACCTGAAGGAGCTCTTCGGAAGTTGCTCGGTCCGGCCGACGGTAAACCAGGTCGAGTTCAATCCGTTCCTTTTCCAGCACGAGCTGCTCGAGTTCTGTCGTAAGAGCGAGGTCCAGCTCGAAGCCTACGCCCCGCTCACGCGAGGCCAGCAACTCGCCCACCCTCTGCTGGTCAAGGCCGCCACGGCCCACGGCGCGACCCCTGCGCAGGTCATGCTGCGTTGGGGTCTCCAGCACGGTGTCGTCGAGATCCCGAAGTCCTCCCGCGCCGATCGAATCTTGGAGAACGCCGGAGCACTCGGGTTCGAGCTGAGCGCCGAAGAGATGGGGGATCTCGACCAGCTGGGACTGGGTCTGCGCACGACTTGGGACCCGACCGGCCTCGCGTGACGTCCACTACCTCGCTGCGTGTCCCGGCCTCAACCGCCCTGTCGTAACTGAGCAAGGCGTTATCATCCCGCTCGGACCCACCTACCTTGGGCATGGGCCTCCTCGAGCTTCTCCTCCCCTCCGTCATGAGCGGAGCGGCCGCCCTAGGGTCCGGCGTGCCCGTTGCCGCATGGAACCGCACGCGGGACGCGAGGTTTCTCCTCATCGCCCTGGCGAACCTGGGCCTTCTCGCCCTCGGACTTGTCTGGCTTTGGGCGGAGGCGGCGCCTCAACCCCCCGCCTACGCCGTCGTGTCCTTGCCGGAGTTGTTCCTCGGGAGTGTCGCTTCTCTCGCCCTCCTCGGCGCAAGCCTGCTGCCTCGTCGGAGATGACGGATGGGGGAGGATCCCCTCGCGCTCGAGACACGCAGGCGTTTGTACGCCGCAGTCGAGCGGACACCGGGCTTGAGCGCGCGCGAGATCCAGCGCTCCGCGGGGACCGCTTGGGGAGAAACGGCCTACCATCTCGAACGCCTCGCGTTGAGCGGACTTCTCCACCGAGAGCGGGGCTCGCACCAGGACTTCTACTTCTGTGCCAAGTTGCCTCTCGGTGACCGAACGCTGCTCCGCGTCGCCCGTTCGGCCGCGACACGACGGATTCTGGTCACGCTCCTCGAGACTTCGGACCTTACCCTCGGCGAGATCACCGCACGCTCCGAGCTGAGCGTCTCTCGGGGTTCCATCCATCTCCGACGCCTGCTCGCCACGGGCATCGTCGGATCTGGCCGCCGGGAGCAGCTCCGCACGTTCGCGGTCGTGGACCCGCCCCGCATCGCCCGCATCCTCGTCGCCTACCGCGAGAGCTACACCGACCGCTGGGTGGAGCGGCTCGTCGATACGTTCGGGGAGCTGTTCCCTCCGTGAGGTTCCTCGCTGGGCCGGGTTCGCACCAAGCGGTTTCGGTTTCGCACCAAAAACAGGGTCATACCGCCCTTCCCTCGTTTCGGCGGAGGAACGATGCGCGAGGGTAGCCCCACGATCCGGCCCAGGGTCCTCTCCCCCTGGTCCTGGGCTCCCGCCTTTCTGGCGGCGCTCGTCGTGGCGATCGTCCTCATCGGTACCTCCCCCACCGGCCGGGCGCCGTCTCCCTCGGTCGGCGCCTGGTCGGTGGGCGACCATTGGACGAACGGGGTCGTGACGGCGGAGTTCGTTCCCACCGCCCCAGCCGTCACCGTCGCCTCCGTGTGGACGGAGCCGGGTTACGGTCTCTACGCCGGACTCGGGGGCCTCGGGGAGTACAGCCCGAGCGGTGCCGAAGCGGCGAGCGCTGACTTCTCGGGAGCGCACTGGGCGGTTCGGAACGCGTCGGATTCCCAGGAGCTCCAGCTCGACTACGCGGCAACTCTGCCCGTAAGTGGTGGGAGCGGCGGCCACGTCTCGGTGGAGGTCAATTTCACCTCGGGTGCCGCCGGAGGACCCGCGGGCGTAGACTCAGGCGGAGTTTCCTTCACCGTGGCCGCCCAGGGCTGGCCCTGGGTCAGCAACTCCGACTCGCTGGGTCTGCTGTTCCCGCTCTGGCCCAACGACACCAATCTAGAGCACCTGAGCGAGCACGCGAGCGGCATGACCCTCAACTGCCTCGCGAACGATTCGGGCGTAGCCCAGGAGTATTTCGGATGGTCGGGCCCGGCGTCGGCGCGCGGACCGACCGGCCAACTTGCCGCCCTCACACCGGCGGCGGTCGTTTCCGGTAATCCCCAGTACGATCCGCTGGTCGTGATGCTCACCGGAGCGCCGGGCGGCTACAGCTCGCTGTCCTACGACCCCGAACTCGGGATTCTAGGCCTCGTCGGGGCCCCATCCGTCCCCGTCACAGGGCTCGGGATTGTCTTCGGTGCGACGGGAGGAGGGCTACTGCTAGCCGCTCTTCTCCTCGGGCGTGTCCAGCTCCGCGTCCCGGGCCTCGAGCGGGTCGAGGAGGCGGCATGAGCGCCGGCGAATGGTCGGAGGCGAGCCGTGGAAGCGAGGAGGTCGTGATCCTCCCGTGCGGTCACGACGTGAGCGCAGGCAAAGACGCGGTCGTGATGGGGCTCTCGCGGGCGGTGCTCGAGCACCAGCGCCTCTGCCGAGGGGCCACGCGGCTCGCGGTCCCGCTCTGGGCGGGGCCGGCAAGCCCGCTCCTCTAGTATCCCCAGCTGTAGGCGAGACCCCGCCCCAGAACAGCCTCCCCTATAGTTCCGCCGGAAGCGCCCCCCCTGCCTAGCCGCCCTGAATGGACTACGGGGCCGGCCGTATCGCTCAAGAGCGGAGGTCCCTCGTCGGACCATGGAGGTGGCCGAGTACGCGCTCCACCTCGACGTGGACTACCCGAGGGAGCGGTTCTCAGGAGACCTTCGCGTCGTCACACAGGACCCTCCCGCCGAGCTCACCCTGGACTGCGAGGGGCTGTCCGTCGCTCGCGTCTGGGCCGGAGAGAAGGCCGCGTCCTTCGACCACGACCCAACCCGCCACGAGTTGAGGATCCGTCACGACCGTTCGGGTGCGGTCGAGTTCAGGATTCAGTACACAGGCGCCGTCGGCCAGAAGACCCTCTCCGGGCTGTACGCCTCGCGGGACGCAGGGCGCACCTACCTCACCACCATGATGGAGCCGGTCGGGTGCCGCCGGCTTCTCCCGTGCCTCGACCGTCCTGACCAGAAGGCGGTCTTCCGACTCTCGGTTACGACCGAGCGCGGACTGACCGTCATCTCGAACACCCCTGTGGCGACCGTGGAGGAGCAGGAGGAGCGCACCTGCTGGCGCTTCGAGCCGACGCCCCGGATGTCGACCTACCTGCTTTACCTCGGGATCGGACCGTTCGAGCTCCTCGCGCGGACCGAGAACGGGATCGAGTTTGTGGCCGCCACCGGTCCCGGCAAGTCCGCGCAGGCGGCGACGAGCCTCGACCTGAGCGTACCGCTCCTCAAGGGGTACGAATCGTACTTTGGCCTCCCCTACCCGCTGCCTAAGCTCCACCTCGTCGCCGTCCCCGACCTCGGCGCGGGCGCGATGGAGAATTGGGGCGCGATCGCCTTCTCTGAGATCGGGCTCCTCCTCGACCCGGCGACGAGCCCTTCCGTCCGACGCTGGGCTGTGGAGACGATCGCCCACGAGATCGCGCACCAGTGGTTCGGAAACCTCGTCACCATGCGCTCCTTCACCGACATCTGGCTCAACGAGAGCTTCGCGACGTTCGTCGCCGCGAAGATGGTGGACCGGCTCCACCTCCGGGAGGACCCGTGGAGCGAGTTCCTCATCCGGATCCGAAACTCCTACTTCACCGACTCGCTCGCCAGCACTCACCCGATCCAGCTCGAGAGCGCGGCCCCCGACGACATCATGCAGAACGTCGACGAGATCACCTACTTCAAGGGCGCCGCGGTGCTTCGGATGATCGACGCCTACCTCGGGGAGGAGGCGTTCCGGCGGGGAGTCTCCACCTACCTCGCGCGGTACCAGTACGGGAACGCCGAGGGACCAGATCTGTGGCGCGCGATGGAGGAGGCCTCGAACGAGCCCGTCGGTAGGGTCATGCGCACCTGGGTCGAGCGTCCCGGCCTCCCGGTGATCCGCGCCTCCCTCCAGGATGGGAGGCTCCTCTTGCGCCAAGAGCGATTCCGGCTCACGCCGCAGGAGGCCCCCGAACCGCCCTGGCCCATCCCGCTCACGGCGCTGATCGATGGGCGTCTGGAACGCCGACTCTTCGACGACCGGGAGCTCGAGCTTCCGTTGGAGCACCCCGAGTCCCTCCAGCTCAACCCCGGCCGTGCGGGATTCCTGCGTGTCTGGTACGACCTTCCGCTCCGGGCGAGCTACCTTCGGCGGCTTTCCGACGTTGCGCCGTTCGACCGCTGGGCGTTCCTGAGCGACGCCTTTGCGTTCCTGCTCGCCGGCGAGTACCGGCTCGAGGATTACCTCGGCGCGCTCCGGGCACTCGAAGGGGTCGGGGACTACCCCAGCGTGATGGAGGCGGTCATCACTCTTGACTCTCTCCACGCGATCCTCGGAAACGACCCGAGGTACCTCGAGGCCGCGGACCGGTTCAGCCGCGCGCAGCTCGCGCGGCTCGGTCTCGAGCCACGGCAAGGGGAGCCGGAGTCGGACGCGATGCTTCGGGAGTCGGTGACCCAACTGCGGGTTCGCGCCGACTCCGCTTTCGCCGCGGAGCTTGCCCAGCGGTTCGACGCGATCGACCGTTCCGACGCCGCCCTGCGGCCGGCGATCGCCCTCGCCTACGCGAGGGTCGGCGCGCCCGAGGCGTTGGAGCGGCTCTACGCCCGGCTCGAGGACACGACGAGCGAGGACTCCGCCTCGCAGGCGGCCACCGCGATGGGGGAGTTCCAGGACCCCGTCCGCCTCTCGAGCGCACTCGAACGATCGCTCGCTCCGGCCCGCCGCGTCACGCTCTCGCTCGAGGTGATCGGGAGCGTCGTCGAGAATCCGGTAGGCGCCGAGATCGCCTGGCCGTGGGTGCGCTCGAACCTCGACGAGGTCCGGCGCCGCGCCGAGGGCAGCTGGTACTTGGCCCGCCTCTTCCAGCGGATCCTTCCCCGGCTCGGCCTGGCCCATCCGACCGCAGTGCGAGCCCACTTCCGGGAGGTGAGCTATCCCGAAGCGAGCACCGGCGTGCGCCGTGGCATCGAGCTCCTGGGCGTGCTCGAGCTCGCGAGGGCGCGGCTTCTCCCGAGAGCGCCTCCGCCGTAGTCCACTGCGTTGGCTCACTCCGGGCGAGGGCAGTCCCTTACGCGAGGGACGCCCGGCGATCGGCGGACGCGTAACTCGAAAGGCGGGTCACCCAGCCGAGGTTTCGGGGTCGGCCACCGGCGGTGGTATTATTTGATGTACGGTGCAAGGAATCCGCATGCACCCGGCCACCGGGGCCCTGCCGGACCATCTCGTTCAGAAAATCCAGCGGGTGCTGGACGCGAATCCCGATGTCCCCTGGTGCATGCACCGTCTGTACGAGGACATCGTCACTCCGGAGCTCATCGGGGGTCGAGATAGCCTCCTCGAGCTCACCGAGCGCGCCGCGAACCTTCTCGTGAAGGAGGGCCGTGCCCAGTTTGAAGCGGTCTCCACCCTCGCGATCGGCGTTCACTGTCAGGATTCCGTCTACTGGTCGATCCAGTCCGGGAAACGGCGGCTCGAGGAATTCGGGCCAGAATACGAGTCCCCCAGGGTCCTGCGCCGCCTCGCCTCGCACATGCAGTGCCACGGGCTCTGAGCTCGAGGTCCGAGGGGGAACCGTCCCTCCGCTGCGGGAGTTTGGGCTCCCGTTGCCGTCTTGGCCCGGAGCGATAGGCTTAACTCCGGCCGACCTACCGGGGCCCGCCATGCCCGGAATAGCTACCCTGCGAGCGAACTCGAACGCGACACTCGATGCCACCATCACCGCCATCTCCCCCGTGCGGGACGTAACCACGAGCCGGGGACCGGCGCAGGTGGCGGATGCGACCCTCCAGGACGACACGGGCACCATCACCCTCACGCTCTGGGGCGCGGACGCCAAGCGCTTCACCGTGGGACAGAAGATCCACGTCGCCGACGGTTGGGTGAAGGAGTACCGAGGAAAGCTCCAGCTCTCCCTCGGCCGCTCCGGCTCGATCCAAATCTCGGCGTAGCGCGCAAGCGACCTTGTTTGGGCCGGGCGGCAGCCCAGGTCTACGCCTCGAAATACGCCCTGAGCGGCGTCCAGTAGAAGTCGCGCCAGCCGCTCTGGATCCCCGCGAAATCGCTCGAGGGGATCCCGTATTGGTCGAACACGAGGCGTGTGCCTCCGCGGAGCTTCGTGAGCGCGAACCTCGCGATGGAGAACTCCCCTGCGGGCCAGCTGTTGGCGCGCCAGGCGAGGACGATCCGGCGGTCGGGGACGAGCTCGACGACGAACCCCGTGAGGGAGCCGTCGTAGTGGGAGAACGGAGCCCCGGACCTTCGGGCCATGCTCGCTCTCGCACCGCTGAACGCCGCGTGCCGCTTCGGATCGACGAGCGCCTCGTACACGTCGTGAGGCGTAGCCGGGAGGGTCACACTCTGGCGGAGGTTCCTTGGGGCCATCGCACGAGCCGGAGTCGGGCCGAGTAATGAGCGAGCGCTTGGGCCGTCGTCGAGACGACTAGCGTCGCGACGAGCTCTTCGGAACCGTCCGACGGCAGCGCTCGGCGAGCCACTCGAAGTTCTCCCCGAGCACGGGGCTCAGCGACTTTCGCTCGCGTTCGAAGGTCGGCTTGAGGAAGTCCCAGTAGAGGTACGAGGGCCAGCGGTGGTGGACGAGCTCCTCGTTGAGGAGCTCGCTCCGAGTAAGGGTTCCCACGAGCTCGAACAACTCCAGCAGCCGCAGAACGTGCGCGAATTCGGCGGCGTCCTTCGGGACCCGACGCCCTGGTTCCTCGGTTGGCCCGCGGGCGGTGCGTTCGAACCAGTCGAGGGCGGCCCGGGTCTGGGGATTCGCTGCGAGCTCCTCGATCCGCAGCAGGAGGTCCGCATCCTCCCAGGTCGGTTTCTTCGCCAAGCGTGCCTCGTCGGCCGGGTCATGAAGGGTCCGGCGTAAAGAAGCTTCCGGCGGGGAGGCAGCCCAGATCACCGGGGTCGAGGCCGGCAGCCGCCGCCTAGAGTCCGGGCGCTGCGCCCAAGAAGTGCCCGATCAGGAATCCCGCGAATCCGGCGGCAAGTCCTATCGCCGCCATGCGAAGCCCGGACTTCCAGAGGGAGCCGACGGTGGTCCGGGCCTCATACACCCCTATCGCGATCAAGGCGGCAGCGCTCAGCACGACCGACGCGACCACGGCGGCGTGCGGGTTGGCCGAGTAGAACAGGAACGGGAGGAGCGGTACGAAGGAGCCGACCACCGTGGCCCCAAAGACGGTGAGCCCACTTCGGCGAGGCTCGTCGGGTTCTACGGGGGAGAGCTTGAGCTCGAACGCCATCATGAATTCGAGCCAGACCCGCGGGTGCCGGCAGATCCGCTCGACAAGCTCCTCGAGCTCGGTCCCTACGAGTCCCCAACCTTCGAGGACCAGCTCCACCTCTCGCCGCTCCACTCCCGGGACCTCCTTCATCTCGCGGAGCTCCCGGTCCACCTCGCTCAGGTAGAGTTGGCGCCGGGCTCGGGTCGAGGTGTAGGCCACAGCGCCCATCGAGATCGACTCGGCGCCGAGGGCCGCGAGCGTTGCGACCAAGAGGAGCCGAAGTCCGGTGGCTGCGGCGGAGAGGCCGAGGACGATTCCGAGGATGTTGACGAGGCCGTCCTGGCTCCCGAGGATGAAGTCCGAGAGGAACGTCCGGCGTGGATGTTCCTCTACGGGCGCCATCCCCACGCCGAGGAGGGCAAGGAGAAAACCCCATCGCGCGGTGGCCACCGAGCGTCCGGCGCGGGCGAAAATCACTTTGGACCGACGACGGTGACGGAGACCTCGTGCTCATCCGCGGTCGCACTTCGCCAAGCGGAACGGTACCGAAGGTGAAGGGGCCCGCGCCCCTGGCCCACGGCCTGGAATCGGAACCGTTGGACGCCGCCCGCACCCGGCCGATCCACACCCCGGACGTACTCCTCGGAAAGCAGACAGAGGAGCGCAGGGTCGAACTCCGCCTCCCAGCGGTAGCCTGTGGTTGGGTTGGCGTCGAGCTCGAGCAGGAAGCCTTCTCCGGCCCTCACCTCCACCTCCCGCGGAGGCTCTCGGACCATCCGAGGCCACCCCGTCACACCGTGCGAAGGCCGTACATCGGGTACCGGCTGAGCATGTTGCACGCCCCGAAGGCGATGCGGAAGAATCCGTCCTCGCCCCACTGCGTCCCCCAGCTGTTCTTGCAGATCCACGCGGAGGCGGTCCGATCGTAGCCGACGACCGCGACCGCGTGCGAGCCCTCAAGGGCGATCGAGGTGGGCTCGTACACGCCGGCCGTGTAATGGAAGAAATCCTCGTAGACGTCCAGTGCGGCAATCACCGGCCCGTTGGAGGTGACCCACGCTAGCACGGCCGCTTGCGTCGACAAAAGCTCGGAGCCCTTGAGGCGCTTGGTCCGCGGTGCCCAGTCCGAGCAGCGGCCACCGCAGGGCTGGTCGACCCCCGTCCCGTGGTAGGGAAAGCACCCGGCGTCGACAACACCGGGGTCGATCAGGAATTCCAGCGCGAGGGGGATCTCCCAGCCCTCGGCGCAGCTCCCGCCACCGCAGAAGAACAGGAACGCCTCCGATAGCTCCGAGAGGCTCGAGGAATCCCCAGCGCCGATCGCGAGTTGCGATTCCATCGAGGCGCACGTCCCGAAGGCCACACAGGATCCGCAGGCGCCCTGATCCTTCACCGGGGTCACCCAGTTCGTACCTCGGTGGCTCCTCCAATCAAGCTCTGGGGGAAGACCGGACAGATCGGCCGGCGCTCCCGGCGAAGTTCGCGCGACCTCGTCGGCCGTCGGTCCTCGGAACTGAAGCCCAAGACGTCGTGCCCGCAGCTCGCGCGACAGGGCCGAGAGGCTCGTCTCACCGGCCTTCCACCGTAGCCTGAGCTCGGCGATGCGGGATTGGACCTCTGCGATGCGCTGGGTCGCCCCCGGAACCTCACCCGACACTCGTGGGCACCTGCCGCGTCCTTGGAAGGAATCCTCGGCTTAGCGCCGACGGTCCCGCGGGAAGCTCACCTGCCTACGCAGAGCTCTTCCGCGGCGTCTACGTTTCACGACTTCGACCTTGCCCTGGCCCGCCGCGCGAGGAGCGCAGAGCTGAGCGAACGGCCCGCGTCCGCGAAGGTTCATAAGTCGCAGCGCGTCGCATCGCCCGAGCCGCCATGCAGGGACCAGGATCCGCCGGGTTGTCGCTCGGGACGCTCCCGCTTTCCGCGAACGCCGTCGAGCTCAAGTCCGCCTCGCAGGCGATTCTCGACGAGGCCGCGTCCGACCTCGAGAAGGTGCTCGCGCGCGAGGGAACGAGGACTGTCGCGAACACGCTCGAGCCCATCGACCGGATCCTCCTGCGCGTTCTCGACGTGCAGGACCACGGGAGCACGCTGTTCTCCGTCCACACCTCCGCCGACGTGAGGACCGCCGCGAGGGAGGCCTCGGAAGCCTCGCACCGGTTCTTCAGCGCCTTCTTCGTGAACCGCGCCGCCTACGACGCCCTCCAGGCGATCGACTGGTCGGACGCGCCTCCGCTCGCTCGACGGGCCTCGGAGAAGCTGCTCCTCGAGATGCGTCGCTCGGGCGTGGAGCTCGACCTCGCTAAGCGGGAGGCGATGCGCAAGCTCTCCGACGAAATCGACGGGATCCAATTCGAATTCATGGACCAGCTGACGAAACCCTCCCAGGCCGTCGAGGTGGCCAGCGCGGCCGAATTCGCCGGGCTTCCCGAGGACTACATCCGCCAGCACCCGCCCGACGCGCAGGGCCGCTGCACGCTGAGCACGGCCTATACCGACGTGTTTCCCGTGCTCTCGTTCGCCCGGAGCGCCGACCTGCGGCGACGCGTGTTGGGGGCGTTCTACTCACGGGCGTATCCGCAGAACGAAGAGGTGCTGCGCCGCCTCCTCACCCGGCGGCGGGAGTTCTCCGACCTCCTCGGCTACCCTTCGTACGCGGCCTACGCCATGGAGGACAAGATGATGCGAACGCCGGAAGCCGCCTGGGGTTTCCTCGACCGGATCGCCGAGCTCCTTCGCCCCCCCGCCGCCCGCGACCGGGACACGCTGCTCGCCCGCAAGAGACAGGACGACCCCACCGCCGCCCGTCTCGACCCATGGGACGTCGCGGGCGGCCTCGGGCACGGCTTCTTCGAAGAGCAGCTCAAGACCGAGCGGTTTCGTGTAGATTCGAAGAGCGTGCGGGAGTACCTTCCCTACGCCCAGGTGCGCGACGGGCTCTTCTCCCTCTGCGAGCGGTTGTTCGCCATCGAGATCCGCCGCGTCGAACCCTCCGACCTCTGGCATCCGTCGGTCGAGGCCTACGACGTGCTCCGCGGGGGCGAGCTGCTCGGCCGGTTCTTCCTGGACCTCGTCCCTCGCGAGGGGAAGTTCAACCATGCCGCGCAGTTCACGCTGCGGACGGGCGTGCTTGGCCGTCAGCTTCCGCAGGCCGTGCTCGTCTGCAACTTCTTCGCCTCGACGACCGAGGCGGAGCGCTCGCTCTTCCGGTACGAGGACGTTGTCACCTTCTTCCACGAATCGGGCCACCTCCTCCACCACATCTTCTCGGGGCACACCGCGTGGACCGCGACGAGCGGAGCCTGGATCGAGACCGACTTCATCGAGGCCCCGTCGCAGTTGTTCGAGGAGTGGGCCCGCGACCCCTCACTCCTCGTCGAGTTCGCCCGTCACTGGAAGACCGGCGAGCCCATGCCAAGGGAGATCGCGGAGCGGCTCGTAGAAGCGGAACGGTTCGGTCGGGCCTTCCGTTGGCTCTCCCAAGTGGGGGCCGCCGCCGCTTCCCTCGACCTGTACGAGCGCGACCCCTCCAGCTTCGAGGCGGGACGCCTGATGCGCGAGACGTTCGCGCGCTACGGGCTCGTTCC
Source organism: Thermoplasmata archaeon (assembly GCA_022749845.1). Lineage (GTDB taxonomy): Archaea > Thermoplasmatota > Thermoplasmata > Lutacidiplasmatales > UBA184 > JAKIVR01. The sequence goes on from JAKIWX010000007.1 coordinate 20,901, forward strand.
GCTCCCCGAGAGCTCGCACTTCGAGTGCTCCTGGGGGCACCTTACCGGGTATTCGGCTCTGTACTACACGTACGCCTGGTCGCTCGTCATCGCTCGGGACCTGCTCGGACCGTTCCTCGAGAAGGGGACGCTCCTCGACCCCGCGCTCGCCCAGCGGTACGTGAAGGAGATCCTCGCCCCCGGCGCAAGCGCTCCTCCCCAGCAGCTCGTCGAGAACTATCTCGGCCGGCCGCTGAGCTACGAGGCCTTCGAGCAGTGGGTCACGATGCCCTCGACCGCGACGACCCCGGCGAATGCACCGTAGGTCGCGCTGGCCCACGCTGGAATCCCGCCCGTGAGGCAGCGAGCGACCCCCCAGGCGCGGGACTCCCACTCCCCCCCGCGACAGGTGGAGGCAGCTTTCGAGATTCGGCGCCTGCGGCCGGGAGAGGAGTCGGAGATCGTACGTGCCGCAGAGCTGCAGGACGAATTGCCCGATCCTGAGGCGGCACGAGCGTACCTCTCGGACTCGAGGAATGTGTTCCTCCTCGCCTACCACGGGGGTCGAGCCGTGGGGTACCTCCGTGGCACCTCCCTCGGTCAGGTGAAGAGTACGCAAGCCCAGATGTTCCTCTACGAGATCGCCGTCGCGACGAAATTCCGTCGCAGGGGGGTGGGTACGAGGCTCGTACACGAGCTGCTCCGCTACTGCCGGAAGGTCGGGTGCGAGGAGGTGTTCGTTTTCACCGACCCTGGAAACACCGCCGCGGTCCGGCTCTTCACATCGACAGGTGGGGTCACCGAAACCCCGGCCGACCGGATGTTCGTCTACCGACTCTGAGGCCCGCTCGGCCAGGAGGAGATGGGAGGAGCGACCGCCCGAACTGCGTCCGATTGGCTCCCCGAGCTCTTCTCAGCTCGAGGATCTCCCCGGGAGTACCTTTCGCCGAAGCGTGAGGAAGACCCCTGCGAGGATCACGTAGGTCAACACAAGCCCCGCCATCGCGAAGGCCACCGGGGCAAACGTGGTGAGCAGCGCGGGAAGGTTCGTGACGAGCTCGTGCAACAGTGCGACCGAGCTCGCGCCTAGGAGTACGCCGGCGTAGACGGCAACGACGACCGACCAACCCACGGCCAAAAGGAGCAGCGCGCGCAGGCGCGGACCCGCGGCCGGCGCGGCCACGCGGTAGAGTCCCGAAAAGAAGTCGGCGAACGCGACTACGGTCACCCCTCCCACAAGTACGCCGAACCAGAGTGGGGAAGAACCCCCCGATCCCTTCCCGAGAAGGAAGAAGCCTAGCAGCGAGGCCGCGAAGGCGCACGCCAGTCGGAGGAGCCGTGGAGCCCTGACGACCCTTTGTCCGGCCGGACGGCCCTGGAGGTAGCGCAGCCACCGGCGGCTCCCGAGATACATGACATAGAATCCGAGGATCGTCGTGGCAAGGCTCGCGTAGTAGAGCGCGGGGACGCCCTTAGTGCTCCTCGTGAGGCCCACGAGCTGGTATGCCTCGGTCGCGGCCTCGATGAGGAAACCGATCGCAAACAGACGAAGGCTGTCGGAGAACAACGCCGACCCCTCCGCGGGAAGATGCGTCGAACCGGTTTCCGTTCGCCGTGGGTCGGACGCGGCCGAGGGAGTCGCGTCGATCAAGGTCGCGGCCTGCTTCGCGACGGGAGTTCCTCGAGTTCGGTCATGACGGAAGGCTCGGGGTCTCTCGGGGAAGCGAGAGTCGTTCGGGCAGCCGCGGGATGAGGAGAAGGAGCGGGAGGAAGGCGAGCCCAAGGAAGGCGCTCAAGTACCACGCGGTCGGGAAGCCGTACAGCTGCGCGACGACCCCGAAGAGGATGGTGAGGGCGCTCCCTACGAGGACTTGGACCGAGTTGATGAGCCCGACCGCGAGAGCCGCACCGTCCCCCGACGACTCGGGAAAGTACGCCGGCATGAGATACTGGACCGCGAACACCACGCCGTCGGCGGTGCCGAGGACAAGGAGGAGGACAAGAAGCGGCCCAAGTGCCAGGAGCGGGATCGCCACCACGAACGTGGCCGTCAGCCCAGCGAAGAGCGCCACGAGAAGGCGCCGGTCGCGGCTCCGCTCGGCGAGCCAGCCCCCGATTGGACCGCCCACCCCCGAGATGAGCACCACCCCCGCCGCCACGGCCGCGGCGGTGCCGAGCCCCCAGGATGGACGGGACTTCTCCGCGAATTCGACGAAGTAGAGTCCGACGACGTTCACGACGGCCCAGAACCCGATGAGGCCGGTCGCGAGAGCCCAGACGGAGCGCGACCGGAGGACCCCGCGTCCCGCGAGCCAGAGCGCGCCCCGGCTCCGGGGCCGGTCCCGCGGCGTCTCCGCGGGGATGAGGAGGGCCACCCCGGCGCCCGCCAGCAGGATCGCGCCGCCTCCCACCAGCAGCGCGGCCGACCAACCGAAAAGTTCCCCGACAAACGCCCCCCCGACGAGGCCCGCACCGGCTCCGACGTTGAACGCGCCGTTGTAGAGCCCGATTGCGGGACCCTTCTCGCCTGCGGGATAGTAGGAAGAGATGAGGGAGAGACCGGGGGCGAAGAAGAAGGCGGCCCCCACTCCTGCGAGGAAGCGTGTCGCGGCGAGCAGGGCGAGGTCCGGGGCGAACGCCGAGAGTACGCAGGCCCCTCCCATGAGGAGAAGCCCAAAAATCGAGGAGTTTCGATTCCCCCACCGGATCGCGGCGAAGCCCGCGGGGACCTGAAAGAGCCCCGCGCCGGCGAGGAAGGCGCCGAGAACTACGCCGAGAGCGTCCGTGCCGGCTCCGAAGCGGCCGCCGATGAGGGGCAGTACGGCTCCGATGTTGTACCAGCTGAAGGCATACGCGATCCGCGCGAGGAAAAGCACCGCGGCTACCGAACGACGATCCGCAGGGGCCAGGGTCAAGGCCCCCCTTCGCCGAGAAGCCCGCGAGTCCGAAAGTAACGGAGCAATCCTTGGGCGGCGAGCTCGTACCCGGAGACGAGCTCCGCCCTATCCTCAACCCCCGTGCCTCCTCCCAGTCGCGCGGCCACCTCCTCTTCGTGACGGCGCAGCGCGGCCGCGACCGCAGGAACCTCGGGCTGGACGAGCGCGATTTCCAACGCGACACGGCGCCACGCTTCGACCGAGATGCGATACGCGTCGAGCAGCTCCTTCCCCCCAGGTACCGGGCCGAAGTGGGTGTAGTCGAGTTCGCGGGGGTTCCGAGCCGCCATTTGCCGCAGGCTCTCGAACAGGAGCTCGAAGTCGAGGTCCGGCGCGGGGATGGCCGGCCGGGCCCGTCCGCTCCCCGGAAGGGCCACGCCGGCGCTGTCACCCGTGAGGAGGGCGCCCCGCGGGGCGTCGAAGAAGGAGAGGTGGTGCTTCGCGTGGCCTGGGGTAGCGATCACTTCGAGCTCCCCACCCTCCACCTGGAACCGCTCCCCCCCGCTCAACGGACGGAGCCGGGCGGGGGGTACGGGCTCGACCGGTCCCCACAGAGCGTCAGCGGCCTCCCCCCACGCTCGACGGGCGCTCGACACGAGGCGGGACGGGTCGACCAGGTGCGGCACCCCCTCGCAGTGGACGCCGAGCTCGGCGGTTGGAAACTGCCTCGCGAGCGTCCCGAGCGCCCCTGCGTGGTCGAGATGGATATGGCTGACCAGAATGCGTCGGACCTCACTAGGGGAGACCCCCGCGGCGGCTAGGCCACGGTCGAGCTCCGCTCGGCAGGAGCTCGGACCGGTCTCGATGAGCGTCCAGCCCTCCGGGCCGGGGATGAGGTAGGAGGCGATCAGGCCCTCTCTCTCACGGAATCCGAGGTCGAGGAGAAGCCGTCCGCGGCCGAGCTCGAGCGGGGGCATGCGCGCCTAGAGGCTCAGCACCCCGAACGCGAGGAAGTAGGTGAAGAGCGTGAACGCGGCGGCCGTCGCGAACCCTACGGCCCAGATTCCCTTGTTCCAGCGGAGCACTTTCCGGCCGTCGAGCGGCCCTACGGGAATGAGGTTGAAAGTGGCGAACCAGCCGTTGAAGAAGGCGAGCGGGAACAGAACCTCCGGCCACAGCGCCCCGGGTCCGGCGAGCGCGAGCACTCCCGCCGCCGCGGCGAACACCCCGCCTTCGGCGAGGTTCACGGCCGGCCCCGCGAGGCTCGTGCGTCCGAAGTCTCGTACGTCGGCGATGTCCTCCACGACGGTCGCGCCGGGGAGCGCAAACAGGAACCCGACGAACGAGGTCACTAGCGCGAGGAAGAGCCCGAGCGGGAACATCTGAAACTCCGCCCAATAGCCTCGGCGTTGCGCGACGATCTTGTGGGCGAGTTCGTGGGCGACGAATCCGGTGAGGGCGGCCACCGCGCCGAAGCCGAGCGCGAAGGCGATCTCTTGTTGCGATACGGCGTAGCTCACCCCGAGACGAAACGTGCCGAGCGCGAGAACCGCGATCGCCACGCTCAGTACGAGGAAGGCGAGCGCGAGCTGTCCCACTTCCTTCGCCGAGGTGGAGAAGCGGGCCGGGACGCGCACGACCGGCGCGTAGCTGACGCCGTAGTACGGCGCCCCGCTCATGTCGCGGCTCCGGCGGGTTGAGCAACAACGTGCTCGAACGGCATGGGCGTTGCCGGGCGGCGGCCGGCGACGATCGCCCGTAGGAGGTCGAGGCCCTCCCAGAGACGAGGGCCCGGTCGGCTGAAGTACGCCTCATCCGCGACCCACCATCCGTCCCCGATTCCGAAATGGGAGAGTGACGCGCGGAGGCCGGGGGTTTCAACTTCCCCGAGAGTGCGTGGGACGGAGAAGCTGCAAGGACTCAGCACGAGGTGGTCGGGGGGATCCGCCCGGAGATCCTCCCAGCTGGAGCGGACGCCGGTGGATCCCTCGCGTGCCCCGTTCCACGGCTCGCCGCCGGCGAGACGGATCATTTCGGGCACCCACAGCCCCGCAAGGATGGGCGGGTCGAGCCACTCGACCACCGCCACGCGGGCCGCCGGCGCGGAGCGGGCGCTACGCCGTTCAAGGCGCTCCTCCAAGCGGGCGGCCGCCCGCTCTCCCGCACCGGCGTCGTGGACGGCGCGCGCAATCTGGCGGAGCGAGCCCGCCACGTCGCGCAGGCCGCGGGGGGAGAGGGAGAGGATCTCCGGGGCGACCCTAGCCGAACGGCACGCCTCGAGGACCTCCTCCTCCGTGACGGAACAGACGCCGCACAAGTCCTGCGTCAGGATGAGCTCCGGCCGAAGCTCGCGCAACAGCTCGAGGTCGAGGGAGTAGAGGCTCTCCCCGCGGCCCCTCGCCGCTCGCACCCGCGCGTCGATCTCCCCCGAGGGGAGCTGGCCGTCCAAGGTCCTGGCCCCCATGACGACGGGGCGGTCCCGGATCTCTTGGGGGAAATCGCACTCCTCGCTCCGGCCGACGAGTTCGGGGGCGTGCCCGAGGTACGCCAGCATCTCCGTCGCGCTCGGCAGCAAGGAAACGACGCGCATCTGCCACCCTCTCGAGAGAACACTCGAGCACCCGGGACGGGGCTATTGGGCTTTGCGGGAGCGAGACTTCGTCCGGGGCCGTGGGCTCGCTGTCGCCGCTCGGACGCGAGGCCGTGGGCGCGTGGGCTTGGCGCGACGCGGAGGCCGTACGGTCGGCGGCGGAGTCTCCGGCGGAGGCCGGGAAGCGGAAGGAGATTTCGGGAGGGCAGGGATCGGAAGACCGAGCTCGCGGCAGATCGCGCGCTCCGCCTCCGGGGTGAGTCCGAGTTCCCTAGCCTTCGCGCGCTCGGCGCTTGCCTCGCGCGCGGACTCGGTGTGCTCGAGCGCGAACGATCGCAGCAGGCGAAGCCGAGGGTCCTCGGGGACCCGGCGGAGCAGCGTCTCAACCTCCGGCCGGAGCTCGGCCCATCGGTGATGGGAGGCAAGGGCCGCGACGAGGTGAGCTCGGACCGTGAGGCGGTCCGGCTCCTCGGCGAGCATCGCACGGTAAGCCTCGAGCTCGCCAGCCGTGTCCCCCGCGACTCCTTTCGCCGCCGCGAGTCCCAGGCGCGCATCCACCGACTTCGGATCTGTGGAGAGCACCTCACGGTACGCCGCCTCCGCCTCTGGAATCAGCCCGAGAGCGAGGAGCGAGGAGGCGATGCCTACCCGCGCCGGGGCGAACGCCGGCTTTAGGTCGTTCGCCTGGCGGTAGAACCGGAGCGCGAGCGCCGGAACCCCCCAATCGAGCCAATTCCGCGCGCGCGAGACGATCTCGTCGAGGACCTTCGCGCTCGGAAGGAGCCGGCGCTCGCCCCCTGAGCGCTCGGGTCGTGGCTCGATACCCAGGTACTCGCCAAGACCAAGACCACGCACGAGCTCGGTGAAGCGGGAGCCTTCGACCACGCTTGCCCCGGCGCGAAGCAGTCGCTCCGTGACGGCGAGCGGGAGTCGGGAGGGCGAGAACAGCACGAGGCGTTTCGGCCCGCCTTTCGACTCCACGAGGAGCCGGTCGCCGGTCGCGAGGGAGACCGCCCCAGGGTCCTCGATGAATCCGTACAGGAAGCCGTCCGTCGTCTCGAGCAGGATGCCCTCCCCGACCCGTCGAGAAGAATCCATCGATTGGCCTAGAGACTCGGTGAGCCTCCCGACAAGTTGCGCGAACGCTGGCGATTCCACGCGGGCGAGAGCCGGACGGGGGTTAAATATGTAGAGACCCCCCGGGGGAGGTGGACGGGATGCGGTTCTCCGAACTCCTCTCTTGGGTCCCGCGGGTCGAGGCGGAGCTTGCCCGGTCCTACGACGCGGAGGCGCGCCGAGCCCCTGGGTTCCGGAGCTACACCTCGACCCTCAAGGGGTTCTCGCTCCGCGGTGGCAAGCGGCTGCGCGCGCTGTTGCTCCTCGCGGGATATCACCTCGCCACGGGGAGGAGCCCGGCCCCTGTGCTGCCCGCCGCCGCGGCCCTCGAACATTTTCAGAGCTGGATGCTCGTGCACGACGACATCATCGACCACGCCAACGTACGCCGGGGCGCCGCGACGGTCCACCGGCTCCTCGAACGGGAGCACGACCGCCTTCACCGCGCCGGGAACCGCGAGGAGTACGGCGTGGGCATGGGCATCACCCTCGGGGACCTGGAGGAGCCGTACACCGTCCGTGGACTCCTGAGCGTCCGGGTCTCGGGCGAGTACCGACTGGCGGCGCTCGAGGAGTACGGCCGAATGACCACCGAGACCGCGTACGGACAGCTGCTCGACATCCGCCTCGCGGGCCTCCCCGTGGCCCGAGTCCGGGAGCGGGACGTGCTCGAGGTCCATCGGCTCAAGACCTCCATCTACACCGTCTCCTCGCCGCTCCGGATCGGAGCGATCCTCGGAGCAGCGCGCGCCCGACTGCTCGAAGAGCTCGACCAGATCGGCGCCGACTTCGGGGTCGCCTTCCAGCTCCGGGACGACGTGCTCGGGGCCGGACTCGGACCGGATCCGACGGAGAAGAGCGCGAACGACCTGAGGGAAGGCAAGCGAACGCTCCTCGTGGTGAAGGCCTGGCGTGCCTCGGACAGGTCGGGCCGGAAGGCCCTCGAACGGGAGCTACGAAGTGCGCACCGTTCGGCGGCTTCCGTGCGCGCCCTGCAGCGCAGGATCCGCGAGAGCGGGAGCCTGGCCCACTCCGAGCGACGCATCGAGGATCTCACCCGACGAGCCAAGCAACGCATCCAGTCAAGCCGAGTACTCAGCGGTAGCGGCCGACGGCTGCTCGAGGAGATAGGCGACCGTCTGGTCCACCGCGCTCGCTGACGCGAGCCCTACTCGGCATCCGAGGCGGCCGCGCGCGGCTCGCCGGGCGTGCCGAGACCGGCCGCCTGGATCTGGGCGGTGATCTCTCGCTGCATGGTCGTGTACCGCTCCTTGAGCGAGTTCTCTTGCCGCTCGAGCGCCTTCACCCGAACCTCGAGCGTCTCCTTCTCTTCCCCGAGAAGGCTCTCCACCTCGGGCCGGTCCTTCGCCCGGACGAGCAGGCTGCCGATCGGGCGGTAGATGGCGGACTGCTCGGGGAGCGACTTCAGCTCCTCGAGAGTGTGCGTCGTTTCGCGCAGCTTGAGCTCGAGCTGCATCCGCTGCTGGCCCATCGTGCCGAGGTCCTGCTGGAGCCGCTGGAACTGCTTCAGGTCGTTCTGGAGCTTGGCCGGAATTGCCACGGCGCGCGACCGGACTCTCCGCTCATAAGCACATCGCCCACCGTCGGGCGCGAGCTGTTACCGGGGCTCCGTCGAGGGCAATCGAAGCTCCGCTTCGGTCCGCTCTGCGAGCGCGACCCACCCCAGGAAAGTGTTGACCCCTGCCCGTAGCGCGCCCGTGTCCCGGGCGGTCAGCGCGATCTCGATCTGGGCCGGCGACGGACGCCGAAGCTGGACGTGCGTGCGTGGTACCTCTCGGCTCGCCTCCGGTTCAAGGGAGGCGAAAAGCCGGTCGGCGTCGGTGCTTCTCCCTCGGTGGATCCGAAGGGTCGCGGACCAGGCGGACGGCCCGGTCAACCCGCGAGCTCCCGTTCGAGTCCGGCAAGCACGCGGTCGGTCTTCGCCGCCGCCGCTTCGACGTAGCGGGCCGGATCGAGGAGCGCCGAGACTTCCGCCTCGGTCAGATGGGCGCGCACGCGCGGGTCCGCAAGCGCCCGCTCGAGAAGGGTCGTCGAGACGTCGGCGCGGCGCGTAAGGTTGCGCAACAGTTCGTGCGCCTCCGCCCGGGGAACCCGCTTCGCCGTGAGCCCGAGCATGAGGTTCTCCGTCATGGTGCTCCCGCCGCTCGACTCGAGGATCTCCTCCATCCGGGCGACGCGGACCTCGAGTCCGCGGACGACCGCCTCGAGCTTGCGGAGGATGTCGTCGAGGAGGAGCACGGAATGGGGGATCACGATCCGCTCGTTCGCCGAGTTCGCGAGGTCCCGTTCGTGCCAGAGCACCATGTTCTCGAGCGGAGGGAGCGCGAAGGCTCGCACGAGCCGGGCGAGCGACGTGACGTTCTCGGAGACCATCGGGTTCCGCTTCTGGGCCATCGTCGAGCTCCCGACCTGGCGGGATTCGTCAAACGGCTCCTGCACCTCGTCGATCTCGCTCCGCTGCAGGTTCCGGATCTCCGTCGCGAGACGCTCGGTGGTCCCTGCCACGAGCGCCATGAAGTTCGTGAACTCGGCGATCCGGTCCCTCCCTACGATCTGCGTGGGGGCCTCGTCGGCGGACAAGTCGAGCTTCGCCATCACCCGGCGCTCCACCTCGGCGGCATGGCCGCCGAACCCAGCACCGGTGCCGACCGCGCCCGCGATCTTGCCCACCGCGAGGCGAGGCGTGAGCTCGGTCAGACGTCGACGATGGCGCAGAAACTCCGCGGCGAATCCGGCAAGCTTGTAGCCGAAGCTCGTCGGCACCGCGTACTGGCCGTGGGTCCGGCCGACTTCGGCGGTCCCCCGGTGCCGGCGGGAGAGCTCGACGAGGGCGCGAACGAGCGAAGTGAGGTCGCCGTGGAGAACGCCGGCCGCTTCCCGATGCTCTAGACCGAGGGCGGTATCGGTGATGTCCGCGCTCGTGGCCCCAAAGTGGACCCACGCGCCCGCCGGCCCCGCCGCTTCCCCGAGCGCCTGGGCGATAGCCATCACGTCGTGGCGTAGCTCCTTCTCGAGCTCGTCGACTCGCGCGATGCGAACTTTGCCGCTCTGCGCGGCGGCCTCGATGCTTGCCGCGGCCTCCTCCGGGATCAAGCCCACCTCCGCCTCGCTCCGCGCGAGGGCGGCCTCGACGCGAAGTGCCCGCTCGAGTCGCCGCTCGCGAGAGAAGAGCTCCCGGAGGGCCGGTCGCCCGTAACGGAACTCGAGCGGGCAGAACAACCCAGTCTCGGAAGGGGCCACGCCGTGCGAGCGAGGGGTGCGTATTTAGCGCTCGCCTAGAGTGCGGGAACGGCCCGTCGGCGGAGGTCTTGTACTCCGGCCGAGTCGCACCCCGCCATGCCCAGGCTCGTAGTCGCTCTCGGGGGGAATGCGCTCGAGCGGGCAGGAGGAACCGGCTCCTGGGAGGAGTCGGTCATCCAGATGCGGACCGCGGCCCGCGCGCTCGCTACGGCGGCTGCCCAAGGCGAGGAGCTCCTCCTCACCCACGGTAACGGACCCCAGGTCGGGGCTCTGCTACGACAAAATGAGCTCGCGGAGCGGGAGGTCCCGCCCCGCGCTCTCGACGTGCTCGTCGCGGAGACCGAGGGGCAGATCGGCTACCTCATCGCCCAAGAGCTCGAGCCGGAGCTCGCCCGGTCGGGGAGGCCGCGAATCGTGCAGAACTTCCCGAGCCGGATGGTGGTGAGCTCGCGCGACCCCGCTCTTCGCCGCCCTTCCAAGCCCATCGGCCGGTTTTACACCGAGAACGAGGCCAACCTGCTACGAAAGAACCGGGGTTGGACACTCGCCCGTGATGCGGCCCGCGGTGGCTGGCGGCGGCTCGTTCCCTCGCCGCGACCCATCGGATGGGTCGAAGCGGAGTCGTTCCTCCAGTTGCTCGCTCACCACCTCACCGACCGCACGATGCCGATCGTCGCGGGGGGAGGGGGCATACCGGTCCTTGACCGTGGTCACGGAAGGTTCTCGGGGATCGAGGCGGTCATCGACAAGGACTACGCCGCGGCGCTCGTCGGGCGTCTCGTCGGAGCGCCGCGACTCGCGATCCTCACCGACGTGCCGGCGGTGGCCGTCGGGTTCCACAAGCCTTGGGAGCGCTGGCTCACCGACGTCCGGGCCGCGGAGCTCCGTGGCTTCGTCGAGGCGGGCGAGTTCGGCGCGGGGAGCATGCTCCCGAAGGTGGAGGCCGCACTCGACTTCCTCGACGGCGGTGGCAAGGAGGTCGTCATCTGCGACACCTCTACGCTTCCGCGCGCGCTCCGGGGGGAGACGGGGACCCGAATCCACCCGTAGCTCCGAGCCGCGCCGCTGAGCGGACGACGGTCACCGTCCCTACCGGGTGCGCTCCAGAACCCGGGCGATCCCCGTGCCGTACTGGATGGCCCGCTTCGCCCGCGTCTGGCCCGCGGAAGGAACTCCTAGCTCGCGCGCGACCTTGCGTAGGAGCGGCTTGCTCTCTTCAGGGGAACAGTGGGCATCCGCCGAAAACGTGCCCACGAAGGCCCTCACTTCCATCTCGAGGTACGGGAGAAGCAGCTCCCTCCCGCAGGCGGCCGCGACACGTTGAGTCAGGGGGAGGTCGCTCGACAGCAGCTTTTCGAGCGCGAGCCGGGCAAGCCGCTCCGCCTCCCAGGGGTCGGCCCTGCGAAATCTCGCGTACCCCCAGAACAGCTCGTCGGCTCCTTGGCCAAGCAGAAGGTACCGAGTGCCGGCAGATTCGAACGCAAGAGCGAGGGAGAGCTGGACACTTCGTTCGGGCTCGCGGAGGGGGCCGACCATTTCGAACCAGCGCCGCGCCCCGTCGCGAATCTCCTCGGCAGTGAGTATGCGGGCGCGCCACGGGAGTCCGATCTCCGCCGAGACCGCTTGGGCGGCGAGGAGATCCTGCGTTCCCTCCCGGCCGATCGTGAGGAGCTCGGTCGCGGGCCGCGTGCGAAGTATCCAGGCAAGGACCGAGGAATCGAGGCCGCCCGAGAACAGGATCGTGATGGGTACGCCGGCACCGGCGAGTCGTGCCGTGGCGTCCGCGAGAATCCGGGCGAGCCCCGCTACGTCAGGCGCCGTGCTCCTCGCACTCGCTTCGGAAGCGCCTCGCATGGCGGCGACGCGTACGCCCCGTTACGGTAAAAGGGGGAACGGCTCCCACGCCGCATGCCCTCTCTCGTAGGCTCCGATTCAACCCGGCCTGGGCGCAGGGTGGTCTACGTTGACCGGGACGGCACGATCAACCCAGATTTCCACTATCTCTCGGACCCCGACCGGGTCGAAATCCTCGAGGGGGTCACGGCGGGCATCCGCGCGCTCCGCGAGCGCGGATTCGTCGTCGTGTGCACGACCAATCAGTCGGGCATCGCCCGCGGCTTGTACACTGCGGCTACGGTCGAAGCGATCCACGAACGGATCCAGCGGCGGCTTGCTTCCGGAGCGGCCCAGATCGACCGGTTCTACTTCTGCCCGCACCGGCCCGAGGAGGGATGTCCGTGCCGGAAACCCCGCCTTGGGATGTTCCTCGCGGCCGAACAGGAGCTCGGGCTGGGTCGCAAAGGCTCGGCGATCATCGGCGACCGCTGGCTCGACATTTCGGTGGGCCAGCAGCTCGGGCTGCTCCGAATTCTCGTCCCCGAGCGGGGAAGAGAGAACGAAACTTGGGCCGAGTTCAGTTCGGACCGGCCCCGGCCCGAGTTCGTAGCCCCCGACTTCCTCGCCGCGGTCCGCCACGTGCTCGAGCGAGCGTAGCGGCGCATCGCCCCGGCGGGTCGGCGCGGCGGAAACCCTATCCCCACCACCCCCTCCCGCCGTCGGACCGCCATGGTGCTCCCGCTCGAGCTGGCCGTGGTTGGCGCCCTTGCTACCGGATTCCTAGCGTTGGCCGCCGTCGTAAGCGGCGCGCTGACGCGGTCGGCTGGCTTGGTCGCCGCTGCGTTCGGCCTGGTCATCGTGATCCTCGGGGGATTCCCGTACCTCGCCCTGCTCGTGCTGTTCGTCGTCGCGAGCGTTCTGGCGACCCGGTACGGTTTCGAAGAGAAGCAGCGGCGCCACGTGCAGGAGGGGACGGCGGGCGAGCGCGGCGTGTCGAACGTTGTGGCGCACATCGTCCTCCCGACCGCGCTCGTCGTTGGGTTCGCCTCGGTATCCGGAAGCGGCAGCCTTTCGCCCGTCCTTCCGCTTCTTTACACGGCGGCGCTCGCGTTCGGAGCCGCCGACACCTTCGCGAGCGAGTTCGGCGTGCTCTCCGGGAAGGCCTGGGGCATCCTCTCGTTCAAGCCCGTGACACCGGGGACGAACGGCGGCGTCTCCGTCCTGGGTACCCTCTGGGCGTTCACGGGCGCGGCCACGACCTCCATCGTCGGATGGCTCCTCTTTTATGGGTTCGGTTCGCCGGTGCTCGATGCAGGTTTCGCGGTCGCAGCGGCTCTCGTTGCCGGATTCCTTGCCTGCCAAGTTGATAGTCTCCTCGGCGCCCTTCTCGAGAACCGCGGCCTCCTTACGAAGGGCTCGACCAACTTCCTCGCGATGCTCTCGAGCATCGCGATCGCCTTCCTTCTCTTCCGGACGCTGGGGGGCCTCGTTTGACGAAGGAGGGAACGCACGCGGCCAAGCGCCCTCGACGGGCGGTCGTCCTCCTGAGCGGGGGGATGGACTCGGCGACCTGTCTGGCCGAGGCGCTTTGCCTGGGGTTCCAGGTGCACGCGCTCAGCGTCGTCTACGGTCAGCGCCATGCGCGAGAGATCCGGAGTGCGCGACGGCTCGCTGCCCATTTCGGCGTGCGGGAGCATACGGTCCTCCCTCTCGAGCTAGGTCCGCTCCTCCGTTCCGCACTCACCGACCCTCACGCGGCATTGCCCCGGCCGGGCAGGCGGGCGAGGGGGATCCCCGCCACGTACGTCCCCGCGCGTAACACCATTCTCCTCGCGATCGCCCTAGGGGTGGCAGAGACCGAGCGCGCGGAGGCGATCTTCCTGGGGATCAACGCGGTCGATTATTCCGGATATCCGGACTGTCGCCCCGAGTACCTGGCTGCGTTCGGCCGCCTGGCGCGACTCGCGACGCGGGCCTCCACGGAGGACGGCTGGACCGTCCAGTTCCGGGCCCCGCTTCTAAAGCTCTCCAAGGCCGGGATTGTCCGGAAGGGGGAACGGCTCGGAGTGCCTTGGGCACTCACATGGAGTTGCTACCGCGGGGGCCGGCGCCCATGCGGGGCCTGCGACGCATGCGCGCTGCGTGCCAAAGGATTCCAAGAGGCGGGCGTTCGCGATCCGCTTCTCGCGAGCGTCCCGCGTGTGGTGCCTAGCTCTAGGTGAGCTTCGCGGTGCAGAACTTGCACCGGCTTGCCCCGATGGGGATGTCGGAGAGGCATTCGGGGCAGCTCTTTGTCGTCGGGGCGGCGGCCGGCTTCCTCGCCGCTCGCCGCGCCTCCATCTTCGCGAGGGGGCGGATGACTGCGAAGAAGACGACGGCGGCGATCAGGAGGAAGGAGATGAGCGACTGGATTACCGAGCCCGGGAGGAAGACGGCACTGCGGACATGGACGTCCCAGCTCGAGATGTTGATGCTACCAGGGACCGAGACGAGCGGAAGGACGAGCCCCTGCACGACCGCGTTGACGAGCGCCGTGAAGGCAAGGCCGATCACAATGCCCACGGCGATCTCGATGACGCTCCCCTTGGCGATGAAGTCCTTGAATTCTGACGCTAAGCCCATTGGTCTTCCCAAACCGCCCGACCAGCCCCGGGCGCTTTAACACTTCGTCTGAGGGACCCACGCGTCACATTCGTTCGAGCCGGGCAAGCCCGAGCAGGTCGAGGGTCACCCCCAAGGTAATCCGGGTGGCGGCGACGAGCGCGATGCGGCTCTCCCGTTCCGCGCCGGCCCGGAGCACAGGCACGGCCTGGTAGCAGCTGTGGAAAGCGTCGGCGAGCTCGTGAGCGTAGGTCGCAAGCGCATGCACGTGACCGGTCCGGGCGCTGTATCGAACGACGCCCGGAAGTCGGGAGAGCGCTCGCAGGAGTCTCCGCTCCTCCGGCGCCGTGAGTTGTCCCGCCTCGAAGGGGTGCGGAGGGTCGAGCCGGTCCGCCTTGTGTAGCAGAGTCGTAGCGCGTGCGTAGGAGTAGAGGAGGAACGGAGCCGTCCGGCCCTCGAAGGAGAGCGCCTCCTCCCAACGGAACTGGACCGGCTTGTCCGGCGCCACGCGGAGGATGGAGTAACGCACCGCGGAAGCGCCGACCGCCTCGGCGATCTCCCCGACCGCGTCGTCGTCGAGGTCCTCCCGACGCGCGAGCACCTCGGTGTGAGCGCGCTCCACGGCCTCGTCGAGGAGATCGTCCAGATAGACCGCGGTGCCGGCCCGGGTGGACATCTTGCTTCCGCCAGGGGCCTGGATGTACTGGTAGAAGACGAACTCCGGGCGTCGCGGTTCGCCGACCTCCGCGAGCAGGGCGTCGAGCACCTTCGAGTGCAGGAGGTGGTCGGCCCCGAGCACGTCGATCACCCGGGGGAAGCTCGCGAACTTCGACTCGTGGTAGGCGAGGTCGCGGGTCGCGTACAGGGAGGTCCCGTCGGCCCGGGTGAAGATGAGGCGGGAGGACTCCTGCGGAAGTCCGTAGCCGGAAGCGTCGATCGCCCAGGCACCGTTCTCCTCTTGGACCGCGTGGGGCGCCTGCTTCAGGCGGGCGATCATCCGGTCGACGGAACCGTCGGCAAGGAATCGGGACTCCCACACGAACTCGTCGTACTGGATCCCGAGCCGCGCGAGGGAGGCGAGCATCCCTGCGAGCACCCTCTCCGAGAGTTCGCGGTGGGCGGGCGGTGCATGCCCCTCCTCCACTTTTCGCGCGTACTCCCCGAGGTCCGCAGCCAGGGCCGCGTCCTCCTTGAGGAGGGCGCTGACGACAGGATAGGGACGGCCGTAGTAGTGATCGGCCTTTTCCCCGGCCTCGGGGCCCTCCCTCCCGGGTGGAAGCGTGGCCAACGCGGCCGGTGGCCACTGCGCCCGGGGATTCGACCAGATCCAGCTGATGACCGCGGCCTGCCGTCCGACGTCGTCCACGTAGTAGTGGACCGTCACGCGGTAACCCGCAGCCCGCAGGATGCGGGCGTAGGTGTCACCGATGATGGCGTTGCGGACGCGACCGATATGGAAAGGACCATTCGGGTTCGCACTGGTGTGCTCGACGCACACACTCGTGTTCGTCGAGCGAAGGAACCCGTACCTTTCCCGCCGAGTCCCGATCAGCTCGAGGGTGCGCGCGGCCAGGGTTGCAGGCTCCGCGTCGAAATTCAGGTAGGCGCCTTTCGCAGAAGCGCTCAAGGTCGAGCCACGTGCGGGCCATACGCCGGCGAGCTCCGCGGCGAGCTCCGCAGGATTCCGACCTCCCTGCCGTGCGACCCGGTGGAGCGGAACGCTGAGGTCCGCCGGTCCGCCGCTCGAGCCCTCAAGCTCGAGTCGGAGGGCTTCCAGGTCGATCGAAAGTCCACGTTCCTTGAGGAGAGCTGAGACCCCCGAGAGTACCTCGGTGCACGGTCGCTCCCAGGGGTCGACCTCCTCGGGCTCCGTAGGAGGAGGCGAGAGCATGGAGAACCCGGAGCAACGCTCAAGCGGCGCCGCCATCATAACGGTGGCGATGGCGGCGACTTTCCTCGTCCGCTACGGGGAGCTCGCGCTGAAGTCCCCGCCGGTTCGGCGGGAGTTCGAGCGAACACTCGAGCGCAACATCTTGGAACGATTTCGCCTCGCCCAACTCCCGTGTCGGATCCGCTCGGATCACGGCCACCTCTACGTCGTTTGCGAGGAAGCGGCGAACGCCCTCCAGCTCCTCCGGACGGTGTTCGGGGTCACCTCCGTGAGTCGCGTCGAGGAGGTCCCTTCGGAGGTCGGCGTCATCGAGGCGGAGCTCCTCAAGCTCGCCGGTCCCGCGCTCGTGCCGGGAAGTCGGTTCGCCGTGCGGACGCGCCGCGTGGGAAGCCACCCGTTCTCAAGCCAAGAGCTCGCGCGGTCCCTCGGGGCCGCGGTGCTTCGCACGTTCCCCGACCGCGACCTCACCGTCGACCTCACCCACCCGACCGTGGAACTGCAGGTCGAGGTCCGTGGACCCCGGACCTACCTATCGCTCGACCGATCCTCGGGCCCGGGGGGGCTCCCTCTCGGCGTTGCGGGGTCGCTAGTCGCGCTGGTTGCCGACGAGCGCGGGGCGCTCGGTGCCTACCTCATGATGAAGCGCGGCTGCTCCACGTCGCTCGTCGTCGAGGGGGCGGGGACGCGCCTTGCAGAGGAGGTGCTGCGCCGTTTCTCGCCGACCGTACGGCTCGAGTCGCCGGTGCCCACCGCAGAAGAGGCGCTTGGGCGACTTGCGGATGCGGTGCGGGCCGATGGTGTGGTGCTGCCGCTCACCGTCGAAGAGTACCCCGAGGCTCGCGCCCGTTGGGGAGACCGTGTGTTGTTCTCGCCGACGGTTGGATTCTCCGACGCCGAGGTCGGCCTGCGCTGGGACGAAGTTCGGAGGCTCGCGAGTTGACGACCCCGGCACGGAAAGAGCGTCCGCTCGACGCCGAGGAATCGGTGGCGCCTTCGGAGCCTCCAC
>JAKIWX010000070.1 GCA_022749845.1 Thermoplasmata archaeon
GCCGCCGACGGATAGACGATGCCCCCGTTCCGCGGCTCCGACGAGACGCTGGACAAGGAGATCGAGACGGGGGAGCGCATGGCGCGGGTGCGGCTGCGCCGCGCGAGCTCCGAGCTCCGCGAGCTCCATCTCGAGCTTCGGGAACTTCGTCGAGAACGCGCAAAGCGACGCGCGGCGCGTCAAGCCACGGCTATCGAACAGGTGACCGCCCCGGCAGCCGCCGAAGGGGCGGTCCGCGACTAGCTTCGGTTCGGGTTGTCGAAGTTCGTTAGGAGCGTCTGGTTCGGGCCGCGCGGCCGGGCAAGGGCTGCGAGGAGCGGGTCCTCGGCGAGCACGGGGACGGTCTCGGCGATTGGGACATCGACCACGATCTCCCGGGTTCGCCCGCCGCGTCCGCGGGAGACGATCCCCGCCCGGACGAGCCCCAGGTTCTCGAGCTCGGAGAGATAGTTCGAGATCGATCGTGCGTGGAGCGGCTGGAGGCCGAGCCGCTGGCAGAGCTTGCAGTAGGCGTCGTACACTTCCCCCGTGAGCACCCCCGTGCGGCGACGCTCGAACGCCTGCAGAATGGCGTAGAGGAGCACCTTGCAGTGAGGGGGCAGGGTCCGGACGCACTCGACGATGATGTCGAGCTCGAGGCGACTCTTCGCCTTCACGACGTGGTCGCCCGCGATCCGCCGGGCGCGCTCGCGCTCGGCGATCTCCCCCGCGAGGCGCAGCAGCGCCAGGGCCCGCCGCGCGTCGCCGTTCTCGAGCGCCGCGTACGCCGCGCACCGCTCGATCACCCCGGCGTCGACGACGCCGTCGCGGAACACTTCCCGCGCTCGGTCGCGCAGGATGTCCTGGAGCTGCGGGGCATCGTACGGGGGAAAGAGGATCTTCTCCTCGTTGAGGCGGGATCGGACGCGCGCGTCCAGGTGGTTCGTGAACTTGAGGTCGTTCGAGATGCCGATGAGGCAGAGCCGGGCCGTGTCGAGCTCGGTGTTGATCTGGCTCAAGGTGTAGAGGACGCCGTCGCCGCTGCGCGCGACCAGCCGGTCGATCTCGTCGAGGACGAGGAGGCAGATGCCTCCGCGAGCGTTCAGGAGCCCGCGTAGCCCCCCCTGGACCCGGTCGAGCGCCCACCCCGTGGGGATGCGGTCCTCCTCACGCTCCGCGAGAGAATTGCCCAGCGTCTGCAGGAGCGAGTACGGGGTGTCGATGTTGCCGCAGTTGATGCTCAGGAAACTCATCGACCGGTCGGCGGTCGCTCGGCGGAGAAACTCGAGCCGGACCTGCTGGACCACGGCGGTCTTGCCGGTCCCGATCTTCCCGTAGATGAGGAGATTGCTCGGCAGTTCGCCTCGGAGCCCTGGAGAAAGCACCTCCGCCACCTGGCGAATCTGGTTCTCCCGGTGCGGCAGGCGGGCGGGGACGTACGACTCGCGGAGGATCTCCCGACTCCCCTTGTAAATGTCGGAG
Source organism: Thermoplasmata archaeon (assembly GCA_022749845.1). Classification (GTDB taxonomy): domain Archaea; phylum Thermoplasmatota; class Thermoplasmata; order Lutacidiplasmatales; family UBA184; genus JAKIVR01. The sequence continues at coordinate 1,462 of JAKIWX010000070.1, forward strand.
GCCGGCGGAAGTACGGAATCGAACAGATCCCCTGAGGGGGAGCCGCCCGGGGCACCGCCGGTGCCGTACGCGCCCCCGGTCCGGGAGGGAGGAGGGGGTGCCAACTCGGGATTCCCGCGTCCGGCGGACGCCCTCGGCAGCTGCTCGCTAGGGACGCTCGGGTTCACTGTGAATTACTCCGGCGAGGAGAACGAGCGTTGCAGGTGGGCGAGCCATATCTATCTTTTGTCGCATCGCGCCTTCGTCATCGTTTTTCCGACGGACCCGGCAGCTCGCGGGCTTCCCGCGAGCTCGCGGTGCGCCCACTCGCAACGCCGTCCTACGCGCCGAGTTTTCGACCACGGTCCTGACCCACCGCGAGAGAAACTCGCCCCTCCGCCAGTGCGCGGGAGCACTGCAGGCGCTTCCCACACCTAGCGTAGCGAACCTGGGCTGGTCTGCAGACGATTCCCGAGATGAAGCCACGCGGCTGGGGACGCGAATCCTCCTGCAGGAGTACCGGTGCCGCGTTCCCAGCACCCCCGGGCCAAGCTCGGGGGTGCGCTCACGGCCGCTCTAGGTGGAGGGTGGTTCCCCCGATCCAGTGCTGATGCTCGACTCGTCGTACGTTGCCGGCTCACTCGGAGCCTCGCTCTCCTTGGCCGCCGGAGGTCGGCGTCGCATGAGCATGATCGCGGCGAGGGCGATCGCGACCAGGACCACGACCCCGATCCCGACGTAGAGGAGCAAGTTCGAGGAGGTGCTCTTGGTCCCGCCACCTGGCGGCTGAGTGTAGCCGGGGCAGCCCGGAGTGGTGGGCGGGCAGGTCTTGTTCTGGGTGGGGTTCAAGGTGAAGCTCACCTTACTTACGTTCCCGGGCGTCACGACCACCGTCTGGTTCGACTGGTTGTAGCCGGGTGCGCTCACCTGGATGTTGTGCGAGCCCGAACCCTCCGTCACGTTGAACGTACCGGCCGCCGTCACGGCGGCTCGGACCCCGCCGATCAGCACGATCGCGGTCGAGACGGCCGCGGACGGCCCGATCGATCCAAGGATCCAGCCCTGGTTGACGAGGTGGATGTTCACGAGGGTCGTGTGGCCGGCCGTCACCTGGTAGGTCCACTGGAAGTAGGAGTAGCCGTGGGCCGTCGCCGTGACGTTGTACGTTCCGCCCGGGACTTCGACAGCGAAGTTCCCCGAGTGCGTGACCTGCGCAGCCCCGTTGATGGCGACGGAGCCCGAGATCGGGTTCACCGATCCGTTCAGCCAGCCGCCCGAGAGGACGGGATTGAGGCTCAGGGTGTGGCCCGGCGCTACCGTGACCAACTGGGAGAAGGTCGTGTAGCCGGTGTCGCTCGCGTTCACCCAGTAGGTTCCCCACGGGACCGTGTAGTTGTACGAGCCGCTCGGCAGCGTGACCGGCACCGTCGAGCCGTTCACGAGGAGGCTCGCGTTCGCGGGCGAGACCTTCCCGGCAATCCAGCCGCTGACGCGGGGGAGCCAGACGTTCACCATGCTCAGGTGTCCCGCCTGGGTGGGGACGCTGCTCGAGTAAGTCTGGTAGCCGGTCGCGGTGACGCTGATCGGGTAGGGGCTGCCCGCCGCGACCGTCGTGTTGAAGTGTCTCGCCGTCGCGTTCCAGGCGCTCAGGGGAACCGGCAAGTTGTTTACCTTCACGGTGAGCGAGGCGCTGTACGGTCCGACGGTTCCTCCGATGTAGCCGGCCGGCAAGGGCGTGTAGCTCGCAAGCAGGTTACCGGTTCCCGGATACGTGACCGTGGCCGGATTCAGGGCGGTGCTCGCGAAGCCGGAGAGCGACTGGTAGGAGAAAACATACGTCAGGTTGTCGGGCACCCACGACGGGAGCGTGATGGTGAGCGACGCACCCGCCTCCCAAACGGCGGCGTCCGGCAGCGGCACGGTGGAGCTCACCCCGAAGACGTCGATGGTCGCGTTCACGCCCGCAATGTTCGCCGAGAACGTGGCTGGGCTCAGCGAGGCGACGAAGGTGGTCCAGCCGTAGTAGTTGTTCGTAGCGGGGCAGCTCACGCCGCGGCAGTCGGTCCAGGAGGCGTACGCTCCGGCGCTCGTCGCGGCGATCGTGGTTTCGGTGCCGATGCTCGGGACCGAGGGAATGAGGAGCGAGTCGGTGTCGGAAACGACGAATTGAGGAGCCCACGTGGCGCCGGCGTTCGAAGAGTAGCTCCCGTACAGCCGGTACGAAACCTCCGGAGTGCCGCCGATGTTCACGAGGTTGGTGCCCGCCCCGTAGTACTCGACCCAGAGGTTCCCGTTGGGTGCGACGGAGCCGGACGGTTGGTAGTAGTGGGTCACGGCGACGTCGTTGCTCGAGACGAACTTGGGCGTGGACCAAGTGATGCCCTTGTCGATGGACACACTCACCGCGGCGGCCGGAGTACCGCTCGGGCCTGCTGTGATGTTGTCGTTCCAGAGGAGGTAGAGGTTCCCCGAGTGGGGCGACGAGGAGTAGTTGTCCGCGACGAGCGTCGGGGAGGTGAAGTTCTGGAACACCCCCGGGAGGGAGGAGTTCACGTCGTTCACCGTGAACGAACTGATGTCCGCGGGCGAGCTCCAGCTCGTCCCGTTGTTCGTCGAAGTGACGAGGCCAAACGGCACGCTCGTGAGCGTCGAACCGTTGCGGACATCGTTGTAGGCGATGTAGTCGGGGTAGGTCGGGCCCGGGCCGATCGCGAGGTGGGGGTGGGGGAGCGGTATGATCGAGCCAAGCAGTCCGCCTCCGAGGAAAGCCCACGGCTGGATGCCACCGACGATCTGCTCCGGACTCCAGCTTGCCCCGTCGTTGGTCGAGACGGTGAGCCGGACCGAGGAGTTCTGCTCCACGAACCCGGAGAGCGACGGCTGCCCACCCACGAGAGTGCAGCTGTAGCCGGTGATCTTGACGGAGATGTTGGTCCAGGCGAGCATCACCACGTGGTTCGCCGCACTGTAGGCGAGCGTCGGGTTGATCGACTCGTTCGCCGGGATGAAGTAGCTGAAAGTTCCGGTGCAGGTCCCCAGGTTCGTGAAGGTCTTGTTCTGGTACAGGTCGGCGAGGCCAAACTCCTCGGGAGCACCCCAGGTAACTCCGCTGTTGGTGGACTTGGAAAGACCGATTCCCCACGGGGCGAAGTTACCGATCGGCGAGCTGCAGTTGGAGAGGGCCACGAGGTCGCAGTCCTGGATGAAGGTCTCCGCGGCAAACGCCGTGGCTGATCCCGAGGGTCCCGCCGATCCGGCCACGACGGCGTCGACGCCGGCGCCCTTGTCGCCGAACTGCTGGTTCGTCTTCGAGCTCCAGCTCGCGTTCCGAGGGAGGTAGGCGGTTCCCCAGTTCTGGCCGGCGTTCGTCGAGTAGGAGACGGTGCTGAACCCACCGGTGAAGAACCAGGAAGTGAACGAGGTGAGGTTCTGCAGATCGCTGTCGGTGTGGGCTCCCAGGAGGAGGGACTGGTTGGAGCCGCCCACCTGCACGATGGAGGCACTTTGCGAGTAGTTCTGGACCGCGAAGTTAGAGGCGGTCGAGGAGGCGAGAAGCGGCCTCACCGCGGGATGAGCTCCTGGGAGCGTCCCGAAGTTCCCGATGGGAGCCCGGGCGGCGTGGAGCAGCGGCAAGCTTGGAATGTCCGGGAGCGCCCCGGGAGCGAGAGTGAATCGCTCCCGCGGCTGGGAGGAGAACAACGCGTTGGGCGAAGCATGCGAGCCTACGTGGAGCGCCGCCGGTGCACCGTGCGCGGGGTTCGAAGTTGTCGCGACGGGAACGCTACCGACGAGCATGAGCACGAGGACCATCGGGGCGATGGCCATGGCTACACCGCGTCCGCTCGACAGGCGTGCGGCGAGGTTCATCAACGACGGGCGCTCAGGTTGCTTCATTCTCTGCATCGATTTCCTTGCCGGAGGAGATGGATAGTGGTTCGACGGCTCCCGCCGTGAGCGTCGGGGGCTCTTGAACGTTCGGGGGGGGTCTACCCGAGCCGGAGTCGCCCCTAGCGACGCTCGAGCGCCGCCGCACGGCGAGCGCGAGGGCCGTGACGATAAGAACAGCCAGGATCCCGATCACTACGAATCCCGCCGCGGGCAACGTGTTGGAGACCGGGGGGGCCGTGTTGATGCTGATGTTACCTTGGGCGTGGACGACCCGCCCGTAGGGGTCGGTCACCTTCACGCTCACGAGGTAGCTCCCCGTGGTCGAGTAAATGTGGTTCGTGAAGTTTGCCTGGGTAGCCGCGCCACCTCCGTCGCCAAATCCCCAGTCGTACGTATAGGTGTAGGGGGCCACGGGGACCGCCACCTGGACGGAGAGGAGCACGGAATCCTGCACGTAGGCGCTCGTCGGGACTACGAGCGCCACCTGGGGGGGAACCGGACCGTAGTTCACGGCCACGGAACCTGCCCCGCTCACCGTGAGGGTGCTGTTCGCCACGCTCACGTTGCCGGTCGCGTTGAACCCGAGCAGATCGTTCGTCGGGCAAGGGGAGGTGGTCAGGTGGTAGGCCCCCGCCGGCAGCACGAGCGTCGTGTTGTTGAACACCGCCGTGCCACCCACCCGGAGGCTCCCGCAGTTCGCGGGAACGACGAGCACCGTGACGGCGTAGGTGTTCCGGGTGAAGGTCGCCGTGAGGAGGGTGGGGCCCACGATGTAGATCGAGGTCGCGTTCACCGTCGAGCCCGTGCTGTTGCCCCACCCGATGAAGTGGTAGCCGATGCAGGGCCGCTCGGAGAGCAGCGACCAGGCGTAGATGGGGAGGCTCACGACAGCGCCGTTCGTGTAAGGAACTCCGTTCAGGAAGACGGTCCCGCAGCCCACGGGCGCCGTGAAGACGTGCACTCCCGCGAGCGCATGGAACTCCGCCTTGATCGAGCCCCCGACCGGGGAGACGGTCGCCGTCGAGCCGTTGATCACGACCCCACCGCTGATGAGCCACTTGACGAACCCGAAGTTGGTACAGGGCCACGGGGCGATGCTCACCCCCACGTTCGGGACGACGTTCGTGAACTGGCTGTTCGAGTAGTTGACCCCGTCGAACTCGACCGTGCCGCACCCGGGCGGGTCCGTCTGGAACCCCACGAACGCCGTGCCCGAGCCGTGCTCGAGATTCACCGTGAGGGTTCCCGAGCCGTTCACGATGAGGGTGTTTCCCTGGACGGTGAGGTTCCCGATGGGCGCGCCCCCGAAGCTCAGGAAGACGTAGCCGGGGTTAGCGCGGGCGAAGATGGAGTGGACGGAATTGTTGGTGACGTTCACGGTCGCCCCGTTCTGGTGGCTCACACTGTCGAAGAGGAGGTGGCCCCCAGAAGGGGGAGAGACGACGATGCGGACTAGGGTCAGACGGTAGTCGTTCGCGGTCACGGAGCCTGGGGCGTTGAGGACCACCTGGCCCCCACCCACGATGACGCCAGGCGTCGTGCTCCAGTTACGGAATCCCCAGCCGCCGAACGGGTACTGCGCGAGCGGGTAGGACTGTCCCTGCGTCACGTTGACGCTCGAGCCGCTCAGGTAACCCGCGCCGCGGAACAGGATCCCCCCCGACAGCGGCGGATTAGCGTAGAACAGGAGTGTCACGGCGGCCGAGTTGGGGATCCAATTCGAGGTGATCGTGCCGTTCCCGAGGACGAACACTGAGCTCCCGTTGATCCCAATGGCCGAAGTATCCACGGTCCAGCCGGCGAACGCTTGGCCGGCGCAGCCGGTGTACGAGAGCGAGTAGGTCAGATTGTCCGCGACGCTGAAGGCGGCCGGCCCCGCGTACGTGGTGCCGTTAAAGGTGATGGTACCGCAGGAGGGGCTCATGGCGAGGGCGATCTGGTCGAACGGCCGGACGTACCGGTCGAGAAGGAGGAGCGAGCCGCTCGCCGAGAGGGTGAGCGTGCTCGCAGCCGAGTTGGGCCAGATCGCCGCGCCGCCGGTCGACTCCCATCCGCCGAAGATGTACTTGTAGCACCCGATGCCGGTGACGGCGTACGTACCCGGAGTGAGGCTCAGGTTCGTAAGGTCCGGCCACACCGTTCCGTTGAGTAGGATCCCGCCGCAGCTCGCGTAGGTGGTGTTGAGCCAGAGCTTGAACGCGGGGATCGGACCGACGGTGACCTCCGACGGAACCTGCTGCACGGCAGGGGAAGTCAGCTGCGCGCCCGCGAGGTTCTGCGAGAAGACGCGGTAGGTGATCCTGCCGTTCGAGGAGGGTGCGGGGATGGTGTAGTTGTAGACCCCGAAGGAGGAGGTCCCCGAAACGCGCGGCATCGCCACGCTCGTGAGCGTCCCTCCTGGGATGGTGTAGTTGAGCAGCACGGTGCTCACGGTGCCGAGGTCCTCCGCGGTGGCGGTCACCGTAAGCGAGCGGCCGGGTGCGATGAAACCCGCGAGGGAGTTGTTCGTGACGTGCTGGAGGAAGAACGGCGTCGAGTCGTTCGCCGTTCCGAGCGCGTCGAACTCCTGGTTCGCGGCTCCCCAGCTCACTCGGGTCCACGGTAAGATGGGACCGAAGTTGAGGGCGCTCCCGTTGAAGGTGAAGAACGGGTAGCTGCCGAGCTGCATGTCGGTCGTGCACTTGATCGTCCCGCTGAGCCCACTGCACGCCCCGCTGTCCGACTGGGGGGCAAAGTAGCGGTAGTCCCCGGCGTACGCGCTCCCGTTCCAGAAGTGCGGGGCGAGGAAGGTTACGGGCGCGCTCC
>JAKIWX010000071.1 GCA_022749845.1 Thermoplasmata archaeon
CCGCCCCCGACCTCTACCACGGGGGTCCCCGGCGGGAGTTCGAGGAGCGCAACCTCGATATCGGGTAGGAACGGGTCGGTCAGGAACGACTGGCCCGAACCCTTGGAGGGCCGGACCCCGAGCGCCTCGAGCCGCGCCCGTACCTCGTCACGGCGGACGGGTGCGGCGCCGGGCGCGAGTTCCGACGGCGTCACGGCGCGACGAACAGGCGGTACTTGTCGGGCGGGCCTTCCATCTCCTGCTCGATCCGCGCGACCACGCGCCGCTCGGGCCGGGTGATGTGCATGCGAGCCTCCAGCGCCTCGAAGCTGTCGAAGGCGCCCTTGCGCCGCTCCTCGACGATGGCGAGCATCGTCTTCTTGCCGATGCCGGGGAGCAGCTCGAGAAGGTTGAACCGCCGCGACACCGCGGGCGCCTCGTTGAAGAGACGGAGGAACCGCGCGGGGTCCGAGCGAACGATCCGCTCGAGCGCTTCGGGAAGGAGCGTCCGGGCCGAGGTGGAGAGCTCGGGGTAGCCGAGCCGCCGACGGACGTGATCGATCGGCGGCGCCACGCCGTTCAACGGGACGAGCGGGATGCGACTGCCGGGGGTGAGAGCGACGCCGGGGCGCGGGATGAGCTCGAGGAGTTTCAGCTCGTGCTCGCCGACGGCGAGCGCGACCGGCTCCCGGTGGAACCCGTGCTCGGTCGCCCGGCCGTTCGGCAGATAATCGAGGATGTGCGCGTACGTCTCCACGGCCGTTCGTCCGGACTCATCGGTACTGAGCGAGGATCTCCAGCAGCTTCGCCAGCTGCGCTTCGTCGAGGAGCAGCCGTTCCTTTGAATAGAGGAGCCGGAGCTCCTCCGTGTACTGCGGCATGAGGTCCGCGAGCTTCACCGCCATCGCGGCGTCGACGTAGGAGAGCTCCCGCAGCGCGGTCATCAGCTTCGTCGTTTCCTCGGGGGGCAGACGGGCGAACGTCTCCGAGTGTCCCTGCGCGAGCATCGCCTCGCGCGGGAGGGTGCGACGGCTCGCCTCGTCCGTGAGCCGGCGCTTCACCTCGGAGAGCGGGACGGGGTCGGGCACCTTTCACCCCGCCTTGGGCGGTCCGCCGCCCGCGGGAGCCAGATGGACGGGGAGGGCGATCAGCTGCTTGCGCTTGCCTCCGTCGAGGAACTCGAGCTGGTACGCGCGGCCCACGCGCCGTAGCACTGTCGCGGTCTGTCCCTGGTAGCGCGGGTGCGGTTGGCCCCTATGCTCGGAGGCCTCAAGCTTGACGACCACCTTCTGGCCGACCTCGAAGGACTGCAGGTAGCGGGTGACGGGCGGCATGCCCCGGTCGCGCGCCTCCTTGGTGAGGACGCCGCGGGTGCGGGACCGGGAGCCCTTCGAACTCTTGACCATCTATCCCTCCGTGTCGTGAATCTCTAGCACATCGAGGCTCTCGACCGAGAGCGGTACCCCGAGGAGTTCGGTGAGGCTCGGCTCCGTGCGCCCTGCATCTCCCTCCACCCACTCCTTGATGTACGTGCCGGCCTCGGCCCGCAGCTCGAGCGTGAACCGCCCCGGCTCGGCGGCGACGATCGAGACCTCCGCGATCCTCCGGGTGCGTACCCGGTCGGCGCGTCGGTGCGCGACCCTCGTCGGCGTGCGCTGGGCGATGGCTCGGAGCGGAACGAGTTCCACCGCTTCCTTAACCTTTTCCACCGCCGCCTCGCCCGTGAACGTCACGCGGTAGCTCTTCCAGGGGGAAGCCTCCTTCACGCGTCGCACGCTCGCCGCCTCCGCGGCGACGAGGCCTTCCACCTCGACCCGCCCGGCGGCGCTCTTCGCGAGCTCCTCCGCGAGCCGTGGGAGGTCGAGCGTGCGTCGACGGGGAGCGCGCAGCTCGAGCACGAACGGGCGCCCGTGCCCGAGCATCCGTGCGTCGATGTCCTCCCTACCCATGCCATGAAACCGAGTACCCTCCGCCTCGGTGGCGGCGAGGAACGGGGCGGCGACGAGCTCCTCCACGCTGGATTCGTAGGTCTTCCCCGTGCGGCCGCAGGCATCGCATCCCCGTCCGCGGCACTTGCGGCAGGGCCAGCGGGTCTGCGGAAGGGTCCGGTCGAGTTTCCGGTACCTCCCTTCGACGTAGAGCGGGGCGACGGTGACCTCCACCCGACCGACGAGTAGATCGGCGACGAACAGGATCTCGCCGCCCTGCGTCGTGCCCTCCGCCCCGGTCTCCTCGGCGAGGCGCTTGCCCCACTCCCGGTTGAAGGCGGCTCGCGCGCTCTCCCCCCAGGCGCTCGAGGCGAGGCCCCACAGTGCCTCCTCGCGGGCGAGGAGCTCGGGGTCCCAGCGGGATCCGCAGGTGAACCGGTGCCACTCGTAGGGCGAAGCGGCCTCCCGAGCCCGGCGGATCCATGTGGGCCAGCGATCGAAGGCGCCGACGCAGAGGAAGCAGCCCGCGCCGTCGACCGGCGCGAGCCCTTCGACCGCCCCGACGAGCCGGGCGGCCCGCTCGGGGTTCGTGAGCCCGTGGCCCGCACGTCCGAACACGCGGCCCAGGCACTCGGCGCAGAGCGGGGTGCTCTTGAGCCGGCTCGCCGCGAGGAGAAGCTCGGGCGCGAGCTCGAAGCTCGGCAGGGCGGGCTCTTCGACCGGCATGGAGCGAGCGGGACGCCGCTTGCCGACTTGAGGATGCGCCCCACCGGCACCTGCGAAAGGTCTTACAGGGGGGCGCGTTCGGCGCAGGGGGGACCGTACGCCGGTCACCGAAGCCGAACTAACCCGGGCGATCGAACGCACCCTCGTCGCCCACGGGAAGATCCCGCCCGAGGAGGCCGTGGTCGTCGCCCGGACCGTCCTCAACTACTTCGGACCCGGCGACGCCGTCCTCGACAACAAGGTCGCGAGCGAGGACCGCGACCACTTCTACCGGCTCGAGGAGGAGGGGCTCCTCTCGAGCGAGGAGGAGGACGCGACCGTCTCGCGCGGGAAGACCTGGCGGATCCACTACTGGTTCCTCAAGAAATCGCGCATCCGCGCCGCGAGCGAGGGCGGCGAGGCCGCGCCCTCGGAAGGGGCGGACGCCGTGTACCGGCAGATCTCGGACGACGCCTGGAACCGTTCCAGCGGCGCCTCGCGGGCCCGTCCGCCGGCGCGCTAGCGCCCTACCGCCCGCGCGCGGTCGGACTGGTCGCGGCGCGGGGCGGTCGGTAGCGAGCGTTGATGGGCCCCGCCCCCGCGTAGCTCCCGCGCAGGACGAGGCTACGGACGTACTCGATCGCGCTGAAGGCGAGCAGGATCGCAAGCCCGAGCCCCAGGAGGCTGAGCGCCCCTGCGTACGCGTTGCCGAGCCCCGCGAGGACAAACAGCACCGGTAGGGAGGCGAGGGCGTTGAAGCTCGCGTGCAGTCCCACGGCACCGGCGAAATGGCTCGCCTCGGGCGAGCCCGGCGCGCCGAACCGCTTCCGGGCGTAGCCGAACCCGAAGAGCGCCGTCGAGCTTCCGTGGAGGAGGACGCTCGAGAGGCTGCGGACGAAGATGAGGACGAGACCGGCGGCGAGCCCGCCCGTCAGGTAGGCGCCGAAGCCGTAGAGGAACGTCTCGAAAAAGCCGAAGCCGAGCCCGACCCCCGCGCCGAACACCGGCCCGTCCGCGACGGTGCGCATCTGGTCCTTGTAGGAGGTGGTTCCCCACGCCTTGAGGCCCTCCTCGACCACCGGGGCAAGGACGAGGACGAGGAACAGCGCCCCGAGCTTCGAGGTGCCGTTGAGGAAGGTGAACTCGGGGGCCGGGTACGCCTGGGAGAACGCCGTGCCGCCGGCGAGCAGGGCGCCCTCGATGAGCGCCGCCGCGAAGGTGGCCCCGAGGGCACCGAGGAAGAACGCACCGAGCAGGGGTGACCACGGTCCCGCGCTGCTACGCTCTCCGGAGCGGACCCACGCGAGATAGATGAGCGCCGGTAGGAGCGCGGCGACCACGAGGAAGACAACGTCCCACAGCGGTCCGAAATCGGTCATGCGGCCTTCGCCTCCGTCGGGGCGGGAGGGTAAGCGTAGAACCCCTCACCGGTCTTACGTCCCAGCTTGCCGGCCTCCACAAACGTGCGGAGCAGCGGACAGGCCCGGTACTTCGAATCGCGGTAGCCGTCCCAAAGGACGTCCAGGATGGAGAGCGCCGTGTCGAGCCCCACGAGGTCCAGGAGCTCGAACGGACCCATCGGGTGGCCGAAGCCTAGCCGGTAGGCTGCGTCGATGTCCTCCTTCGAGGCCACCCCCTCGTAGAGCATCCATACCGCCTCGTTCATCGTCACCGCGACCGCCCGGCTCGTGACGAACCCCGGCGTGTCGCGACTCTGCACCACGGTCTTTCCGAGAGAGCGAGCGAGCTCGATCGCCGTTTCGAGCACCTCAGGTCGGGTCGCGTGGCCGGGGATCACCTCGACGAGGGCCATCGAGAGGACCGGGTTGAAGAAGTGGATCCCCACGACCCGCCCGGGGTCCTTCACCGCCTTCGCGATCGAGGTGATCGGAAGGGAGGAGGTGTTGGAGGCGAGGATCGCACTCGGGCTCGCGGCCCGGTCGAGCTCGCGGAACACTTCGTGCTTGAGTTCGAGCTTCTCGGGGACAGCTTCGATGAGGATCGGGGCCGCACCAGCGCGACGGTAGCCGATGGCCGGCTCGATCCTAGCGGTGGCTTCCTCGCGCTCCGACTCCTTGATCCGTCCCTTGCGCACCGCCGAATCGAGGGCTCGTCGCGCACCTGCGACCCCCTTCTGGGCGAGCTCGTCGGTCAGGTCCGATAGCGTGACGGCGTACCCCGCGAGCGCGCACTGGGCGGCGATGCCGCTCCCCATGATGCCCGCCCCGACGACAAACACCCGCGTCCGGCTCAGGAGCCGGGGGTCGGTCTCTGCGGCCCCGGAGCCCGCGGCGCCCACGCCGGGTGGAAGGCCCGGGCCGTAAGACGATTGTCTCGTCTTCCGCCCGAGCTCCCGGGGGAGGCGCCGCTACGCGGTCGGAGGAGGTGGGGAGGGCGGCGGGGGTGCGCCCACTGCCGAGGGGGGCGGGTAGTACGGTGGCTGCGGGTAGCCGGGAGGACCGGCGGGGTTCGTCGGAGGGGACCTCTTCCGGCGGGAGAGGAGAAGCGCGGCGGCCACAGCTACAGCCACAACGACCGCGGCCAAGATGCCGTAGAGGAGGTACGGGGTCGAGCTCGAGCTGCCGCCAGAGCCCGGCGGGGTGTGGGTCGTTCCGGCCGTCACGTTCACCGACGCGTTCGAGATCGCGACCACGCCCGCGGCGTCGGTGAGGGTGAGGCGCACGGTGAACGTTCCCGCCGCCGCGTACGCGTGGCTCGTGCGGTTGCCGGTCCCGGTGAGCCCGTCGCCGAAGCTCCACCCGAAGGTGAACGGCGCCGTGCCCCCCGCGGCCGTGCCCGTGAAGTTGACGCGCCCACCCGCGGAGACGGTCACGTTGGCCGGGGAGGGCGAGGTCGTGATCGCGGCCGTAGGGCGCGCGTTCACCGAGACGGTGAACATGGTCGTCGCGTGGACGCCGAGTGCGTCGGTCGCGTTGAGATGGACGGTGTAGCTGCCCATCGCCACGTACGTGTGGTTCGGGGCTGCCCCCGAAGCGGACGAAGCGTCCCCGAAGCTCCAGGAGAGAGCGACCGGCCCGATTCCCCCCGCGCTCTGGCCCGAGAACCGAACTTTGGCTCCCAGATCGGTCGTGGGAGGCAGCGCCGTGCCGGTGACGTTGAGCGCCGACGCGTAGGCCCAACTGTCGGAGGTGGGGATCACGTGCGTGGCGTTAAATTGCAGCTCCCCGCCGGTCAGGAGCAGGTAGTGGGCGAGCGGCTGGTAGGCCACGGCCGAGCCGAAGCGCGCTCCGAGGGGCGTCGACGTGGCGATCTCGTTCCAGGCACCCGCGTGGAACTGCCAGAAATCGGAGTAGGCCGCGTTGGTCTTGTTGGCGCCCCCGAGAAGAAGGACACTCGCGGTCTCGGGGTCGTACTCGACCATGCCGGCGAGCCGGGGCGCGGGGAGAGTCGACGGGGTGAGCTGCGTCCAGACGTCCCCCGAGAACCTCCAGCAGGCGCCGGTCACCCCGAGGTTGGTGTCGTTGTGCGAGCCTCCCTCCAACAGGACGTAGCCGTCGGCGGCATCGTAGACCATCGCCGGCACGACGAGCGGCCCCGGGTTCGTCGCCGGGGAAAGCTGGCTCCAAGTTCCGTGGGCGAAGGCCCAGGTGTCGCTCTGGGCGAACAGGCTTGCGTTCACTCCCCCGTAGAGCAACATCTCCCCGTCGGCACCGTCGTAGGTGAGACCCGCGGCGTAGCGGGCCGGCGGAGAGCTGAGCGGGGAGATGTTGGTCCACTGGCCGTGGGAGAACGCCCACGTATCGCCGTAAATGGCCGTACCGTTGAAGCCGCCGAAGAGCAGGACCTTGTTGTCGATTGGGTCCCAGGCCATCGCTTGAAAGGCGCGCGGCAGAGGGTGGATCGACGGGCTCAGCTGGGTCCACGTCCCGTTCCGGAACGACCAGGTGTCGCCGAATTCTCCCGCGGAGGTGCCGCTCGCTCCGCCGAAGAGCACCGAGTAGTTGTCCGCCGGGTCCCACACCATCGTTCCGAGGATCCGAGGGGCCGGCATGGCGGCCGAGAGCGTGGTGATGTTCCACCAGCTGGGCGCGGCCACTAGCCGCGGGGCATCGGTGGGCGCGAGAAGTGAGTGGGCGGAGGCGGAACTCGCACGAAGGTCCGAGTGTGGGCTTCCCGGGGTTTCCGACGAAGTGTGGCTCGCCCCTACCCGGAGCCCCCCGACGGGCAGCACAGCCAAGATCCCGACGAACAGTACGAGGGACATCACGGCATACTCGGCGATCCGGTTGCGAGCCTTCGGGAGAGGTCGGGCCATGCGACCCATTTTGCCGGACCCCCTACTTCAAGGCTCTCCTCGAGCCCTCGAGGGGCTCACCCCTGGGCGGGGGCCCGTGCCGTCGGCCGGGCGCTAGATCGGAACGAGCAGGCGCGGCACAATGTCCCCGTAGCGGGTTCGCCGCACTCGCTGCAAACCCCCGCTCGGGTTCCGCCGTAGGCGGCCTCGAGGAGAGGTAGCAAGCGCTCGCGCGTGCGCAGAAGCGCCTGCCGCGTCCCCGGGATCGCCTCCTCGAGGCGCCAAAGAGCCTCCCGGAATTCGTTGCGGACCGCTCGGGCGGCGTGCGGGCACTCGGCGTGGTCGAACGGAAGCGAGGTGAGACGTGCGTACAAGTACACTTCTCGTTCGGGGATCGCAGCGAGCGGCGCCACCCTCGGGATGAGCCCAGGTCGCCGGGTTCGGTGCGGGGCCATCCGAAGCAATCGGGGGAGTTCGCCGCGTGCGAGGTTCATGAGCACCGTCTGAGCCAGGTCGTCGAGATTGAAACCGAGGACGAGGAGGTCCGCGCCTTCGTCGCGCGCCGACTGGTTGAGGAGCTGGCGTCTCCAGACACCACAGAAGGAGCACGGGGCGAGGAGCGGAAGCTCCAACGCTGCTGCGTCGGTCGTCGTACCGAGCTCTTCCTGCGAACGTACAATGCGATGCTGGATGTGAAGTCGCTCGGCGGCCGCCGTCGCCGCGCGGATCGAGCCGGTGCGGTAGCCCGCGATCCCCTCGTCGACGGTGAGGGCGACGAGTCGAACCCCTGGGCGCTTGGCGAAATAGCGCGCGGCGAGCTCGAGCGCGACCACCGAGTCCTTACCGCCCGAGAGCGCGACCGCTACTGTTCCACCGGGGAATGCCGGAAGCTGACGATGCAGCTCCCTTTGCACCCGTTCCTCGACGGAGGCGAGGAAGTGGGTCCGGCAGAGGTGCGCCTGCCGGTACGGCTGGTCGACGACGGCTTCGAGCTCGCATCGGTCACAGCGCACGGCCGGAGGTCGAGAA
>JAKIWX010000072.1 GCA_022749845.1 Thermoplasmata archaeon
ACCCGGCCCTTTGTCGCGCTTGCGAACTCGCGTCTCTTCACAGGTACCTGTTACTCTAGAGAGCAAGCTCTCCCGCGGGTGCTAGCCCGCCCGACCCCGCTGGCGCACACTCTCCGGATGGTCCGTCAAGCTTAAGCCTGTCCCGCTCGACCCGAACCCCCCTACCTGCCCGCCCGGGGGCTGTCGCACTCGTGGTGGTGAGGTTCCGGGCGGTGGATGAGCTCCACTTCGATTCCTTCGGGTCCTTCGACGTAGAGCGACCTTGAGTCTTCTCGCTCTCGCTCCCGCACGGGAGTGAGCCCCCGGAGCAGGAGCTGCTCGCGCAGCCCGTCGAACTGGCTCACCCTCAAGGCGAGGTGGTGGACCTGGGAGCTGCTGGTCGCTCCAGGCTGCGCATCCCGAAGCCCGAGCACGACGTCCCCGAAGAGGAGGAAGGTATGCTCCTCGCCCACGCCCATCACCTCCATCCCTAGCCCCTTCTCAAAGAACTGCCGGGCAGCGGCTCGATCCCGTACCCATAGGTCGAGGTGATCGAACCCAACAAGTCGAGGTGGCTGCACCGCTTCGCTCGTTGCACCCTCACGGGAGGACGTGGTCGGCAACCTTCGACGCCTTCGTTCCAGCAATGTCCGCTCAGTATTTTACCCACCGCCGGGTGGTGGCGGCGTGGACGCTCTTCCCGCCGCGGAGGATGTCATCGCCCGCGCTCTAGCTCGAGTCGCCAAGGTCGCCTCCTACGCCGAGGCGCTCGCCGAGAGCTCGAGCGGCTTCGGCCTAAGGCTCGACAAGAACCAGGTCTCGCCGACCTCGCTCCCCTCGCTCAAGGGCGTCGCGTTCCGAGCTTGGTCCGGCTCGCTCTGGCTCGACGTGGCGGCCTCTGGTCTCGACGCGAGGTCGGTGGACGAGGCGGCGGAGGAGCTTGCCGGCCGGTGCTCGGGCTCCAAGACCGGCTCGCCGGCCCCGGGCGAGGCGCCGACGGGTCGAGGCGAGAAGCGGACCGCCTCCCACAGCCCCCTTGGTGGCGTCCCCGTGGAGGAGCAGGTCGCCTGGGCGAAGCACTGTTTCGAGCTGGCCTCGAGCGTCCCAGGGATCCTCAACACCATCGTGAGCCTCAGCTGCCTTCAGAACGAGCGGCTGTTCCTCTCCACGAGCGGTGCACGACGGCATCAGGTGGTCGACCGCGTCTCGACGGCGGTCGTCCCCCTCGCGATCGAGGGCGGGAAGGTCGAGTACGACCTGCTGCTCCACGGAGCGACCGGAGGCTGGGAGAGCCTCGCGTACAACACCGACGAACGGATCGTCGAGACCGCGAAGAACGCCCGGGCGCTCCTCACCGCGCCGCAGCCTCCGTCGGGTACGCTCACCGTGCTGCTCGACCCGTCCACCGCCGGGACGTTCGCGCACGAGTCCTTCGGCCACGGCACGGAGGCCGATCAGTTCCTTCGCGACCGCTCGTATCTGAAGGCGCACCTGGGCGAGCGCGTCGGTCCTGAGTGCCTCACCCTCGCGGACGACGGCGCCCTCCCCGGGGCCTGGGGGAGCTTCTTCTACGACGACGAGGGGACGCCCACCCAACGGACGGTGATGGTCGAGAAGGGGGAGTTCGTCGAAGTGCTCCACGACAGGGAGACCGCGGCGGCGATGCACCGCAAGCCGACGGGCAACGCCCGGCGCGCCGACTTCCTCTCCCGCGAGTACGTTCGGATGACGAACACCCTCGTCGACCCCGCCGATTGGTCGTTCGAGGAGCTCGTCGAGGAAGCGCGCGACGGGGTCCTCCTGGAGGTGTGCACGAGCGGGATGGAGGACCCGCTGGGCGGCCAGATGCAGATCAAAGTCAAACGGGGTCACCACATCCAGCGCGGCGAGCTCGGAGCGCCCGTCTCCGCGATGGCGCTCTCAGGGAAGGTGCTCGACTTCCTCCACAACGTGAAGGGGGTGGGTCGGAAGGAGTACTTCGAGGTGAGCCCAGGGTACTGCGGCAAAGGTCACACCGACCTTCTTCCGGCCGGGACGGCAGGGACCTACCTGCTCTCCGAGGCCGTCGTGGGGCCAACATGACCGCCGACAACGGCTCCCTCGCCGGGACGATTGCAGACGTCCTGGGACAGAAGGTCGACCCTCCTTGGGATCTGTTTGCGCAGCGACTGCGGCGGTACGAAGTCCATCTCTCCGGCCGTAGGGTCGAGCTCCTGAGGGGGCCGATCCATCTGACCGGTTTCGGGGTACGGGTGCTGCGTCCCTCCAACGGCTCGACTCAGGTTGGCATGGGCTCCTCGAACGACCTCACCCCCGAAGGGATCATGGGCGCTGTCGAACGCGCGACCGCCGTCTCCCGCTTTTCCTCGTTCCCGGCGTCCGAAGTACATCTGCCGTCGGGGTCGGCCGTCCGGCCGGGCCTCGAACTCACCGATCCAGAAGTTCGCGACCGGCCCGAGGATGGGCTCCGTCGGTTCTCGGACGAACTCCTGGCCCAATTCGATGGGAGGAACGATCCGATCCCGAGCTTCGGGTCGGTCAAGGCGACCTACGCCGAGAACTCGGTCGTCAACTCCTCCGGAGAGCGCGTCGCCTGGAGCGGGACAGGGGTCGAGCTCGAATTCGCCGTGAAGAGCGTCGGCGGACCCGAGGGCGCAGCGCCCGGTGAATACTGGGTGAACTCCCGCTCGCGCCGGCTGGATGCCGTCTCGTTGGGCGTCGACGTTCCCCGTTGGGCGAAGCTCGCCTCCGACATGCGCCGTGCGAAACCTCCCCCCACGGGAGAGCTCACGGTGGCGTTCCCGACGGACGTGCTCGCCGAGATCCTTCCGCCGATCCTAGGGTTCCGGCTCACCGGGGCCGCCGAACTGCGAGGTCTTGCCCCCGAGCTCGCCTCCCGGGTCGGTAGCGAGCTCGTCCATGTGACGGACGAGCCGTTCCTCCCGTGGGGCGGCCGCTCGGCCCCCATCGACGACGAAGGAACCGCCCACGCGCCCCTCCACCTCCTAGAGGCGGGAACAGTCTCCTCGCGGATGTACGACGTACTGCACGGCTCAAAGTTTGGGCACCCATCGACGGGTCACGGTTCGAGGTTGGGGGGCTTCGGGGACGAGCACCGGTTCGCTTCCGGGGTCGCACCGGGCATGACCAATCTGGTGCTGCGTTCGGGGGATGGGGGGACCGACCAGGAGCTCATCGCCGCCATCGGGGAGGGTCTCTGGCTCGAGCAGCTCGGCTACCCGTTCCCGGACAACCTGGGTGGGACGTACGGAGGCGAGATTCGAGCGGCGTACCGGATTCGGGGCGGCAAGCTCGCCGAAGCGGTCCGCGGCGGCACGGTCGGAGGTTCCCTGTTAGGGGCTCCCGGGGCGCCGAGCCTGCTCGCAGGAGTTAGCCACCTTGGGAGTCGGAACGTTCTCTGCGGGGCGTACTCTGGGCCTACGGTGGTAGCAAAGGGGATCGCGGTAGCCGGACCCGGGTAGGCTCACGCCGGCTTGGGGGCTTTGCCCCGCAGGACCATCGTCCCGCAGCTGGGGCAGCGTCCCCCCGCCAGGTTCGCCGAGTAGGTGCCCATGAATCCCGTGGGCACGAGCACCTCGAGGTCGTGCGGCCGCAGCCGGCTCGATTCAGCGTGGTGTGCCCAGAAAATGCCGGAACCGTTGCTGGTCGAGAGAAATCCGTCCTCGAGGGTCGTTCCGCAGCTCGGACACGGGGTTGCCGGCATAGGTTGCTTCGGCCGGGCAGCCCGAGAGGGGTAGTTTTGGTTTGCGCCTCGGTCGACGCCTCGAGGAGGGAGCGAACTCCCTTAGGCGTTGCCGCTGGCGAAGGTGGTTCGACATGGGAGCAGCGTGGATCGTGAAGGCGAGGGGCGGCCCAGGTGGGGGGTCGCATCGGGCAAAAATGCGACCCCCGGGGGGGCCGGGTTCCCCCCCGGGGGCCTGGGGTTCATCGTGAGTTAGAGGTGCGCCAGCATCGCCTAGACCCTCCGCGGGTCAGTCGGGGTGGCGCGGTTAGGCGGAGAAGGCTGGCCGGCCATCTCTCGGGGAAGCCCGGGGACGAGCCAGCGGGGCCAGCGGCCGAGCTCCACGGCTTCGGCGGGGGAGCTCGCGAGGGCGACGAGGAGAGGAGAGGCGTGGCCGCGGGAGATGACGGCGGTCGGGAGGTGGGGGGCCGTAGGGTGCGAGCCCGTGCTGAGCTCGCGGTCGAGGGTCGAGCGGCCACGGGCGAGCATCACGGGAAGTCCTCCGAGCCGAGCGGGAGGTTGATCGTGGCGGAGAGGAGGTCCGGGCGGCGGTTCGCGGTGCGGTTCCCCTTGTACGGTCCCGCAAAGGTTCCGACGGAGTTCTCGGCGGGAGGGGGGTTCGAGGAGGCTGCCCTGCCGTACACTTCGGTGTCGTCGCTCATCGGAAGGGAGGCGTACTCCTCCGGGAGCATCGGGAACGCTCCGAGGACGATGTCAGGGCAGGGACCCGTGTTGCCGAAGCGGAAGGTGCGGCGGTGGTCGGAGAGGAACTTCCCGCAGGAGGGGCAAACCTCCATCTGAGCGATCATCGAACTGATCGCTCCTCGGGCAGCGCCGCTTCCGGTCACGCGCGTCATCAAGCAGAGTGTGGCGTGAAAACCCCATATAAACCTCGGCACATATTTTGTACAAAATAAGTCTAAGTACCCCCTATGCGCATGTACGCTCACTGTGCCCGTCGTCAGCTACCTGCCTACCGAGATCCTCGACTACATCCACACCCACGCGCCGGGGGAGGAGGCGAGCTTCGGCATCGACCAGCGGGAGATCTCCAAGGCGCTCGGCTACCACCCTTGCTCGATGTCCCGCCCGCTCGCGGAGCTCGTCGACCGGGGCCTGCTACGGGAGCAGCGGGCCCAGGTGAGGGGGGGGCTCCGCAAGCACCTGGTCTACTCCCTTACCGAGGACGGACGGTCACGGCTCGAGAAGCAGACCGCCGACTCCCCCTTCCTGAAGAGCGCCATCCCCCCGGCCCCGAACCCGTTCCTAGGTAGGAATAGCGAGATCCGGAAGCTGATGGCCTTCACGCGGGCGGGAGGCGGGTTGGTCACGCTGAAGGGCCAGCCCGGGATGGGGAAGACCTCCCTCGCGGCTCGGTTCCTGCGACGGGCCAAGGCGACCGAGAACATCCCCTTCTGGTTCACCGTACGCGATGCGAGCTCCGCGCGACACTTCACCCTCGCGCTCGCCCAGACTCTTTCGCCCTTGGGCGCCCAACAGCTCGCCTACTACGCCCAGCTCCCCAGGGAACCCAACGGGAGGGAAGTGGCGGACCTTGTCCACAGGGCGCTCGGGACGCGTAGCCTCCTCGGGGTGATCGACGACCTCCACGTCGCGGGGCCTGAACTCCACACCTTCCTAGTCACCTTCGCTGAGTCCCTCATCCGGGGGCGCGCCGAC
This sequence comes from Thermoplasmata archaeon, assembly GCA_022749845.1. Taxonomy (GTDB): domain Archaea; phylum Thermoplasmatota; class Thermoplasmata; order Lutacidiplasmatales; family UBA184; genus JAKIVR01. The sequence continues at coordinate 5,402 of JAKIWX010000072.1, forward strand.
ACGATCGTTCTCTCCGGACACACGGTCCCTGAAAGTCTGGCGTCGGACGCCCGCGTGCTCACCCTCGAGGTCGACGGGATCGACCGGGCGGCCGCCCACGAGCTCACCGACCGCAAGGGGGGGCTCGCGGAGCGATTCGAGGAAGTGTACACCGTCACGAAGGGAAACCCCCTCCTACTGCAGCTCGCCCTCGCAGTTCCCGGGGAGCTTCCCTCGGCGACCTCGTTGCCCGCGGCTGTGGTTTCGAAGCTCCCCCTCGAGGAGGTGCTCGGACTCCTCCCCGTCGCCCTCGCCAACGAACCGATGCCGGTCTCCTTCCTGACCGAGGGACGCTCCCTCTCCGCCGGTCAGATCCGGGCGCTCGCGAACCAGGGGATGCTGCACACTCCGGCCACGGGGTACGTCGAGGTGTTCCAGGTGCTGCGGGCGGCGTTCCTCGGTCGGGCCGACCGGTCGCAGGTCCGGGCGGCGCACATGCAGCTCGCCCGGTACTACTCGCGGAGCCACCGGCCCGAGGCCTTGCGCGAACGCTTCCTCCACTTCACGGCTGCCGGAGCCTACGGCCGGGCCGGGGAGATCCTCAACAAGCAGGAGGCGGGTCTGCTCGCCAGCGGCTACTCGACTGCGCTCCGGTCCTCTCTCCAGGAACTCGCCGACTCGGCCAGCCAGAGCGTCCTGCGGGTCCGAGCGCTCCGGACGCTCGCCTCCCTCCAGCGGATCCGGTCGGAGTACCTGAACGCCATCCAGTCCCTCCGCCAGGCGGCCAACGCGGCGGGGGAGGACGGTCGGCTGAAGGCCGAGTGCGTGCTCTCCATGATCGACTTGCACTGCCGGCTGCACCAGTTGAGGGACGCCGAGGCGGCCATGGAGGAGGCGGAAAACCTGCCCCTCACCACGAAGCGGCTGCAGCTGTTCGCCCAGCTCAGCCGGGCGCGGGTCGAGGAGGAGCGAGGGAACTTCAGCGAGGCCGGCGGGGAGTACTCGGAGGTGTTCATCCAGGCCAAGAGAGTCCACCACGACGACCTCGCGCTGGAGGCGCTCGCCCGGTGGGCCAGGGTCGCTCCGGTCGGCGGGGACCCGATCGCCCGTACCCGCCTCATTGAAGAGGGGATCGTCGACGCACGGAACTCGGGCCGAGTCGACATCCTGTTCGCGCTGATGAGCCACCGGGCTAGGATGAATATCGAGGCACGAAACCTCGATGCAGCCGAGATCGACCTAGTCCTAATCCGGAAGGAGTGCGAGGCACTGGGCTACCTTTCTCAGCTTGTCTATACGCTGAGCGGATTCGTGGCACTCTGCGCCGATACGGGCAGATGGGCTGAGATGGACTCGTACGCGAGCGAAACCATCGAGATTGCGCGCCGCTTGGGCAACGAGCTAGTTGTGGGCCACACGCTCGCGGTCCAGTGCAACGGCAAGCTCCAGCAGCGGGACCTCGCGGGGGCGGTCTCGGTCGGTGAACAGAGCGTGTCTGTCCTTGAGCGGCTTCCCCTCTCCGAGTCCCTCTTGTTCGCGCACGGTGCACTCGCGGACGCCTACGCGGACTGGGGAAAGTTGCCGGAGGGGAGGGCCCACTATGACCAAGCCATCCAGCTCGCCGATCGACTTGGTCTAGGCTCGTGGAAGGTCACCCTGGCCTCGGAGGTTGGGAAGAAGTTCGGGTTGGGCTCCCCAAGCCCGACCCCCGAAGGCCAAGGCGGCCCAAGCAGTCCAGCCCTTCTGGGAGGGGGAGGGGCTTAGCCCCCTCCCCCTGGGACTGGCACTTACAGCTGCTCGCCGGGGCTCGGTGGGATGCTCGGAAGGTACGACATACTGCGACTCACCTCCGAACGCGCGCTCTTCCAAGCAGTATAAGAACCTAATCGCTCGGAACGAGAGAAACCTCTCGGAATATACGTCACGCACGCATGAGTACTGATGTGTATGATTCTGAGTTATCTTAGACTCGTACACAATCTGATTGTACTCGTCAATCTGAGCAATAAATCGTCAATTTAACCCACTTCTGCCCTACTTGAGCCCCACTCAACAGGCAGCGATTGGTCCCACCCATGGCCGAGAGATAGTTGAGAGGACTCGGCGCCTTGGGCCATCGGGCGACGCGACCAAGGAGTAGGGGATTTCGCGTCGCTCGGGGCGTCCAAGGAGCGGCTACCCCACACCGTTCTCCTTCCAGGGTGTGCGCGAGCAGAGCGACCCGGATTGGAAGGGGTCCGAGGGGGCGAAGATCGCCCACGGACTGTATCCCGAAGAGTAGGCTATCCCCGCAAGGTAGATCCTGCTTTTCGAATCTTGACCGAGTCTCCGGTCCAGTCATAGCGCAGACGGGGCCTGCCCCGCCACTTGCGTCGGTGGTCCCAAAGGCCCGCGGCGAGAAGCGGTAGGGCAACCGACGCCTCGACGAGGGCCATGCCGCGGGTCGCGCTCTTCGAGATCTTACCCCAGGACTGGGCCTCGTCGAGCGTGCTCCCCGAGAGCCCGCC
>JAKIWX010000073.1 GCA_022749845.1 Thermoplasmata archaeon
CATCGGCCGCGCATATCGGCGGGGCTACTTGTAGTTGAGATCACCCAACTCCTGCGCGCGGCTGCTCCTGATCTCGGGAGAGCATCCATTGCATCCGTGCGCACCTTCGCCCAACGAGAAGAAGGGGGCTGGAAGGGGTTGTGGCTCCCACGCTGTGGGAGGCCCAGGTTCTACGCCGCGGTCACGGCGATGGCCATCCTCTTCGCCGGTTCCACCAGGAAGAGGACCCCGCCGAGGAAGACGAACAGGGCGCCGACGAGCGCCACGACATTCGCTCCGAGACCGAGGAAGGCCCAGCCCACGACCGCGAGTACGACCAAGAGCACGCCGCTAGCGAACGGACGCTCCCTCCAGTCGTGCTGCCCAATCCATGCGAAGAACATGGCGAGGGCACCAACGACGAAGAGTACGACCGCCAAGCTCGCGGAGCTGATCGCCCCGAACGGGTGCCCGACCACCAGGTCGACGAACCCGACGAGGAGGCTCACGAGGCCGCCGAGGAGCACGAGGCCCCCGCCGAGCAGCCCGAACACGTACCCGAGTCTCGATTCGGTTAAACTTACCATAAATCTGAATTCACCTCCTTCTAAGTAGCTCCGCGCCAGCGACTACTGCACTCGGTCGGCTCGAGCGCGGGCGGGTCAAAGATAGAGTACCCTTCGGGGTACTTGAGGGTGCGGCTCCGACACCCCCTACTTGAAGGAACGGTCGCTCGTACAACGACACGAGAAGTCAGGATCTCCGTCGAGAAACCCCCTCCCAGCGACGGGTCGAAGCGGGGTCAGCTACACCTTGCCAGGTTCGGGGTTGACCAGGGGTTTGGGCGGGGCGTCCGTGATGGGGTTGCGCATTCCCGGCTCCGAGCGAAGCACGGTCGTAGAGCGGGTTAGGTGTGGTACGGGCCCGAGGGGATTCGAACCCCTGATCTTGCGGTTAAGAGCCGCCTGCTCTACCGGGCTGAGCTACGGGCCCACGGCGCGACCGCGCGCCGACGCCGGTGACGGTTCATAACCTCTCCTCGAGTCGACCGAGGACAGTAGAGCTGAGCCTCAGCCACGGTCGTCGGGCTCGCACCCTCCTCATCGAATTCGCTCGAGCGCGGCCCCCAACAGGAGCGGCAGTACGACGGTCACATCCCCCTCAACGGTCACGTGGCGGGCCCGAGGCTTGAGCTTCCCCCAGCTGATCGCCTCCCGCGTACGGGCTCCCGAGAGGCTACCGTCCCACTCCACCGCCGTCGTGACGTAAACGGCCGCGTCGAGCCCTCCTCGGAACTGGTTCCACCAGATGGTGTGGTGCTTCGAGATCCCGCCTCCGAGCATGAGCGCCCCTGAGCGCTTGGCCTCGAAGACGAGGTCGGAGAGCGCCTGCTCGTCCGAGAAGAGGTCGAGTTGGAACCCCTTCTGCTGCTGCCAGAACATCCAGAGCTGCGAGCCGACGGCGCCGTCGAGGAGCCCGGGGACGATGAACGGCACCTTACGTTCGAACGCAGCGCGGCAGAGGCTGCCCCTGCCGCGCGCTCCCTCCATCTCCGCGCCGAGCTCCCAGACGAGCTCGCGCGCCGACAGGGAGCGGCGTCCCGCCTTCCACCGGCGCCGCAGGAGCCGCGTGAGCCGGCGCTCCACCACCGGCCCGTAGCTCGTTTCCGGGATCACGAGGTTCCCGAGTCGGTAGCTCCCGCGCCTGCGTAGCTCCGCGTCGTCGAGGTCCCACTCGCCGTGGAGGTACGGACGCTCTGCGCGGGCGAGGTCGTGGTCGAGGGTGCCGCAGGTGGTGATCACGCCGTCGACGTAGCCGCCGGCGATGAGCTCCCGCAGGAGGCCGCGGGTGCCGGTGGCGACGATGTCCGCCGGGAAGGAGAGGAAGAGGGTGAGCTCCTCGTCGGCGAGCATCGCGGCGAGAAGGTCGACGCCCCGTACGAGCTGCTGCGAGCTGAACCCGCCCGCCGCCTCCATGCGCCGGACGAGCGTGTCGAGGCTAGGGGCGTCGCCGACCTCGAAATCCTCGACCTTCCGCGGCACGGCTCCTCTACAGCGTCAAATTGAGGCCGAAGCCGAACGTGCGGAACACGAGGAGGAAGGTGAGGAAGTAGCCGGCGAGCGCCCCCCCGTTGAGGAGCGGCAGGCCCGCCTGGGGGTTGCCTCCGCCGACGAGCCGCATCAGGATCGCGTACCCGACGAGCGAGCCAAGGAGCGCGCCGATCGCCACGAGGAGGTTACCGCCCACCGCGCCGAGCACGGCCTTGGAGGGCAGCCACACGTACGCCGCCACGACGAGGATGCCCGGAAAGACGACGTCGCCGAGGCCCATGAAGAGCGCCTCGCGCTCCTCGACCGGCCGGGCGCGCTGCTTCTTGAGCCCGCCCGGTTGGGTGTAGTCGAATCCCGCGGCCGCCGGCATCACGAGCAGGATCGGGAGTTTCATCTCGGTCACCGCGTCGGCGAGGGAGATCATGTGCTTCGTGCCGTACACGGCGACCGCGTCGTAGACCGCGAGCGCGACGAGCAGGATGACCGCGGGAAGGATGGAGAAGGAGATCCCGAACAGTGCGATGAGCGAGCCCGCCGCGACGAACCCCACGAAATCGACGACCCACCACTGCGGCTCGAGAAGCAGCGCCGCCAGCAGCAGCACGGCGCTCGCGGTGGCTAGCAGCGTCGCGGGGGAGGCGAAGGTGCCCACCTCCTGCGGCGGAATGAGGTAGACCTGGGGGAGCAGCACCGTGAAGGCGGCGGTGAGGGTGAACAGGAGCGAGAAGCTGATCCCGAGTAGGATCACCCACCGGATCGCCGCGAGCCCGCCGTTCAGTTTCGCAAAGAAGAGGATGAACAGCGGGGCGATGACGATGACGGCGATCAGGTAGAGCGGCGCGGTCGGGGAGTTCGGGTTCGAGGTGGTGGCGAGCCCCTCCGACCGGAACGGAAGCGCGAGGAGGAGCGCCGCGACCTGGCTCGCCACATACAGGCCGACGAGACCGAGGGAGCGGACGCCGCGCATCGCGGCCTACGGCTGGAGCACCGCGTAGGCGTTCGTCCCGAGCACCTTGGTGATCTTCGCGTTCACCGTGCTGCCCCGCTGGGTCGCGCCGGTGACGAAGATGACGAACCCCTCCTTCTTCGCGACGCCGTCCCCCTTGCGGCCGACGTCCTCGATCGTGAGGCGGTACACCTCGCCCACGACGACGATGGCGCGGGGCTTCTCGGAAGTGACGACCCGGCGGACCGTCACGGGGCGCTGCGCCCCGCACGCCTCGCAGACGAGGAGCGTGAACCGCCCCTCCTTCGAGAGGTGCGTGTCCGGCCGCTTGCACTCGGAGCAGATGACGTACTTTTCCGTGTACTCCCGCAGACGCTGGGCGATCGCGTCCTTGGAGAGCTTGGACTTGAGGACGCCCCGCGGCAGGTCGAGGACCCCCGGGCAGCCGAGCTCGCGCGCGAGGTACCCGATGACGTGTTCCGGCTCCCTCCGCAGGACGGTCGCGACCTCCTGGAGATTGCGAATGACGGTGTTCCTCCCGTCGACCATCACGTCCGGTTCGGGGACCTGGAACCGGTCGGTGCTCACCTGGACCTGCGGGAGCTTCTCGCGGGCCCGCTTGAGCAGCGCGGCGTAGCCTTCCATCGGCCGGAACGAGCCTCGGCGCGAGGATAAGCCTAGCCGTCCGACGGCGGGAGCCGGTGGCACGGAGTGGCTCGGGGCACGGCTACTCCTCGAGCAGGATGGGCAGGAGCTCGGTGAGATCGGGGCGGGTGATGACGTGCGTCGCCCCTTCCCGGACGGCGTCGTCCGCCGGGAGGAACGCGACACCAATCCGGCTCTGGCGGAAGAGCGCAACGTCGATCTCGGAGTTGCCCACGCTCGCGGTGACCTCCGGAGCGTAGCCAAGCTCCGTCTGCAGACCCGCGAGGACCTGCCCCTTGCCTTTGATCGGAACGCGGACCACCCCCTCTCCCGTGAGGCGCCCCTGCCCGTCCGCCACGAGGCCGTTCGCGAGGACCCGGTCGACGCCAAGGCGCCGGCCCACCCGCTCGGCGAGGAGGTCGATCCCCCCGCTCACGATCGCGGTACGGATGTTGCGGTCGTGGAGCTCGGCGAACAGCCGTTCGGCGCCGGGCATGAGGGGGACGCTCCCGAGGATGCGGTCGACCTCCGCCCGGGAGAGCTGGGGGGCGTGCTTCCACCACACCCGAACATCCCTCCGGATGAACTCGACGTCGTCGATCTTGTCCGCGAGGAACAGCTCGAGCGCCTCCTGGTTCGAGTCGCCGAAGAAGCGGTGTACCTCGGCCCAGGAGCTCTCGATGTTGATGAGCGTCCCGTCCATGTCGAACGCGACGAATTCAATCGGCATCCCCCCGCGCGATCCGGTCGGCGCGCTCGAGCACCCCCTTCGCGGGAGGCGAACGGGCCGCCTGGAGGGTAGCGCGGAGCTGCTCGACCGTCCCCGAGCCGAACACCGGGGCCGCCCCCTGCCCGAAGAGCCAGTGGAGCGCGATGGCGACGAGCGGCACCCCCGCTTCCTCCGCGAGGGCGTTGAGCGCTCGGACCTTGGTTCGGGTAGTGGGCCAGCGTTCGCGGTCGAAGAGGCCGCGACCCCGACGCGGATCCCCCGCACGGGGGCCGGCGGTCCGGAAGCGCCCGGCGAGCAGGCCGCGGGCGAGCGGAGAGTACGCCTCGATCACGATCCCGTTGCGGCGGCAGTACTCCCGCACGGGTTCTGCCTCCTCCCGCTCGAGCAGGTTAAACGGGAGCTGGTTCGCCACGAGCTCGGTCTCGCCCAGGGCGGCGCGCGCAGCTTCGAGCTCCTCGACCGAGAAGTTGCTCACCCCAACGGCACCCACCTTCCCTTCCCGCTCGAGCGCGGCTAGTTCCCCCATCGTCTCCGCGAGCGGGACGCGGGGGTTCGGGAAATGGACGAGGTAGAGGTCGAGCGAGGCAAGCCCGAGGCGCCGGAGGGTTCCCTGGAGCGATGGACGGACTTGGCGCGCCCGAAGGTGATCGTACGAGAGCTTGCTCGAGAGGAACGGTCGGGGAGCCCCGGCCTCGAGCCGGGCAAGCGCGTCCCCCAGCAACTGCTCGGAGCGGCCGCCTCCGTACACTTCCGCGGTGTCGATCCACGGCACGCGGGCCTCGAAGGCCGCGTCGATGACCGGCCGGAGTCCCGCCTCCTCCTTGGGCGTCCATCGACCCAAGTTCCACAGCCCGAGTCCGAGCGGAGGGTGGACCCGGCCCCGATGTCCCATGGGGAATCCTCGGGGGAGCTCCGAGGAGGCTCGTCGTCGGGGAGTCCGGGTCATGGAGCACTCCCGGCGGCCGGAGGTGCGAGGTGTCCCTCGATCGTCCGGATCCGGCGTTCGAGCTCCACCACCTTCTCCTCGAGCCCTTGGACCACCTCCGGCGGGGCCCTGCCGCGGAAACCCGGGTCCGCAAGACGGTCGCGACTCTTGGCGAGGAGTAGGGCGAGCTTGTCCCGTTCCCTGAGGAGCGCTTCCCCCTCGGCCACCTCGGTCGCGGCACTGCGAGGAAGGAACACCTCCCCCTCGGGCGTGACGTGGGCGAGCGCCCCCGTAGGGGGTGCCGCGCCCGCGGCCAGCACCGTCAGCGACTCGAGCCGGGCGAGCCGCTGGACCTGCTGCGCCTCCCGGAGGAGGAGCGCCCTCACCTCCTCGGTCGCCGGGCGCGCCCACGCGTGCGGGCGCTCGGAGGCCGGGATCTGATGCTCGGACCGGAGAAGGCGCAGCGCCCGGATCGTGCCCCAAAGCGCCTCGCTCTCGAGCTCCGCCTCGGGGTCGAACTGCGCTTCCCCCAACGGCGGCCACGGTGCTCGGTCGAGCCACTCCCCCTCGTGGGGTAGGGCGTGCCAGAGCTCCTCCGTCACGTGGGGGACGATCGGGTGGAGATGCCGAAGGGAACGCTCGAGCACGAACAGGAGCACACCCCGGGAGCGCCGCGCCGAGAGCTCGCCCTTGCGTCCGGCGAGCGCCTCCTTGGCGATCTCCACGTACCGGTCCGCCACATCGTGCCACAGGAAGTTGTAGATCGTCGAGAGGGCTTGCGTAAACTCGAAGGCGCCGAGCGCGCGGTCCACCTCTTCGGCCACGCGGCTGTACCTCCCGAGGATCCAGCGGTCCTCGAGCGGGGCCGAGCGGTCGAGCGCGGGGGCGTTCACCGGCGGTTCGCTTCCTTCCGGTAGGTGGCTCCGTAGCAGCCGGACGAGGTTCCAGAGCTTCGTGAGGAAGTTCCGAGCGCCCTCGGTCGAGGCTGGGGAGAAGCGCACGTCCTGGTCCGCCGGGTTCGGGAAGAGGAGGGCGAACCGAACGGCGTCGGCGCCCCACTCGCGGATCAGGTCGTACGGGTCGGGGGAGTTGCCGAGATGCTTCGACATCTTGCGCCCCGAGGCGTCGCGCAGCATCCCCGTGAAGTAAACGTCGGAGAACGGCCGCTCCTTCCGGAAGTGGTAGGAGGCCATCACCATCCGGGCGACCCAGAAGAAGACGATGTCGGGGCCGGTGACGAGCACGCTCGTCGGGAAGTACTCGGCGAGGTCGCGCGTCGGCTCGGGCCAGCCGAGCGCCGAGAACGGCCAGAGCCAGGAGGAGAACCATGTGTCGAGGACGTCCGGGTCCGGCCGGAGCTTCGCGCTGCCGCAGCTCGGACAGACGGCGGGGACACTCTCCTCGACGACGAGCGCCGCACAGCCCTCGCAGTAGAGCACGGGGATCGCGTGGCCCCATTGCACCTGCCGGGAGATGCACCAGTCCTCGATCGTCTCCATCCAGTGGAAGAACGTCGCGTCCCACCGATCGGGGTGGATCCGGACCTCCTTGCGCTGGACCGCCCGCACCGCCGCTTCCGCGAGCGGCTGCATCCGAACGAACCACTGCATCGAGAGCATCGGCTCGGTCGCGGCGTCGGAGCGTTCGGAGTGCGCGACCGAGTGGGTGATGCTCTCGCTGCGCTCGACCGCTCCCGCGGCGCGGAGCGCCTCCGTCACCTTGCGCCGCCCCTCGTCGCGGCCGAGGTCGCGGAACTCGGCGGGCACCCACTCTCCCGTGAGGAGGCCGCCCGGGTCGAGGATGGACGGCGGCAGGGCGAGGTCCGGGTGGCGATGGAAGATGGCGAAGTCGACAGGATCGTGGCGCGGGGTGAGCTTCAGTGCGCCGTTCCCGAAGGCGGGGTCGACGGCCGCGTCGGTGACGACGGGGACCGAGCGCCCCGTGAGCGGCACCCTTACCTCCCGACCCACGGCGTTCCGGTGCCGTTCGTCGTCCGGGTGGACGGCGACCGCGATGTCGCCGAAGATCGTCTCCGGCCGAACGGTGGCGACGGTGAGACCGCCGGGAGCGCCGTCCGCCCAGGGATAGAGGAGGTAGAGCAGCTCGGCGGGCTCCTCGCGATGCACCACCTCGAGGTCGGAGAGGGCGGTTCCGAGCTTCGGGTCCCAGTTCACGATCCGCTCCCCGCGGTAGATGAGCCCCGCCTTGTACAGGTCGACGAAGGCCCGCCGCGTCGCCCGGATCGAGCCCGCGTCCATCGTGTAGCGGTACCGGCTCCAATCGAGGGAGAAACCGGCGGCGCGCAGCTGCTCCTGGATCCTGCGCTCGTGCTC
>JAKIWX010000074.1 GCA_022749845.1 Thermoplasmata archaeon
CGCCGGGCCGGACCGGGCTCTTGCGGAGCTCCTTCGGGCACTCGACGAGCCGCACGAGCGGCGCCGACTGGACGATGTAGGCGGGCAGGCCCGTGTTCGGGTCGTTCCCCGCGCGCAGGATGTTCATGATCTCGAGCCGGATCTCGACCACGCTTCCGTCCTTGAGCTTCAGGCGGACCCGGCCGTCGCCCTCGAGGATCGAGTAGTCCACGATCTCGGCGTTCGAGAGGTCGGGTGCGGGCCCCCCGGGCACGCCCCCCATCATGCGGCGGCTCCGGGCGCGGCGAGCCGCTGCTTGAGCAGGGCGCGCGGGTCCTCGCCATCGACGGTGAGGCCGAGGGAGGTGCAACTTCCGATCACTTGGTTGATGCGCTGCTCGATGGTCCGGCCCTCGAGATCTTCCCCCTTCGCTTCGGCGATCCTGCGGACCGCCTCGAGGCTCACGTCGCCCACGACCTCGGTCCCCGCCTTGCCGCTCCCCTTCTCCTTCCCGGCCTCCTTCAAGAGGAGGGCCGCGACGGGCGGGCGGCCGACGACGAGAGTGAACGTGCGGGTCGCGGCGTCGACCTTGACGATGACGGGCACGCGCATCCCCGCGAAATGCTTGGTCTTCTCGTTGATCTGCTGGACCACTTGGCCCACGTTCACGCCGAGCGGCCCCAGCGCCGAGCCGAGCGTAGCGCCGGCCGCGGCCTTGCCGCCCTCGACGAGGACGCTCACCTCATCCGCCAGCTTTGCCACTCCCCTTCTCGAGCATGCGGACGTGGTCGCCGCGCACGGTCACCGGGATGGGCACGACCGCCTCGATGAGCTCGACGGTGATCTCCTCCTTCGCCTGGTCGATCTTCTTCACCCGGGCCTTCTCGCCCTTGAAGGGACCGGCAACGAGCTCGACGATCGCCCCCTCGACGAATCCTTCGACGGTGATCCGCGGGACGAGGAGCGGCTCGACCTCCTTGAGGGTCGTCTCGCCGTCGACGAGGCCGCGGGCCTTGCGGATGCCCTTCAGCATCTCCCGCACCCCCTCGAAGCTCATCCCCTCGGCGAAGACGTAGCCGCGGAGCGCGGCGGGCACGAGGAGGCTGAACAGCACATCGGGCTTCTCCTCGGCGCGCGTGAGGAGGGTGTCCGCGACCTCCCGCTCGTAGCCGCGCGAGGTCTTGATCGCGAGGACCGACTGTCGGGCCTCCCAGGAGAGCGTGAGGCGCGCGGGCTTGGCGTACCCTTCCGACTGGGCGGAGAGACGCAGCTCCACCCGGTCGCCGTACCGAACGCCGACCGGCGCCTCCACCTCGAAGGAGAAGGCCACGGGCGAGTTCGGGCCGACGTTCAAGTTCACCGTCTCCTTGCGGCGCACGAGGTCAGCGAAAGAGCGCTTGCCCGGGAGCAGCCAGCGGACGGGCCACTCGGCACCCTCCCCTGGATACGTGGACGTGTAGGCGACCTCGACGACGAGGCTCGCCGGCACCGTCTCGGTGCGGCTCGTCGTGACGACGGCGGAGAGGGTGGAGACGGTGCCGGCCGTCACCTGACGTTGCGCGTCGTCGGCGGGGGCGATCTTGAGCTCCCCCGCCGGCTGGGCCGGCGTGGGCGGAACGAACGCAGGCGCGCTCACCTGGGTAGAGGCGGGCGCCGAGGCGGCCGGCTTCGACGGGGCCGGCGTAGCTTGCGAGCCGTCGAGGAGGCCGATGCCGTCCGGGTCCCCCTCCATCTACGGCAGCCCTCCGCTGAACAGGTTCTGCCAGAGCCAGGGGCCGGTCTGCGTGAAGAAGACGTAGATCATGAACCCGACCGAGCCGATGATGACGGCGCCGAGCGCCGTCACCTCGAGCACTTTCACGTACTCGTCGGTGCTCGGCTTGCGGGCCATCCGGAGGATGCGGCCGTACTTCCCGTGGCCGACGCCCCGCAGACGGCCGTCCAGCTGGTCCTGGACGTTGCGGGCCCGGTCGAGGAAAGCCATGCGGTAAACCTAGCGGACGACGTCGAGCTCGGGGCCCGTCCGGGCCCGCGGCTCCGTCCCCGCCGAGGTTCCAAACATCTGGGGGGATTTAACTCCGGTGACCACGAGCATCACGCGGATGGTGCTCTGCATCGTCGGGTCGACCGCGGCGCCCCAGATGATGCGCGCGGTGGGGGAGATCGCCTTGGAGACGACCTCCGCCGCCTTCTGCGCCTCGGAGACGGTCATGTCGGGACCGCCGGTCACGTTGATGAGGGCGCCCGTCGCGCCCGCGATGTCGACCCGCAGGAGCGGGGAATGGATCGCCTCGAGGACGGCGTCCTCGGCGCGGTTCTCGCTCTCCGATTCGCCGATCCCAATGAGCGCCACCCCGCCTCCCTTCATGATCGTGCGGAGGTCGTTGAAGTCGAGGTTCACGAGCCCGGGCTTCGTGATGATCTCGGTGATCCCCCGGATCGCTCGGGAGAGGACACTATCCGCGACCTTGAACGCCGTCTGGATCGGGAGACGCGGGACGAGCTCGAGCAGCCGGTCGTTCGGGATCGTGATGACCGTGTCGACCGCCGAGCGGAGCCGCTCGAGGCCCCACATCGCGTTCTCCATCCGGACGAGCCCCTCGCTCGCGAACGGGAGCGTGCAGACGGCGATGACGAGCGGATTCCCGCCGTTCACTTCGCGCGCGACCTCGGAGACCACCGGCGCGGAGCCTGTGCCGGTCCCGCCGCCGAGCCCGAGCGTCACGAACACCATGTCCGCGCCCTGCATGACCTTCTTGAGCTCGTCCTCCGCCTCGCGCGCGGCCTGCTCTCCCACCTGGGGGAGGGCACCGGCACCGAGTCCGCGGGTGAGCCGCCGGCCGAGGAGGATCTTGCGCGGGGCGTGGATCGTGAGGAGGTGCTGCGCGTCGGTGTTGCACGCGACCATCTCCGCGCCGACGAGGCCATCGTCGAAGATGCGGTTGATCGTGTTGCAGCCGCCACCGCCGCAGCCAACCACCTTGATGTTCGTCTTGAGCGAGGCGAGCACCGCCTCGAGCTCTGCATCGTCGCTCGAGGGCGTGGGGGTCGGCTCGGCCGCTTTCTTGCCTTCTTGCGGGAGGTGGGACAGGATTTCTTGAGCTAGGGGGCGCATCGACGGTGCTCCGAGCGCGGGGAGCAGCAACCCCCTTATAAAAGGCGGCACCTCGTTTCCGAGGAGAACCCGTGGAGTACGACCGTTGGGCTCCGTACTATCGTCGAATCGCGACCGACTTCGGTTTTCCGTGGGAGAACGAGCAGCTCTCCGCCCGGGTCCTCGAGAATCTCCTCAGGGCAGAATCGAGGTTCCGAACGCCGGAACGGCTCGCGGGCCACATCAAGGGCAGAGCTGCCGTCGTCGTCGGGCTTGCGCCGGGCGCGACCCTGCCCCCCCTCCACAGCCTCGGCGATCGCTCTCCCGCGCCCTGCCTCATCGCCGCGGACGGCGCGACCACCCGATGCCTGCGCGCGGGGCTCGTTCCGAACCTCATCGTGACCGACCTCGACGGCCCGGTGCCGGAGGAGATCTCGGCGAACGCACGCGGCTCGATGGTGCTCGTCCACGCCCACGGCGACAACCGCGACGCGGTACGTCGCTGGGTGCCGGAGTTTCCGGGGGCCGTCGGGGGGAGCTGGGCCGGACCTCCGCGAGGCGGGCTCGTGAACTACGGCGGGTTCACCGACGGTGACCGGGCAGCGTTCCTCGCGGCCGCGCTCGGGGCGAGCGAAGTGCTGCTCTCGGGATTCGACTTCGAGCGCGTGGAGGACGAGCCGGTCGCGGCGGCACGCAAACGACGCAAGCTTGCCTGGGCCCGCGGCCTCCTCTCCCTGCTAGCTCGCGAGGGAAATCCGCCGGTGAAGATCTTGCACCCCGATGGTGTGCAGGAACCTTACCCGCCTTCGATCGAGCTGCCGTCGACCCAGTAGACGCTCTCGAGCCCGTTCTCGTAGACGGGAACGAACGGCTCCCCCCCGAACCAGCCGATCGCCTCCGAGGAGAGCGCCGAGGCCGGCGCGTTCGGGTCGAGCGCGACGCCCGAATACATCGTCCCGTCGACCGCCACCGCCGAGATGGGGTACACATACGGAGCGTGGGGGGAGGGACTCGACTCTAGCTCCTGGAGAGCGGCGGAGCGATTCTTCCCGGTGAACAGGGCTGGCGTGGACTGCCACGTGGCTGCAAGTCGGTCCACCCCGAACAGCATCGAGCTCAACCGATGGTCGCTCGCGACCGCCGTGCCGGGCGAGAGCGCACCCCCGCTCCACATCCAGAGCGCGGCGTCGCCTGTCGTGTAGCCTTCCTGGAAGCCGCCGAAATCGACCGGTGGGGGATAGACGATGGCGGCGTTCGCCGCGAGGAGCACGACGGCTCCCACCCCGACCGCGAAGAGGGCCGGTTTCCCCGCCGTCAGCTCCGCACGCAGGGCGAGCCGGCCTATCCCGATCGCCACGAGGAGACCGAGGGGGATCACGAGGTACTCGGCGTGGCGGCCCGGTGGTATCACGGTGCTTCCGAAGGCGATCGCGAGTGCGGCGGAGAGCCCAAGGGCCGCGAGCCAGGTGAGGAGGAAGGGAGCCGCGCGGGTTCCGGTCACGAGGCGTCGCGAGCCCGAGGCGAACCCGACGAACACCATGATCGGCGCGAACCAGAGGAGGGTTCCGGGGGTGACGAACTGGGAGGTGGCGGGCAACGGTACAAGGAGGAGGAGCGCGAGCCCGCCGGCCGTCCCCCCCCAGAGCGCGACCATGTCACGTGCGACGGAGCGGTCCGTCGGGTAGCGCACCCACTCCCTCCCCGAGCTCGGCCGCGCGCGACGCCAGCGCAGGAGGAGTGCGACGGCCGCGAGCGCCGCGAGCGTAAGCGCGATTGCGGGGCCGGGGGAGGAGGCGAGCACTCTCGGGAGCCCTTGGACGAGCACGCCTCGGAAGTCCGGGGCCGCCTCGAACCAGAAGAGGAGGAGCCCGACCGTGAACGCCGCGAGGAATCCGAGCTCGCGGGCAGGAAAGCGGAGGCTCCAGCTGCGCGGCCGCCAGAGCTCGAGGAGGAGAAGCCCACCGAGCGCGGTGACGAGGAAGAAGTAGGAGGAGAGGTGGTGCGTTAGGATGAGCGCGGTGCCGCTCACGCTGAGCGGAACGTACCACCGTGCGTCCGAGCGGCCCTCGACGAACATCCAGAGGGCGGCGACGGCGAAGAGGTCCCCGGGCCCGAGAGGGGCGGGGTGGGCGATCGAGAACGCGCGGGGCATCGCGACCGCCGCGAACGAGGCGCCGAGAATCGCCACCGAGTCGACGGGCCACAGACGCCGGAAGAGGAGGAACATGGGAAGGACGGAGAGCGCGGAGAGGGCGGGGACGGCGTAGAGGAGGCCGGAGACCGGGCTCGCCCCCAGGGCGCCCGCCGTCCCGCTGACCAAGACGAAGAGCCCAGGGAAATCCGGATAGGCGAACCCCCAGCCCGCGTAGCCTCCGGTGTACGCGCCCCCCACCGGTAGATGTCCCGTGGCCGAGAGCTGGCCCGCGAGGGCGTAGTACTCCCCGGAGTCGGAGCCGAAGGCCACGAAGGTGAGGAGCGGACTCAGCACCACGTAGATCGACAGGAGCGTAGCCGACAGCAGGAAGAGAAACGAGGCTCGCGAGAGGGTGGGCTCGGCGGTGGAGGCACCGGGTGCCGCCGTGCCGCCCCCTTCCGTTGCCTCCATCCTACTTCCGCCACGAAATTCCGGACTTAGATATATATAGGGGGCCCAAGTGGGGGCGAAATCAAGGTCACTCGGATGGGGAGCTCATCGAAGAAGTCTCCGGCGCGCGCACGCGCTTCGCCACGGGCGAAACCGAAGCCGCGCTCCCCGCCCAAGAAGGGGAAGGGAAAGAGGGTCCGCCCCGCCTCGAAGCCGGTCGCGGCGGCGAAAACCCCCGCGCCCAAGTCGCCCGTCTCGAAGGTCCCGACGCCGGCCCCGACCCCCCCGGTCGCGCCGACACCTCCACGATCCGATGCACGCCGCCACGTCCTATCCCTCGCCTTCCTGCGCGACGGGGACGAGTTCCTCGCCCGGCTCGAGACGGACGGTGGCGAGATCACGGAGCTCAAGAACCGCGCCCTCGACCAACTCCTGATGCTTGTCGCGGGCGAGCTTGAGGACCTGCTCTAGAGCTCCGATCGGCGGCTCAGTCGACCGGTTCGCTCGCCAAGACGGCCCGGGCGAGGAGCCCGCGTTCGAGTAGGTAGACGCGGCGGGCACCGCCCGGCCACGTGAGCTCGACAGTTTCGGTCCAGCCGGTCCCAAAGAGGAACGGAGGATGCCCCTTGACGGAGGTCGGGGAGCTCGCAGGGCCGACGGGCAGGCGCCTCTCCCGTCCCCACCACTCCAGAATGACTACCGCGCCGCGCTCGGCTCGGAGGGCACGAGGCGCGCGACCCATGGTGATCGCGAACCCCCCCGCCGCCGCGAGGAGGGCAATGAGCGCGAGGGCGGCGGTGCCGAGGAGGTTGTCGCGCACGCCTGGGTAGGGCGAGGCGAGCTGTGCTCCGGTGAAGATCACGAAGAGGACGAGGAGGAAACCGACGTAGAGAAGAAAGACGCGCGCCGCCCGGTCCATCCCGCCGTCGTTCCGAAGCACGAGGCCCGGCCCGCCTCCAACAACGGCGGTGCCCTCCGCGGGATCCGCTCGAACGGACTGCGGGCTCTCGGGAGCTGGCCCGGCGGAGGGTCGCGGTATCCGCACGCTGCGCGCGGGGCTCGCCACGACCGGACGAGGCGAGCCCGCGGGTTATCTTCATTGCGGCCGAGCCGCTCCGCTCGTCGATGCGCTCCCACACCGAGTACCTGTGGATGGAGACGGAGACCCCACGCGCCCTCGTGAAGCTCACCGACCGGGTCGCCGAGATCGTCGCGCGGAGCCGGGTGAAGGAGGGGTTCTGCCTTGTCTCGGCGATGCACATCACGGCGAGCGTCTTCGTGAACGACGACGAGCCGGGCCTGCACGGCGACATCCTCGAGTGGGCCGAGCGCCTCTGCCCCCGCGGCGACTACCGTCACCACCGGACCGGGGAGTCGAACGGCGACGCGCACCTCAAGAATCTCCTCCTCGGGCACGAGGTGCTGCTCCCCATCACCGCGGGGGAGCTCGACCTCGGGCCGTGGCAGCAGGTGTTCTACGGCGAATTCGACGGCCAGCGCCGCAAGCGCGTCGTCGTGAAGGTGCTCGGCGAGTAGGGCTACTCGAGCGACGGGTCGCCGGCGCTCGCCGCCCCCGGCCCCGATTCCGGGTTCGCGGTGCGGAGCGGGGCGCTCAGGTCGACGAGCGGCACCTTCCGGGCGATCTCCGCGGCCATCGCGGAGCAGCTCGAGGGAGGCACGGGCCGGGAGGTGTAGCCCGGGAGCGCAAGGTCGTAGGTGACGAACCGCTTCTCCGCGACCGTCTCCCAGACGGCACGGAACACCCGGTCGGCAGCCTCGCGCTCTCCGAGATGGCGCAGGAGCAGTTCAAGGGAAAGGATCTCGGCGACCGGGTTCGCCTTGTCCTGCCCCGCGTACTTCGGCGCCGAGCCGTGCACGGGTTCGAACATC
>JAKIWX010000075.1 GCA_022749845.1 Thermoplasmata archaeon
ACGGTCCTTCGATCGAAACGGACGCTCCCGGAGGGATCGAGAGCGAGACCTCGGCGAGGGCCGTGACCGAGCCGATCGGATACCGCCTCGTCACCTTCTGCAGCTCGACCTTCGGCGGGATCCCAGCGCTCATCGGAGCGCCTCGGGGAGGGAAAGCCGCAGCGCGCTCCGCGTCGCCGCCAAGCTGAGCAGCGCGCCGATCCCGAGGACTGCGGCGGCGAGCGTCCCGAGCTGGACCGGATCGAAAACGGCGAGCGAGGCGACCGCGGCCACGGATGCGCTCCCAAAGCTCGCGAGTGCCCGGACGAGCACGATGCCTGCGACGAGCCCGAGCGCGACGCCACCTCCCGCGAGCACCAGGGCGGTCCGAGCGAACTCAGCGGCAAGCGCGCGCGCGGGTAGCCCCAGCGCGCGCCGGATCGCGATGGAGCTTCGGAGGGCATCTACCCGGCGCACCAGCAGCACGCCGAGGAACACGAGTCCGATCGCGAGCGAGAACGAGGAGAGGGCGAGGTAGAAGCCCGTGAGCACCGACTCGGCGCTCTGGAGGGCTGCCACTTCCTGCGTCAGCGTGGACACCTGGTAGTAGGGAGCGAGGGAGGCGATTGAGTGGGCGACGCTCGCGACCGTGGCCGGACTCGACGAGGCGCTGCCGGAGAGGGCCACTTGGATGGTGTCGACCCCGTCGATGATTCCCCCGCTCGCCCCACGTGCCTCCCCCGCGAGCAGTTGGAGGTCGGAAAGGGGGAGGATCGCCACGAAGGCCCCGGTAGGCCCGAGCAAACTCGGAGGCACGCCAAAGGTACCGGTCACGTTGTAGAGCGTGGACTGCGAGCGGTTCCCCGTGACCGAGAGCGCCAGCGCCTCCCCCACATTCACCGCGCGCGAGTTGGCGAACGGGGAGGAGACAATCACCGAATTGGTGGCCGGACCCACGTAGCTCCCGTTCGCGAAGTGATGCTGGTCGGTAGGATCGCCGAGGGGGAGAGGGGTAGGGAAGAGTCCCGACTCTTCCGGTGAGACGGTGGAGAGGAACGCGGCAGGTATGACCCCCTCCGCTAGCAGCGGCGCCTGGCCGCCGCTCGGAAGGAACACGGTCACCGGCAGGGACAGGATGGGCGAAGCCGCGCGGACTTCGGAGATGGCGTCGATGCGCGAGGTGAGGCCGTGAGCGCCTTCGATCCCGTGGAGACCTGGAGCACCCACGACGACCTGGAAGCCGGACTGCTGAAGCGCGCGCAGCTCGTGCTGCGCGACCCCACCGCCCACGGAGAGGAGGACTACGGGGAGGGCCACGGCGACCCCCACCGCCGCGATCGCGAGCAGCGTCTGGAAGCGAAGGTGTCGGAGACTCCGCCCCCGTCCGAACCGCCTCACGGGGCGCGAAGCTCCTCGGCGACGGGCCGTCGGAGGGCTTGGACGATCGGTAGCACCGAGGCGAGAAGACCAATCCCGACCGCCTCTAGGAGCGCGGAGGCGACGACGGCTCCGTTGAACGCGACGAAGGAAAAGCTGGTCGGTAATCCAGGAAGCAGCCGCCGCAGGAAGTCGTTGAGGCCGACCGAGAACAGGTAACCGAGCGGCAGCCCCACACCCACGCCCAGTCCCGAGAGGACGAGTCCCTCCTGAGCCACGGTGCTCCCGACCCACCGCGGGGAGAATCCGATCGCGCGGAGGAGAGCGATCTCGCGGCTCCGGTCGTCCACGCTCATCAGCAGCACGGTCGTAGTGAACAGGAAAGCCACGAGGATCGCGACCGCCCCGATGAGCGTGCCGAAGGTGCGGTACAGATTCACCGCCGACTGCACAGCGCCCAGGACATCGTTTACGCTGAACACTGTGAGGCCCGTGAAGGCGCTCGAGAGCCTCGACTCATCGGAAGCCGGATTCGTAGGATCGACGAGGTGGATGAGGACGACCGACGCCGTGTCGCCCGCCACGGCGGTCGGGCCCGACAGCTGTTGGAGGTCGGAGAGATAGAAGAAGGAAAGGAGGGCGGACGGAACGAGCCAGAACGGTCCGGAGATCCCGGCCACCCGGAACTGGGTCGCATTGGCGAACCAGCCTCCGAGCTGGGCCGGCCCCGGCGGAGCTCGGGAGGAGGCCCAGAGCGGGTCGCCGGGACCGACGTGGAGGACGCTCGCGAGCTCCGCGTCCAGCACGACCGCGTGGGTCGAGGCACCCTGGTAGGTGCCGTGCGCGAAATGCGCGTCCTCAGCCGACGGGAATCCCGGCCCCGCGAGGAGGGTCGGTGTCTCGATCCCGGTGTTCCACTTCGGAATCCATCCGACGGCTCCGGCGCCCGTCGGCCCCCAGCCACCGGGGACCGCGGCTCCTCCGGGCGAAGCGTTGGCGGCTTTGTAGAGCGAGAGATTGGCGAACACGGCGTCGCCCACGAACCAGGGGCTTGCGCTCTCCACGTTCGGGTCGACCTGCTGCATCCGGGCGGGGAGCGAGTGGGCTCCCGGCACGGGCGGGAATCCGCCCGAGCTCAGCGAGGTGTTGGCACTCGTGGCGAGCAGGTCGACGCCGCTCGACTGGGCGAGCGAGGTGGCGCTCTGGTTGATGCCTGCCGAAAGTGCTAGCAAGACGGCGAGGAGCGCGACGGCGAGGGCTATGCCGATAGCGGTGAGGGCACTACGGCCGCGCCGCCGCCGTATCGCATTCAGCGCGTACGCCACGGCGGCCCTGCCACCGCCGCCCTAGCCGGCAGCCGGGTGGCGAAGCTCCCCGAGCGTAATCCTGTGGGAAGCGGTGACATCGTACTTGTGGATCGACTCCTCGCTCACCGTCTCCGCCACCACGATCGTCTCGGGTGGGAGGTCGGCGAAGCGCGTTACCACCCCCGAGAGGAGGTCCCGCATCACGTCCTCGACGAACTTCGGGTTCCGGTGCGCGTTCAGCACGACTTGGGCCTCGTCGCGCCGCTTGAGGATGGCGTAGGTTGGGCTCGACTGCGCCGCCTCGATGGCGTCCAGGATGCGGTCGACTTCCACTTCGACTCCGGGGGGCACCTCGAACAACAGGCGCGTGCGGTTGCGCTGGTTGTGCGAGATGATCGGGAACTTGTCGAAGGAGTGGTCCTTGAGGAGCGGAAACTCCCCCTCGAGGATCTCGCGCGCCGTCTCCATCGCGCAGGGGCAGGCGGTCATCCCGACCGCTTCCGCGCCGATCGTTCGGAGGACGGTCGGCTCGCCGCCGTTCGAGTCCCGGCTCGCGCGCGCCGAGGCGATGAGCAGGTAGTCCTCGAAGCTGCGCCGCGTCTCGCTGATCCCCCGCGAGCGGAAGTAAGTCCCCGTCGCCTCGACCTGCGCTTGGGTGGCGTACTGGTGGCGCATCAAGAGCTCGCGCGCAATCTCGTGGCACGCCGCCTCGAGGCTCTCGACCGGGGCCGTAGCCGTGGAGTCGATCAGCTCCGCGAGGAGCTCGGCGTTCCGGGAGAGGTCCGAGCCCTTGCGGCTCGCGGGAAGGTCCACGTCGACGGAGAACGACGCCCCGATGGTGACTACGCGGTCCGGGCGCTGGATGGCGAGCGGTTTCTTCACTCCCGTGACGCCGACCCGGTGGAGGTCGAGAGAGCCCGCTGTGGGGGTCATGGCATGTACGTCCTTCATGATTCTCCCGCGCACCGGCGCCCCCTTTATCTGGCTTGCCGGACCCGGTTACCTGCCCACCACCTCCCCACTTCCGCACCTACTGGGCCCGTCGGCCGGCCTGGTGCTCCTACCGCAGGCGGAGCGCGCTACCGGGCGGAAGGTGGCGGTCGGATAATCTCGGCGAGCAGGGGACCGTAGGCGGTCCGGAGCGTCGCCGCTAGCGCGTCGGCCTTGAGGAGCAAGAGGCAGCATGCTTCCTCTCCCTGTGCCCAAGAGAGCACGGCAAGCTTGTCCCCCGGCGCAATGCCGGCCCGCTCCCGCACCTCTTTTGGCAGGACCATCTGACCGCGCGCATCGACCCCCACGACGGCGGCCACCTGGCAGCAACCGACGGCGGCTCGACCGCAACAGCCTGAGCCGGAGCCGCAGCACTCCTCGCCGCAGCAGGCATTGTCACGCTTGGTCGCTCGTGGGCTCCGTGCGGTTCTCGCTTTCGCCATCGTCCCTCGAAGGAGCCCAGTTCAGCTGAATATTTAGCCTAATCAGATTACTCAGATGATACGGTATCTTCAACCCCGGCGAGACTCCGCGGACGACCGGGGCGCCCCGCACCTCGTTCCCCACCCCAGGTCCTCCCGCGACAAGATGTAAGTCGGTCCAGGCGCTGGCCGAAGCTGCGCGTTTCCGAGCGGGGAGAATCGACATCGATGGAGGAAGGGCCCGCCGAAGAGTTCGATGCCATCGCCGTCGGGAGCGGCTCGGTCTACGCCGTCGTCGAGGCCATCATCGAGGGGAACCCCCGGGCTCGTATCGCCCTCATCGACAAGGACCCTCCTGGAGGGATCTGCCTCACCCGGGGCTGCATTCCCTCGAAGATGCTCCTCTATCCCGCGGATGTCGTGCGCCTGATCGAACGCGCAAGCGAGTTCGGCATCCACGCAACGCTCGAGGAGGTCTCCTTCCCCACGGTGATGCGGCGCATGCGCGCCCGCATCGATCCCGATATCGAGCGGATACGTCAGGAATTCACGACCTCCTCGAACCTCGCCTACTTCCGAGAGGCCGCGAGTTTCGTCGCCCCCTTCACGCTAGCCTTGGGCGGGAGACGGATACGCTCGGCGCGGATCTTCATCGGGGCTGGTTCCCAACCCACCATCCCGCTCATCCCCGGCCTCGCGGAGTCTCACTTCCTGACGAGCGACACGGTCCTCGACCTCACCGAGCTGCCACGCAGGCTCGCCATCGTGGGGGGCGGCTACATCGCTTGCGAGTACGCGCACTTCTTCGCGGCGATGGGTTCGAAGGTAACGGTACTCGGTCGTAACCGCAGGCTGCTCCCCCGAGAGGAACCCGAGGTGTCCGCTGAGGTCACTCGGGCATTCCTCACGCGGTTGCGCGTATGGACGAACTGCGAGGTCGAACGCGTGGAGCGGACCGCCCAGGGGGAAACCCGCCTCACGGTGCGCGACAGGTCCGGCGCGGGCGATCCCCGTTCGCTCGAGGTGGACGAGCTCCTCCTGGCCGTTGGAAGGGAGCCCACCACAGGAATCCTCCACCCCGAGCGGTCGGGAGTCCTGACCGACGAGAAGGGCTGGATTCGCGTGAACGCTCACCTCGAAACCTCGCAGCCGGGGATCTGGGCGCTGGGGGACGCCATCGGCGAACACTTGTACAAGCACAAGGCAAACTACGATGCGTCGATTCTCGTTCGCAATGCGCTCCGTGGCGACCGGATCGCCGTGGACTACCACGCCGTGCCGCACGCGGTGTTCACCGAGCCGGAGGTGGCCGGCGTCGGTCTTGGGGAGGCGGCGGCGCTCGCCGAGGTCGGCCCCGATCGCCTGCTCGTAGGCCGGTGTGAGTTCGCCGAGACGGCCAAGGGCCAAGCGATGGGGCTCACCTCAGGCTTCGCCAAGGTACTCGTGGAGAAGGGAACCCTGCGGATCCTCGGCGCCCATCTGGTCGGTCCGCACGCTTCCCTTCTCGTTCAGGAGGTCGTCACCCTGCTCAACACGCCCGACAGGAGCGCGAAGCCGATCATCGATGGGATGCACATTCACCCCGCGCTGTCGGAGGTCGTGGACTGGGCGTTCGATAGGCTCGAGCCGTGGACTCCCTCGAAGAAGGAGGACGCGCCGGCGACGCCCGCGGGCGGACCGTTCGCGGGCTGACGGAGTCGTTATACTCGAAAGGCGCCTTGCGCAATCGATGAGCGAAGCGACGCCCGCCGAGGCCCCAGCCGCCCCGGTACCCGCGGCCACTCCCGCCCCCTCTCTTTCGTTCGGTCAGGGGGGAGCCTACGCCGAACGCGAGGTCCTGATCAAGGAGAATCTGAAGAAGATCTACGACCCCGAGATCCCGATGAACATCGTCGACCTTGGGCTCATCTACGCCCTCGAATGGAAGGGGGACGACGTCACCGTACGCATGACCCTGACCGCGCCGGGCTGCCCCGTCGCCGGCATTCTGGCGGACGAGGTCAAGGGGGCCGCCGAGAAGGTCGGCGGCGTCCACGCCGCTGTCGTCGACATGGTCTGGGAACCTCCCTGGTCCCCCGAGCGGATGAGCGAGTTCGCGAAGCGGCAGTTCGGCTACCTCTAGCCCCCACCGCGCTCCGCCTTGGCCGACTGCCCGGGTTCGAGATTGTGACCGATCTCCTCTACCTCGCCGAGGCGTACCTCGACCGGTTCACCGCTCGCGTGACGGCTGCAGCCGACGGCGGAGTACTCCTCGACCGAACCCTCTTCTACCCCGAAGGAGGGGGCCAACCGTCTGACGTGGGCGAGCTGACCGCCACCGACACGACCCGGTGGTTGGTGACCTCCGTGGAGAAAGGTCCCGATGGTCCGGTCCACAAGATCGACGGTCCCCCGCTGGCCCCAGGTGCTGCCGTCGAGGGACGCGTCGACTGGGCGAGCCGGTACCGGAACATGCGGTACCATACGGCGGTTCATCTACTGAGCGGGGCCGCCTTCGCTAGATTCGGTTCCGAGATCACCGGTAGCCAGATCTCGGCGGGCGGTGCCCGCCTGGACCTCGTCCTCCCCGAGGCGCGTCGTGAGACCGCCGAGGAGCTCGTTCGCGAGGCGAACCGGAAGGTCGCCGCGGCGCTCCCAGTCGAAGTGCGCTGGGTCGACTCCGCCGAGCTCGAGAGAACGCCGTCGCTCGTCCGAGTTCGTCGAGACCTGGTCCCCGCGGGGGAGCGCCTCCGTCTCATCGACATCGTCGGGTTCGATGTGCAAGCGGACGGAGGGACGCACGTCCGGTCGACGGAAGAGGTGGGAGAGATCACGTTCGAGCGGTTCGAGAACAAGGGAGCGCGCAACAAGCGGCTGTACGTCACGCTCCCCGACCGTTCCCCTCCTGAACTCTTCCCGCCCAAGACGTGACCACCCCCGAAGGAGTCCGGTCATCATCCCCCTCCGGCCGGTAGCTCCCCTGCCGGCAACGGCAGGAACGAAACATGGGAGACGACTGTGAAAGTGGAGAGGGACACCGCGGATATGGACCAATGGTCTGGACGGCCTATCGGGCCTACCAGCAGCTGCTCGCGCAGAAGATCGCGAAGCGGTTCGAGGAGCAGGAGGGGCCCTGGATGGACAAGCTCGCGGGCAACCTGGTCGACCTCGTGAACGCGCGCTGGGAAGGCGGCCGCAAGGGCGAAACGAAGGAGAAGGAGATCCTAACGAAGATCGACCAGCTCCTTGAGGAGTAGGACGGGTCGATGCTCCACAGCATCGGACCGTACCCGCAACCTTCGGTACCGATGCCGGGACCGCCAGGCCCCGG
>JAKIWX010000076.1 GCA_022749845.1 Thermoplasmata archaeon
CCCTCTCCTTCTCCGCCTCCGCCACTCCCTCTACCGCCACCGCCAACGCGACGGTTGCCCTCACCTCCACTCTCTCCGGTGGCACCGCCCCCTACACCTACCACTGGACCCTCGGCGACACCTCCACCGCCACCTCCTCTTCCCTCGGCCACATCTACACCAAGGCCGGCAACTACTCGGTCAACGCCACCGTCACCGATGCCCTCGGCCAGAGCGCCTCCAGCTCCTTCACCGTCCAGGTGAACGCTGCCCCCCACCCCGCCTCCACCAGCTCGAGCTCCGGCTCGGTGAGCCTCTCCTCCGGCACGGGGCTCTACCTCCTGCTCGGCATCGTCCTACTCGCGATCGTCGTGGTCGCCCTCGCCGTCATGCTCGCTCGACGGCCCAAGAGCCCACCCGGACCCCCGGCGCAGTACCAGTCCGGACCAGGCGCACCTCCACCCGGAGCGGGTCCGACCGGCGCCCCACCCCCCGCCTGGAGCGAGGCACCGCCCCAGCCACCGCGCTGAGCTTCCGAACTCCTGCCTTGACCCCCCTCGGCACGCGTAGTTGACGAGAATCGGGCGCGTGGGAGTCGAGGAGCGCGCCCGGCAAGCTCCGGTCTGACCCGGCAGGGCCCATCCGCGAGAGAAAGAACCGAACTGGCCACGAGGTGTTCGGCGGGGGGCGTCCCAAGCTCCGCCGCCCAATCCCCGTGCTGGGTTCCCGGACGGGCTCATAGAACAAGCCCGCGAGAGAATCGCTGCGGAGGCGAAGAAGGGATAGCGGGCGCTCCGTTCTCGAATGATCCCGAGGTAGCACAGTAGGTGCCTCGTTGCCGATCACTAGGCTGGGCCGTCCAGGCACGCGGCACCCCTGCCCGAGATCGCTTCGCAGCGGAACGCCGACCAGCGCGCGGACGATGCCGCTTGCCCTACTTCTGGTGACTGCAATTCTTGTCGTAGGGGAGCTCTTGCCGCCTGGGTCAGTCGCCGTGTTGACCGCGAGTACGGATCCCGCGCCTGGGACCCATTCACTCCAGTACTCCGGAGATCGGGTGACTTCGGCGGCTTCCCATGGAGCTATCGCGAGGGTCCTGGCATCGATCGCGGTCGGAAGCGCTCCGGAGGGCATTGCGGTCGACGCGGGAAACAGTGAGGTGTACGTGGCGAACACCGCTTCCAACAATGTGAGCGTCATCGCCGCACCAAGCCGGCAGGTGGTGGCGACCGTTCCGGTGGGCCCGCAACCCTTCGGGATCACGTACGATGCCGGGAAGGGAGAGATCTTCGTCGCGACGAGCCCGAACGTGAGTGTGATCTCGGACGCGACGAACCGCGTCGTCGCTACCGTAGGGATATCGGACGGCCTCCGCGGAGCCGTGTACGATCCCGGAACCGGCGAGGTCTACGTCGCGAGCGTCGGCAACAACGCCCTAAATCAGGCGCACGTCTACGTCATCTCGGACTCCACGAACACCGTGGTCGCCACCATCCAGATCACCGGGAGCCAGCTCTACGACCTCGCGTACGACCCCGCGACAGGGCGCGTTCTCGTCGCCAACTACTACGATTCAAGCCTCGCCGTGATCTCGGACGCGACCCACACCGTCGTGGGACGGGTCGCCCCGATTCCGGGTGTTCGAGGCGTGACCTACGACAGCGGGACTAAGGAGATCCTCACAGCGAACTGGGGGGCCCAGAATTTGACGCGCGTCTCGGGCGCGAACGACACGATCGTCGGCTCGGTGGGTTTGGGCTCGAATCCACGAGGCGTGGCGTACGATAGCCGGGGAGGAATGGTGTTCGTCACGAACGAGGGTTCGAACAACGTGAGCATCATCTCCGACACTTCACACGGGGTTGTCGGAACGCTCTCGGTGGGATCGAACCCCCGAGGCATCGCGTACGATCTGGGACGGGGCGAGCTGTTCGTCGCGAATCAGGCCTCCAACAACGTGAGCGTTCTCACGGACGGGACGAGCACGAGGTCTTTCGGGATCTCCTTCTTC
Source organism: Thermoplasmata archaeon (assembly GCA_022749845.1). Classification (GTDB taxonomy): domain Archaea; phylum Thermoplasmatota; class Thermoplasmata; order Lutacidiplasmatales; family UBA184; genus JAKIVR01. The sequence goes on from JAKIWX010000076.1 coordinate 1,991, forward strand.
GAGAGCGGCCTTCCTTCGGGCACCAATTGGTCGGTGACCCTCGACGGAGTCCGTAGGACTTCCCTGAGCTCCACGATCGGATTCACCGAACCGAACGGAACCTACACGTTCTCCGTCAGCTCTGCGGACACGAGGTACCACTCGGCGAGTACGGGGACCACGCTGATGGTCTCGAACGGGCCGGTGGAGGAGAATCTCACGTTCGGGCTCCTGACTTTCCCGGTGGCCATCAGCGAGGCCGGCCTACCCTCGGCGGACGGTTGGTACTTCAACCTCTCGGGCGGCCTTGCCGTCTACACGCACTCGGCCGCACTGGGTCTCGCCTTGGCGAACGGGAGCTACACGTTCTCGGTGGCGACCGGGGACAAGCGGTACGAACCGGTGCCCTCGGCCTCGACCCTCCACGTAGCGGGTGCGAATCTCTTCCTGGACGCCACCTTCTCTCTCGTCACCTCCACGGTGAGCTTCGGCGAGCTGGGGCTCCCGAACGGGACTTCGTGGGGTGTATCGATGGCAGGCAGCTCACGCTCGTCGGTTGCTCAGACCATCGCTTTCGACGAGGCGAATGGGACATATCCCTACTCGGTCGGCTCGACGCCTGGGTTTCGTGCTTCCGTCCCGTTGAACTCCACCGTCACAGTACGGGGAGCCGGCGTGCAAGTTACGGTGACGTTTGCACAGCTCCTGTCGGCGGACTTCATGGTTGGCGGCAGCATCTCTGGGAGCTGCAAACCGTTCCGTTCGGTCCTGCCGCTCGACGCCACCGCCACCGGGGAGGCTGGACCTTTCAACTTCACCTGGGACTTCGGCCCAACGTCTCCTTTCGCGTTCGGCGTGCACGTCAACCACACCTTCACGGCGATCGGAGACGCGTCCGTGACGCTCTGGATCGCCGACTCGCACGGCGTGAACGAGTCAGTCACCAAGTCGGTCCTCGTCAGCCCCCGGGCGTGTGGCGCAACCAACACGGGGGTGGGGATCTACGTTGGGGCCGCCGTCACGACGGCGGTTGCCGCGACGATCGCCGCCGTTACCGTGCATATCATGCGACGACGACGTGCAAAGCTCCGCCGATGACGCGGGCGGTGCAGGAGCCGTAGGCGTACCCATTAGGAAGCCAACTCGTGCGCCGAGGAATCTTTCGGAAAGAGGCCGAGACCGCTCTCTCGTGACGCGGAGCGGCGCGGGGAGGAGGTCGACCCCGGACCGAGATCTACCTTTCCCTCGGTGCGAGCTCTCTGGGAGGACCGAGCGATTTTTGGGCTAGGATCTGCGTCCGTATTCATGCGCATATACCCCTACAACTTATAAGGCGCACTTGGTAACGGCCGGCTGTGAAAAACGTCCCGGGGGCCCCCACCATGAACCGATTGGAATCCTCCCCGCCGAGTCGGTTTGGTCGACGCAATTTCAGTGCGCCGGGCCGTCCCGTTGTTCTTGCTACGCTCGTAGCGATTCTCTTCGCGGTGCTCACTCTCGCTTCCTCCGGGGCCTTCCCTACCCGCGACTCCGGAGTCGCTGGCTCGGGTTCGGGAGGCGTCGCTGCGGCGTCGAGCTCCCTCAAGTGCAACCCGACGTCGAATCACTCACCCTCGGCGCTGTATCTTCCCCTCAAGGAACCGACCACGAACCTCTCGGCCGGCGGCAGGATTACTGAGGTTCTGGAGTTCGCCGTGGTGAACTACACGGCGGCCGACCTGGGAGTCTCGGTCCACTTCCCGAGCCTCTTTTTCACCTTCCCCCTCGCCCCGAGCGGGAGCTTCAGTGCAAGCCTTTCCCCTCAAATCCTCAACATCACCGGTTCGGGCTGGACCAACGGCGCGCACACGAGCCGGAGCTCGATCGTCGCCGCCGGGCTACAGTTCCCGACCGGAGGGCAGGCTCGCATGTCGACCGAGAAGCTTGCGATCCAAGCCAACGTACCCTACGGGAACCTCACGCTCGAGTTCCGCTGGATGTGGAATGTGACGCAGTCGAACGGGACGATGTCGAAATCCCCCTGGACCGCTCCCAAGAGCACCTACGGTGGGGGGGTTACGCTGCCTTCGATCTTCTATCCAGCCCAGTACATCTCCTTCCTCAGCGGGCCTGCTAACGGTCAATCGATTACGATCGGGACAAACTACACGGCGCAGCTCGGCGGGCCCGTGGCCGGACGATACTTCTTCTTGGAGCTGGAGAACAGCGTAGGACACGTCGTCAAGGCCCACGCCAACACGATCCCGGCCAACGCCACGACCGGTAACGTGAGCATTCTAATCATCAACTACGACAAGTACCTCCCGCCGGGGAAGTATCTGGTCCACATCCACGACGTGTGCGGGGCGATTCTCTACAACAAGCAAGTAACGGCGGTCTTCGCCCCGAGCGCGACCGTCACGTTCTACGTCCAACCCGCGTTGTGCGGATCGTTGACGTTCAACGGAACTTCGTTCGCGAACAATACGTCCGGCGCGTTCCCACCTTCTGCGACAGCCTACTCGTTCACGATTCCGCATTGCAGCGGGCACTCGTTCAAGAGCGAGTCGGACACGGGCTTCCTACACATCACGTCCTCCGGCCACTTGCTGCTGAGCTACAACGGTACCTTCACCGTCCAGTACAACTGAGGATCCTTCCGAGCACTGCGCTGGCTCGGGAGTGGACTGACGACTGGGTGGGCAAGCCGCTAGAGGGAATCGAACCCCCGACCTGCTGATTACAAATCAGCTGCTCTTCCTACTGAGCTATAGCGGCACTCGTCAGGGATTCCGCCCGGCGGGACATATCCTAGGCGCTCGCTTCGCTCGGTGGGGCGAGGCGGGTTCTCATGGCCTGCCCGAAAGCCATGAGCCCTTTACCAGGCGGCCAAGCCAGCCGGCCCGATGTAGTGCGCCGACATGTCGACCGACCTGTGGCCGTAGCGGCACCATACGTCGGCAGGAGACTCTCCTCCGTGGTCAGCAACTCGCGTTCCGACTAATGAATGCTACCGGAGCCCCGTTCCAGGTAGTGCGATGGGCGGTGACTTGAATGGGCTAGACGGCACGGAGCCGCCTTCGGGTGGGTTCGAGGCAAGGGCCTTACCCTCGGTCTGTGAGTGCGGCGGAAGTGAAGCGACGTTGGAAAGGAGGCAATGCGACGCTTGCCAACGATCCGCATGTCAATCGGATTTTTGGATACTTCCTCCTCGTGCTTTTCCTGAGCGTTCTCGTCGACGTCGCACTGCTTTCCTGGGGTGGCCCGGGCGTGTCCGCCCGACTTTTCGAGGGTGCGCTTTTCGGAGGATTGGGACTTGCCGTCAGCATCTACTGTTACGGAGTCTGGATCGCGGGAACCGGCGATCGCCCGTGGAATCGTAGTTGAGCGCTTCCTACGCTCTAACGAATTTCGCCGCTCACTAGCGCGCGGCCGAAGGACCGGGGCTGCAAAAGCGGTACAACCCGTCGATTAGCCAGAGGCCCCGCAGCTCTGGCACTTTCCCGCGGAAAGCTTGACGGTTCCGCAGTACTCGCACGTCGGTGGCGGGGGAGTAGGAAGGGCTCTGTGCCGCACCCGGAAAAAGAGTATCGCGCCAATTAGTGTGCTACTGACCCCGGCCAGCATGAGCAGGCCGCCCTGAATCAGGTACGGTTGAACCGTCCCTTGCGCATAACAATCCCCAAAGAAGCTCACGGTGCATCCTCGCCGCGTGATCGAGGCCAGCCATGCCCCCACGGCGATTCCGACAACTCCCACTCCCAGAACGAGCGCGCCCAGTAGCTTGAACGGGCGTTCCATGGCTGTCGGAACTTGTACCGTGTACACTTTGGACGCGCGAGCCAGGAACATCTACTTTAGTCTTGACCGGGAGCTCGGAGCGGCCCAGGGCTAGCGTGAATGAGGAGGGCCGAAGTCGAAAGCGCCCTGCTCCTGCGAAGGGTGCACTTCCGGCCGATCACGGCGGAACTCGACTCCTGAACGGGTCGACTCCGTCGGCCGCCCCTCGAAACGATAGACTATTATCCCGACCCAAATCGGCGTCCATGGTCTCCCAACCAGCTCCGAGGCGCCGAACCCTCGCCACGTACGCAATCGCAGCCGTGACCCTGTTCGCGCTCTCCAATCTCGTACCCACTTCATACTCGTCCGGCCGGGCGCCCACGGTGGCTCCCGACGCTGCCTCGGGCTCTCCCTCCGACGTTGGGCACATCCAGCTGGATGCAGCCCGGCACTCCTTGCAGCCCGCGCCCGCGGTTCCCTCGCTGCGGCCCGGCGCCCTTCCGCACCTAGTGTCCCCAGGGGGCTACACTTGGACTAACATCTCCGGCACGGTCCTGGGTGCACCGTCGACTCGGATCGCGGCCTCGATGACCTGGGACGCCTCGGACGGGTACGTGCTCCTCTACGGTGGCGAGGGCATTCCGTCGACCTCCATTCTCGGCGACACCTGGAGCTATCTGAATGGAACTTGGACCAATCTTACTGCCACGATCACGGGCGTACCCCCCACGCTCTTCCTCACCCAGATGGCATTCGACCCTACTTCGCACGAGGTGATCATGTTCGGCGGGGACATTGCCGCGGGTGTTGCATCGGCCCAGACGTGGGCCTACCACAACCGGACCTGGACCAATCTCACCTCGACCGCCGGGACGCCTCCCTCGGCGCGTGTAGTACAGGCCATGAGCACCGATTCCACCGATTCCGAGATTGTCCTCTTCGGCGGTACTCCCAACGGCGGAGGTACGTGGGGCACAGATACCTGGACCTTCAAGGGCGGCAGTTGGACGAACGTGACCGCCGCCGCCGGCTCCTCCGCGGGGGGGCTCCTGTATCCCGTCGCGAGCGACGATCCGCCCGATCACGGCGCCGTGGTGATAGGCCTCTACTCGGGCGGGCCATCGTCCCTCGGCACTGCGACCCTAGTGTATTCCGGGGGAAGCTGGAGGAACGTCACTTCCTCCCTGACGCACCCGCCCCCGCGGTTCTACATCGGGGCGGCGGGCTACCTCTCCTCGATCTCCTCCGTCGTCGCGTTCTCGGGAATCGCCGTCAACCGCACCGGCAGCATGGCGATCACCACTCTGACCGGTGAGTACTCTCCCGGCAGCTGGACGAACGTAACTGGCCTGACCGGCGGTCCTCCGCTGCTCAACATCTTCGCTTCCGGTTCCGTCGTTGGCCCCGACCAGAGCATGCTCGCCTTCGGTGTCTTCCCTCTCGGATCCCCGTACTTCTCCTCGAGCTGGCTCCTCTCCGCTCCTCCGAAGGTCACCGCCTCCGCCAACCACCTCGTCGTCGACCAAGGCACCTCCGTCTCCTTCACCGGCTCCGTCTCCCTCGGCGCCGCTCCCTACACCTACCACTGGAGCTTCGGCGA
>JAKIWX010000077.1 GCA_022749845.1 Thermoplasmata archaeon
CAGGAGGAGCATCGACGACGCGTCGAGACGCGCGAGGCCCCAACCCCCCCACTCCCGTCGCCCACCTGGGAAGAGGTGCAAAGCAGAGAGTATGTACGGTGGGGGGAACCGATTCTCACGATCGATACAGTCCAATCGGTCGAAAATTGCCTCGCACGCATCTCGCGGCACCTGAAGGCCCCCGACGCTCAGGCTTGAACTCGGGGCCCGGACGGCGACTCACGGCTTCCTCCGTTCCGAGGTAGGCGACCGGCCGAGGCGCAACGCCCGAACCTCGGACGCTCCGTTGGACCTCCGCTCGCTCGGATGGCAAATGGCCCTGAATTTCCTTCGGTACTCCTCGGCGAGCCTCAAGTCGCCTGGCCGCAAGCGCGGGAAGGCCTGAGTCGACGGTCGCGGGATCAGAAACCGAACGCTGTGTAGAAGAAGTAGACCAGATAAATTCCGACGAGAATGAGCGCGCCCGCGCTCACTTTCTTTATCATAGGGGTGAACGCCTTCAGCTGGTTCACGAATCGCTTTCCGGCCATCGTCAGCAGGACCGTCACGGTGATCATGAGGAGGGCCGCCGTGAGGGTGAAGATCAGGATGTTGACGATGCCAGGAATGAGTCCGAGGGTAAGTCCGGCGATGATAGAGGCAAAGATGACCGGGGCAACGCATCCGGCGGCCGCCGCCGCGTAGCCCATGCCGTACCCGAACAGCTTGACGTACAGACCCTGGCCGCCGTCCGCGGGGGAGGGACCCACTCCTCCCTCGGCTGGGTCCCTCCCACGAAGCCGCTGCCAAAAGGCCTGCAACGGCCTAACTATCCTCCAGTACTGAAGGTTGGTGAGGAGGAGCGCACCGAGCGCGATTAGGGTCGCCCCCACGATGACCATCAGGTCCGGGATGTAACCTGCGATGGCTTTCGCGGCGAAGATGAGCGCCACTCCGATGATGAGGAAGACGATGATCATACCGAACGCCGTCACGGAGCCGGCGAACAGCGCCTTCCGGACCGCACCCTTGTAGGTACCGCTCTGGGTGGGCGCGCCCCCGGGTCCAGTTGTGTTGAGCCCGAGAAAGAGACTCATGTAACCCGGGAACATCGGGAACGCACACGGCGAGAAGAAGGTCGAGATTCCGGCCACGGCCGCCAGGAGGAACACGCTCACCGTCACGATGGCGATCGATGGGGCGGTCCCGGCGAGGGCTGAGCCGATCTCCGACTGCAGCTGGGCCCTGTCCTGCACCCCCTCAGCCCTGTAGGTTGCGTGGCCCGTCTTGTCGATCACAACGACGGTCGGAATATCCTGCACGCCGTAGGAGTCCTTTACCGCGAGGCTCGGGGTGTCCTGCGCCATCGTCCACGTGATGCCGTTCTTCGCGTGGTAGGCCTTCAACGCCGGGATCGTGTCCCCGAACTGTGGCTCGATGTATACCGAGAGCAGTTGGACATTCGTATGGCCGGTCTGATTGTATCCGGAATAGAGCGAACTCAGCTTCTGTTCGACGATCTGACAGGCGCTGCACGAGAGCGCCGTGAACTCGATCACGACTACCGAGCTGTTTCGGTAACTCGCGAGCGAGAAATCGTGGCCGTAAATGTCGTTGAGCGTGAAGGTTGGGGCCAATGCCGCCGGTCCGGGGTGCGCCTTCGAAGGGAGTACGACTGTGGCCAAGAGGACTGCCGCAACCGCGATCACGGCGAGTAGCGCGAAGATGGCGACAGCGCGGCGAGCGCGTTTTGGCCTTGCCGCTCGCGGCTGCTCGTCTTCCTCCTTCAGTTCTGAAGTGCTCTCCTTGTTGCTGCGCGAACGCCGGAGAGCTACGATGGCTAGGAGTGCGGCGAGAGCGGCCACGACTCCCAAGGTGCCTAGGCCTGCTGGCGTGGCGAAAAATCCGCCAAAAGCCGGGTGAGTTCCACCGCCGCCCGGGCGGAGCGATGTACTCGCGTTGGTGAGTGCGACATCCTTCTGAGCACTCCCGCCGTTGATGGTCACCGAGAGATTGGCGCTACGGTAGCCTCTCTCAGAGACGGAGAGCGAGTACGTCCCGTTCGCCAGGCTCGCGAGCGTGTACGTTCCCACCGAATTGCTGGTGGCGACCGTTCCGTTCCCGGGCGTCAGCGTCACGCTAGCGCCCGCGAGCGTCGCCCCCGTCGTCGCGTCCGTGACCACCCCACTCAGGCCGTAGACTTGGTTCATCACGGTCATTTGGAACATGTATTCGCCACTGACCGACTGGGCGATCGTCAGGTTCCCGAACGGGTTTGGTACCGTCGGCTCGGTCACGTTCACGTTGTTGTTGTACTCGATCGTGATGTTGTAACCGGCCCGGACCCCGACGGTCATGCCCTTGTAGCTCGTCATCGCCTTCGTCGTCCCGACGAACCAGTTCGGGCTGGCGGGATGCATTACGACCGGAGCGTAGCAGAGTGCGTTGCTCAGCTGACAGAACGTGAAGTAGACGAACTGAATGTTCGAGGCGTCCGCCACCTGCATCGAGACCGTGAAGTTCCCTTGCTCGGTGACATAGTTCGACTGGTCAATCGCGAGCACCTGAGTAGGTGCGGCCCGGTAGACCTGTGCGCCTGCGCCGACCGAGATGAGGAGGAGGAGCAACAGTGCCCCGGTCGCGATCCCGGGCCCTAGCGGGAACCTAACCATAGGTTGAGGTCTCACGTCGAGGCCGAATCCTCGCCTCGGGCTCGAGTCCCTGTTCACCCACGCCGCTCTCCGTCCGCTCGGGGCCCGTCAGGCTGCCCTCTTTCGAGGCACCTAGTTCTCTTGCTGAGGCTCCGCCTCAGGCTCCGATCCGCGAGCACGACCGCGTCGCTTGGAGATGACCAGGGCTGCACCGAGCACGGCGGCAACGGCCACGACTCCACCGACGATCCCGAGCATCTCAGCGCTGGAGAGGCCGCCGTTCGAGCCTCCCTGGGATCCCGTCCCCGATTGGCTCGACTGAAGCAGCAGGTCCTGCGGGGTGGTATTGCCCGGAGTCAGGGTCACGTTCGCGAACTTCGTCTGGTATCCCGACGCCGTCGCTTCCAGTGTGTACTTGCCTGCCGCCCGAAGCGCGAGGTACGACCCGTCGACAACGGTGAGTGCGGTGCCGTTCAAGGTCACCGTCGCGCTAGCGGGGCTGACCGATCCCTCGATGGTAGCCCAGCGGGGTGTGAACGTCGCAAGGAACGAGATCGTGGTTCCGGAGGTCGTAAACGGATTGAGCTGACCCGAGGCGACGAACGCGTAGGAGTCCGGTCCGTAGGTGTAGGTGTAGTAGCCTTCCGCCAGGTACATCGAGAGCGAGGCGTTGGTCGAGGAGTTGAACGTGAACGTGCCCACGGTCAGCCACCAGCCGAGGGTCGGGGGTAGTCCTTGACTGACCGCCGTAACCGAGCTTGCGGAGACCGGCGTGGTGTTCGCCGAGAAGCCGCCCGGTCCGTGGGCGTTGACCTTGTACCAATAGCTCTGGCCGGGGGCCAACGCCATGTCCACGAATTGGGGGGTGCTAGAAATGCCGGCGGCAAGGTAACTTCCGCCTTGCGAAGTCGATCGATACACCGTGTAACTGACGCCGTTGCCCCCTGAGAAGGGTGGAAGCCAGCCGAGAGACACCTGCTGGACCGCCGGCGTTACGTACAGGCCGGTCGGGGCGCTCGGAGGGATGAGCGGCGTGACGAGCACGGTCGCGACTCCCGAACCCGTCGTGTAGCCCGACGCGGTCACTTGGGCCGTAAGCTCGAGCAGTTGGGTCGAGGAGACCAGCGGCGCTGTGAACGTCGAGGTGAACGTGCCGTCGCTTGCTGAAGTCCCGCTCGCCGGGCTGAAAGATCCTCCGCCGCTCGAGGTCAAGCTGACCGCCGCACCGGAGATCGCTACGTTCGTACTACTGTTCGCAATTCGAATCGAAATCGCCGTACTGTTGCCGGAGGGAAGCGTCGTGGGCGTCGCCTTGACGGCCGTCGTCAAGGTGCTGACCGTGGCCCAGTTCGCGTTCTCGACGATTCTCGTGGAGTTCTCCTGGACGAGCGTGACGACGCTCAGGTTGGCGATCTTCCAGCTCGTGTTCAGGGGAGAAGTCGCGTTCACCTCGGTCGTCAGCCCGTTGACGAGGGTCACGGGGTGGTTGTAGAGCGTCTTCCGCACCACGTTTCCGATATCGTGGGGGCCGTACCCGTTGCTGACGTTTCGCTTGCCGATGTACTCGAGTATGTAGGTGACCGTGTTGTAGTTACCGTTGAGTGCGGAGGTGATGTTGGAGTGGTCGACCACCGTCCCAGACTGGATGGTCGCACTCTGTGAGATCGAGACGTTGCCGGGAATCGCAGACGAGTTGGCGATGGCCGACTCGTACTGTGCCTGCATTTGGGGCTCGGAGTTACTGGCGCCGCAAGAATCGTGGCCCCCATCGAAGTAGACGTCCGGGTAGCCGCAGACAGGGTAGAAGGTGCCTCGGGAGTTCATCGTGCCGTCGGAAGGGACATAGTTCTCAAGGCACGGGCCCGAGCCAGGAGGGAACGCACAGGCGTGCAACTCGGCAACTCCCACCACGCTGCGACTCATCTGGTGGTCAATCACATAGAGGGCCTGGGATTCCGCGGGGCAGTGAATGCACCAGACGCCTGTGAACGACTCGACCAACACCGTCCGGGGAAAGCCTGCCGCCGGATGGGCGCTAGCTGCTTGCGGCTTGGCGGAGCTCTGGTGCATGCCCAGGGCTGAGGGTTGAAAAGCAATGGAGCCTAGCCCGCCGCTACCCGGCCGAACGGAAGTTGGGACCGCGAGCAATCCGACGATGGCTAGTACCAGTACTGCGGTCATCACTGCGCCGCTCTTTCGCATGCTTTTTTTTGCTTCCATGGTCCGTGCCTCCCCTAGTTGTTTGCCGATGGGGTCCATCGACTGGCCCAAGACTGGGTGCTCCTCCATTGGAGTCTCCATTCAGAGGTCATCAATGCGATTCTGGCCGAACATCCCGCTGTTCAGTCGTCGGCGAAGCGGCCGCCAGTACTTAACGGTCGAGGCCCGGGCAGTCGCGCCGATTCCGACGGCGTCGAGCTCGATTCGGCCCGAAACCCGGCATCTTGCGGCAGTCCTTGAGTAGCGACGTTACCCGGACTGGCGCAAATCTTGCGCCGGACCTAGTTATCACGACTGGATGGTGCTCCCGCGCGAAGCCTCGGCTAAAGGAAGCGGATGAGGTCGGCTCCGATCAAGTTCGCTCTGTCAGTGGGGGGGCATCCCCCTCACCGAATCTGACTCCATCGGGGGAGCTCACTGAAAGCTCGAGCTGAAACGTGCCTGAGCTCAAGCTGAGCCGGGCCCCGCAGGACGACAGGACCCTCTGCCGGAAGGGACGCGAACAGGCATCCCCCGCCGAACCCGCTAGCCCAGCGGCGCGCTGGGCGGAGGCGGCGGCGGGGGGGGAGAGGGTGGTCTTGCCATGTAGCGGCGAACTAGTGCTATCCCCACGATCCCAGCCAGGACCACGATGCCGATCCCTAGGTAAACGGCCCACGTGGACGACGACGGTTTCGCATGACTGGAGACGGGGAGCTTTCCCTCAATGGTCAGCACCGTGGCGTTGGTAGGCATCTGGAAGGAAACCGTGGTGGCGGATCCGGAGTCGGTCGTCGAGAACTGGAGTGGGGAGCCGTCGGCACGGACAGTGAAAGATCCGAGCAGCAGCGCGTGGGGGATCGTGACCACCGTCAAACCGCCGACCCCGGTCGGTCGCAGGGCGAGGGCCGGGCCCGATTCCGTGAACATGAGCGCGTCGACCGGGGAAGCGCTTGCCGAAGGGGCAAAGCTGCCGTTCGGTGTCTGGAGGGCGTACGTGGTCGAGCCGGCGACGGGGGCCGCTGGAACTCCGACGGTCCAGGGGGAGGGTATCGAGTAGTCGGATCGAAGGGAGTACTGGACCGGGGCGATCGTCGCACCGAGCGTCGTCGTGCCGCTCCGATTCCAGCTCGCGAGCGCGCCTTCGCCTCCGGGGTTGATCACGGAGTAGGTGATCGTGTACGGTCCACTTCCCGTGCCGACCGCCGATACGGAGTAGTTTCCGAGTTCCGTGACGTTGCCGGAGAGCTCGATGATCTGGGGGGACGTCCCCGCACCGGAATAGATCGCCCCGTCCAGTCCGTAGTCATCGACCTCGGCACCGGTCGATGGGTCGAACCCGATCCGTTTCCCAGAGGGACTGGTCAGGAGCAGGTTGATCGGGGAGTGTCCGACAAGATGGATCCCTGCATTCCCTGGACCCACGCCTGCGGCGGAACACTTGGGAGCGCCCCAGGGGAAGCTGGTGAAGTATTCCCAATGATTGCCATCGCCCGGCACCGATCGGCAGAAGCCCTTCAGGGCCCCGATCCAATCCGCCGCTGATGGATTGGAGATCTGCAGGTCGACGGCGCGCTGGTTGGTATGGGGACATTGGGTGAACGGCGCCGTGGAACAGACGTTGTCCGGAATGTCGAACTCTAGCCCGTTCACGTTGTAGACGAGCGGGTCCTGGAACGCATGCTTCGCGACCTCTTGGTTCACCGCGCCGACCGAGTTTCCGAGGTACTGGGCGTCGTCGGGCGTTCGGAGCACGGTCTTGAGCATCTGCGTGTTGCAGGCTTTGATGTCCGCGAAATGGGCTTGGTAGACCGAGGGGCGATAGGCGGAGAGGACCGTCGAAGTGTACCCACGGGACTGTAGCTCGTATTGAAACTCCGTCACCTTGTCGTGGAAGCCCCCCGGGGCGTTCTGCGCCGCGGTCCAGACGACCTTGACCCCGCTTTCGAGCTGCTGGGAGAGGGCGACCTCCTCAGCGGCTTGGGTGGGGTCGGCGATGAGCTCGTCGGCGAGCTTGGCGAACGACTTGAGCGCACAGTCCATTCGACTGATCGAGAAGGTCCCGTCCAAGTAGTGATCGAGCGTGCAGTTGGACCAGGTGCCGTTACTGCTGATGTTGTAGGTCCAGAATTCTCCGCGGTAGTGTCCGTCGATCTGGTTGTCGCTGACCGTCGCGTTGAAGGGAACGGACTCCACGGCCGACAAGCTACAGTTGACCACCAGGGAGTTGTTCTTGGCGGCGCATCGGTTCATCATCCCGGTCAGCGTCGTGCCGTTGAGGGTGCCCTGGATGAACGAGGTCCGCGGACCGCCGGTGCACGTATCGTTGAGGATCGAGGAGCTCACGCTCGAAGTGCCCGAGGTCTGGTCGATGTGAAAGACGATCCCGGTGCTCTGCCAGACCCCG
>JAKIWX010000078.1 GCA_022749845.1 Thermoplasmata archaeon
CGGCTCGCGGGCCGGTGGTTCGGGCAGCTGAGGTGGGTCGGAACCTACGACCGGCCGCGCGAACCCCTTCTCGTCTGGAGTCGCGCCGACGGCCGCGGCCAACTGCTGCTTGGACTGCGGCGCGGGCACCTTCGCGTCTACGCCGAGCCACCCCCTTCCGCGCTCGGTCCTACCGAGGGACGCGCTCTCGAGGAATCAGCACGGGAGCTTCTCTGGCACGCGCTCGGGTTCCTAGCCACGAGCCGCAACGGCTGGACGCAAGACCCCCCGTCCCCTTCGGGCTCGAAATCTCGCCGGAATCTCTCCAACTGATCACGTGCGACGCCCGTCCGAGCGAAGGCGCTAGAACTCTGCGAGCTTCTTCTGGGAGCGTTTCCGCTTCGAGGCGGCCTCTGGTTCAGGAGCTTTCGGTGCCGCTGGCTGGGGCGGCACCTCCACCTCCCCCTTAGGCGCCGACTTCTTGGCGCGTTTGGGTTTCTCCGGAGCAACAGTCGGTTCCTCCGGCTCTGCTTCCGCCGCGCTCCACTCGCGAGCGACTTCCGGTCCGTCCGGAGGGGAACCCAACAGGTAGCCGAGCTCCTCCGGGGTCAGGGCGAGCTCTCGAATCGTAAGGCGCCGGAAGCGGGCGCCCGAGTCCTTGTCGAAGTTTGGCGTCCCCGGCTCAAACATGAGGAAGTAGAGCGCGAGGTACTCGCTGTTCGCCCTTCGACGGGAGCTGTGCACGGCCCGTCCGAGTTTTCTGAGCAGCCCCTGGCGCAGTGCCCTTGACACTCTCATTTGGCCCATCTGCCCCAGAAAGCTCGGGAAGCGCGCGTGCAATGGCATCGAGCCGCGCGGACGGTCGAGAGCGATCGAAACGCCTCCAGTGAGTATCTCGGAGGCGTAGCTCCAGAGGCCGAAATGGCGGCTCCGCCGAGCCAGGGCGAGCAGTCGCTCGGCTCGGGCTACCGTCTCGAGTGCATCGAGTCGACGGATCGGGTCGCGCGTCGCGTGCGGAGCGTTCTCCTCGACCCAGGGAAGAAGGTCGTCCGGCGGGGCATCGATCTCGTTGCGAATCTCGACCGATCGCCGCCAGCGGGGAGCCGAGAGTGCTTGGGAGACGAACTGCTCGAGCTCGGTCGATCTGTCCCGGCCCGAGAGGACCGAAAGCTGGAGCGCGCCGGTTGGGAGGGGCGCCACCGCCTCGACGTCGGTGAGGGCCGCCCTCAGGTCACCACCGCTCCTTCCTACGATGGCGTCGAGCGTCTCCGCACCCACGGCAAGGTGCTCGGCCGCAATGATCTCCTCGAGTCGCCGGCGGAGCTCAACCGCGGGTACTGGCGTGAACCGAACGCGTACTACGCCGGTCCTGAACAGTGGCGAGTAGCGCGTGAGGGGGGCAGGATCGTTGACGGTGATTGCGACCGGTTGTCGGGTAGTCCGTACGAGGGCCGCGATCGCACCGAGACCGCCACGGTCGGAGAGGTCGCTGGAGCTGCCTGCATCCTCCCAGTCCGCAAGGTCCCGTTTCGCCGGCGCCAACCGCGTCCAAGCGCCGCGGCCGCCAGTGAGCGGCACCTCATTCCAACTCTCGAACGCGGGCGGTGCGCCCGCCGCGCCCAGCCCCCACGCCGCTGCCAACGCCGCGGTTGTGCCGTATCGAGTTTGAAGAAAATCGCGGAGGGGGCGCTTCGGCGTCTTCTTGGCCGCGCCCTCGACCGCACGGCCCGAGAGGCAGTCCGCCTCGTCGAGGAGAATGAGGGTGCGCCCGCCTTCGCGAACCCGCCGGAATTGCCCATCGTCGGTGAATCCCCCGGAGAGGGATGCGCGACCGGCGACCGCCTCGATCGCCCCTTTGTTGCGTGCTTCCGAAGCGTTCATCTCAACAACGGACCAGCCGCGCTCCCGCGCGAGCGCCCAGGCGGCGGAGGTCTTGCCGAGACCGGGAGCACCTTCGAGGAGCGCCGCGCGAAGTCGGGGTGGTGCCGCGCCGACCTCCCAGCCGTCCGCCCAGCGCCGAAGCGCGTCCACCGCTCGCGCGTTGCCCACGACGCCGCTCAGTCGGTCCGGCCGGTACCGCTCGGTGAGCGGGCGCCGGTCCGACAGCTTCGCAGCGGCCACAGCAGGCGAACTGCGCGGGGGTCATATCGCGCTCGGCCTGCGGCGCCCGGCTCGGCGAGGGTTAAGGTCGAGGAGCGTTCACGCCGCCGTGGAATTTCGCCAGATCCCGGGGATCCCATCCCCCGTCTCCGTGATTGGGGTCTCGGTCGAACCACCGTTGACCGGCGTGGCGTCGACACTCCGCGCAGGGCTACTCGAACACGCCTTCCGCCAGGGGGTCAACCTGCTCGACCTTAGCTCAAGCAGGGAACCCCAGGCGGCCGAGACACTGGTCGGTGCGCTGCGTTCGCAACCCGAGGGTCTCGTCGTGCTTTCCCGCCTTCCCGCCGGCCCCTCGGACCCACGACCTGAACAGTGGTCCGAAGTTCACCTCCGGCGTGCCGTGACGGCTGCCGCGAAGCGGCTGCGGCGGCCCAAGCTCGACCTCCTCGCGATGGACCTCACGGAGTTCCAGACCGCACGCCGAGCCGATGCGGTGGCCACGCTCGACGCTCTCGTCCGAGAAGGCGCCCTCGGCGGTGTTGCAGTTCGACTCCCGCGCGGCGGCATGGACCCTCGTGAGGTCGACCGGCTCCTCTCCGAACACGTAGCGACCTTCCTTGCCCCCTGGTCCTTGCTCGAGCGGGAGGCCGAGCACGATCTGCTCCCTAGGCTGGGCTCCGTTGGGGGCCGCCTCCTAGCGCTTGATCCTCACAGTGGCGGAGCGCTCGACGGACGGCGAGCTCTCTCGTCGCCGTTCGACCGGGCCCCGGGGGAACCTCCCCCGGATCTTGCAGAGCTCCGTCGTCAGATGGCGCCCGTCCTCGCGTTGGGATTCCTGACCTCCGGCCGGCGGCGGACCCTCGTGGAGGCGGCGATCCGGTTCGCGCTCGACCCCCGCGAGGTCGCTGCGGCGCTCTGTCCTCTCGTGGACCCGAAGCTTACGGAGGCGATCTGTGGCTTCGAGCGATCCGCCCCGTTCACGTCCGAGGAGCGGCACCGACTGGGCCTGCCAGCTGCCATCGCTCCTTCCTGATGGGGGCGGCCACGCCCGAGGGCACCTCCGCCCAGGCCATCCGGGAGGGGAGCGCCCTAGTGCTCCTCGATGTCGAAGTAGATCTTGACGGTCGCCTTGTATTCGGTGACCTTCTGCTCCTTGATCTGGCCCTCGAGCTCCACGACTCGGAACCACCTCAGGTTCCGCACCGTCTTCGCGGCCACCTCCACCGCATTCTTGCTCGCTGCGGCAAACCCCGTCGGCGACGTCCCCACCACTTCCGTTACTTTCTGCACCATGGGCGATCCCACCGGCGAGAGGTGCGACCCTATTTCGCGGTGCCGGCAGGAGGCTCCCTCCCACCGACCGCGTGGTCCGCGGAGGCGAGATACGAGCTACGAGACCGTCGGATCGCGAGGCGAACGAGTTTTCGGGGCGGCACAACCGGCGCACTGGCGGGGTGGAGCTCGCCTCGGACCGCCACTCTACCCGACCGTTCTATAGAGGGGGAGCGAATCGCGTCGCATGGCCCACCGTAGTCCACC
The DNA here is from genome assembly GCA_022749845.1 of Thermoplasmata archaeon. Classification (GTDB taxonomy): domain Archaea; phylum Thermoplasmatota; class Thermoplasmata; order Lutacidiplasmatales; family UBA184; genus JAKIVR01. The sequence goes on from JAKIWX010000078.1 coordinate 3,622, forward strand.
CAGCGATTGTAGCCCACCGATCGCCAGCCGGCCCGTGGTGCTCGCCCTCCTCCTCTCCTTGATCGTCGGCGCGACCGGCATCGCCTCGGTCGGTGCTCTCGGCTCGCACGCCGGTGCCCTCGTATCTTCCCCGCTGGGAGAACAGAGGTGGTTCGCGACTCCGCCTCACTCTGCGGGCCCGCAAGCCATGACGCACCAGGCCGGCGCGCTCGCAGTTCCGACCTCCCCGGGCGGCTACCTCTGGTCCAACCTCTCTACGTCGTTGTCGATCGCACCGTCGGCGCGCGTCACGACGATGACCTGGGATGCCGCCGACGGTTACGTCCTGCTCTTCGGCGGGTTGCTAATCTCGAGCGCCCATCCCACCGACACTTGGATCTTCGCCAACGGGACGTGGACCAACATCACGGGGCAAGTAACCGGCACCCCCCCTGCCCTCGGCTTCCCTGTCCTCGCTTACGACCCCACCTCGACTGCGGTCGTCCTGTACGGGCAACTCGCCAGCGGAGCTCTGACGACAGTTACTTGGACCTACCACAACAAGGTCTGGACCAACGTGACGGCCTCCGCGGGAACTGAGCCGAGCCCGCGTACGAACGTGGCGTTCACGCAAGACTCGACCGACTCTGGACTGCTCTTGTTCGGAGGCCGCCCGGCGGCCGCGAGCGGCATCCTCGGAGACACCTGGACCTTCAAGGCGAATCACTGGACGAACATCACGGCGACCGCGGGCTGGTCCTTCGGCGGCGTGGCGACTCCCACGGCGTCGGATGATCCCCCCGACCATGGGGTGCTGATGTTCGGCTACAACCTCCTCAACAGCACCACCGTGCGCCCGGCTACCTACCTGTACACCGCGGGGAACTGGCAGAATCTGACGGCCTCCATCCCCGTCCAGCCCATCGTCGGACTTTACCCTCAGTCCCAGTACCTCCCGAGCTTACGGTCGGTGGTGGTCTACCAGCCGGATTTCGTCACCAAGGCTGGAGGCATCGCCTTCTCCGCTACCACCATCTCCTTCGCGGGGGGCGCGTGGACGAATCTCACGCTCCTCGTCGCCGGTCCCCCCGGCGGCGTGGGATTCCTCGGCACCACCGCGGCGATCGGGGGTGGCGCGGGCATTCTCGGCTTCGGAGGACTGCTCGCGAACGGCCAATACTCGAGCTACACGTGGATCCTCTCCGGTACGCCGTTGGTGAGCGCGAACGCTTCCCGCACCGTCGTGGACACCGGCGGCACCGTGTCGTTCACCGGGAGCGCCTCCGGCGGTGCGACGCCGCTCACCCTCCACTGGAACTTCGGGGACGGATCCAATTCTAGCGTCCTCTCGCCGTCCCACGCGTTCGTTAGTCCCGGACTCCACCTCGTCACCTTCACGGGCACCGACTTGGTCGGCCGCGCGGCGTCCGCCTCGCTGGCGATCGAGGTGAACGCGGCCCTTTCTTCGAGCGTGTTAGCGCTACCGAACCCCAGCGCCGTGGGCTCCTCGGTCGGAATGGTCGCCCAGGTAAGCGGCGGCACCGCTCCGTACAGCTACCATTGGGCATTGGGGGACACCACCTCCGCGACGACCGCGAGCGTGACCCACGCGTACTCGAAGCCGGGCAACTACACGGTCACGCTGAATCTCACCGATGCGCTCGGCGGGAGTGTAAGCTCGAGCGCGACTGTCACCGTGAAAGCCAACGCCACTGGCAACCTCGGAACTACGCCCGTGACCTCCGGAGGCTCGAGTGTTAGCCTCACCTCGGGCACGGGTCTCTACCTTCTCCTTGGGATAGTGCTCCTGGCCGCGATCGTGGTCGCCCTCGCCGTGATGCTCGCTCGGCGACCCAAGAGCCCCTCGGGACCCGCGGCCGCCTACGCGCCTGGGCAGGGTGGAGTTCCTCCGGCGGCTAGCCAAGGGAGCGGACCACCCCCGTCCGCCGGCGCTACCAACACTCCCAACTGATTCCCAGCCTGCCCACCCCCTCGCTGCGCGAACCGATTGGCGAGCTGAGGGCGTCCGAGTGCGGGGCTGGAGCGGGGAGGACGGTGCCGTCCGCTGTCGGCGGCGTGCAACCATGCCTCTATAAACCACGTGCCGATGGAAGCGCATGGTCCTCTCCCGCGCCGCTGGATTCTCTGCCGGGCTGGTCTCCGCGTTGGTCGTCGTCGTGCTGGTCGGGTCCGGAGCATTCGCAGGCGTTTCGCACACCTCCGCCGGCGTGGTGCCCGCTTCGCCGGCTCGCTCCCCTGCGGGAACCTACTCGCACGCGAAGCTCGCGCTCGAGCAAGCCCGGCTCTCCCTGGGGGCGCATCCACAGGCGGAGTCGAAGGGTGGCTACCTATGGACCAACATCACCGCGACCGTCACTGGTGGGCCTTCCCCTCGCTTGGGCGCCGCCATGGCATGGGACGGATCCGACGGCTACGTGCTCCTGGTCGGAGGAGAGAACTCCCACAGCGGAGTGATAGGCGATACCTGGAGCTATCAGAACGGAACTTGGACGAACCTCACCGCAACACTTTCGGGGTCCCCTCCGCCGGTGGCCCTGGCCTCGATGGCCTACGATCCGACCTCGCACCGTGCGATTCTGTTCAGCGGGCTCCCTCCCGGGGGCGGCGGGCCAACCCAACAGACCTGGGCCTACCACAACCACACGTGGACCAACATGACCGCCGCCGCGGGAACCCCGCCCTCTGGCCGGGTCCTTGGGGTCATGACCACCGATTCGACGGACAATCAAATCCTCCTCTTCTCGGGAAGTGCTACGGGTAGTACTCCGTTCGACCACGACACGTGGACCTACAAGGGCGGGACCTGGACCAACCTCACCGTCACCGCCGGCTACTCGTTCGGGCGGCTGCTCTACCCGGTGGGGAGTGATGATCCGGTCGACCACGGAGTCCTCGCGTACGCGCTGTACCTCCAAGGTGTCGGCGCTGCCACGGCCACCCTCATCTTCTCGAGCGGTGCCTGGCGCAACGTCACCTCCATTCTCACCCTGCAGCCACCTCTCGAGCTCTACGGGTGCGCCGGCTACCTCGGCCCCATCGCATCGGTTGTTTCGTACTCGGGGATTGCGCTTAACCGGACCGCGAACGGTCTCCTATACTCCCTCACCGGGGAGTACAACGCTAGCTCCTGGACCAACGCGACGGCGCTCACCGCCGGGCCACCGGACCTCAGGATCTACATCTCGTGCGCCGTGAACGGCGCCGATCAGAGCCTTCTCATGTTTGGTGGCACCCTCGCAGCAGGATTCTCCGGCTCGAGCTGGCTCCTCTCCGCTCCTCCGAAGGTCACCGCCTCCGCCAACCACCTCGTCGTCGACCAAGGCACCTCCGTCTCCTTCACCGGCTCCGTCTCCCTCGGCGCCGCTCCCTACACCTACCACTGGAGCTTCGGCGA
>JAKIWX010000079.1 GCA_022749845.1 Thermoplasmata archaeon
AGCCCGAACAGGATCGGTATCCCCTCGAGGATCATCGTTGGGTCCGGCTCGGTCACGAGGTTCGAGTCGACCGCCCAGGCGTGGCCAGAGCTGACCGCCGCGAGGCCAGACCAGTCCGGTCCCTGCTGATACGCGGTCAGGTCCACCCCGAAGCCGGTTCCGTAGAGGATGATCGTCGGATTCGCGAGGAGGACCTGGGGTCCGGTGAGGACGGGGTACGGCAGCTGTGAGCTCGCGGAGATGCTGGAGGCGCCCACGAACTCGATGAGCGACTCGCCGAACGTGCCGGGGCCGTAGCTGTAGTAGCCAGGGTAGTTGCTGCTCGACGGTTCGGCGTAGTAGGTGAGCAGGACCGTTGGGAGCGTTGCTCGGCTGTTGGTCAGATTGTTCTGGATGACCTGGGCGTAGCCCAGGACCTGCTGGAGCTGGGACACGAGCGCGTTCGCGGCGGTTTGGACCGGGAAGATCTGGGCGAGAAGGTCCACGTCGACCACGATGCCGCCGAGCGTCGCCGGCTGCAGCACCAGCACCGGAAGATGGTAGGTAGCCGAGAGCTCCTCGACGTCGGCCAGGCTGACGATGGTGGAGACCAAAACGAGCTGCGGGCTCGCGTTGAGGACCTGCGGGAAGTCGAGGGAGGGGTAGGTGTCAACGCACATCGAGGCAGAGAGCGACCAGGTGGCGACCTGGCTCGTGTTGTAGTCGGTGCCCAGTCCCGTCGTGCCGCAATCCACCCCGACTACCCGGTCGCGCAGGCCGAGGCGGACCATCGTGTCGAGGATGCTCGGAGCGAGCACGAGCACCCGGTGCGGGTTGGACGGAGAGGCGACGGTGCGGCCCTCGTCGTCCGTGACGGAGATGGAACCCCGGGGAACCGGTGCAGGCTTGAGTTCAAAGTAGGCCGCTGTGGCCGCGATCCCCGCCCCGCCGACGACGAGCAGGAGCACGAGGGCGAGCGCTAGCGGGATGCGTCGTCGAGGGGAGAGCTCGCCCGGAGCGGGGGGATTCAAACTCATTGTAATCGCGACAAATCCAGTTTAACTTAAACATTGCCGGTGCGGCGGGGCCACGTGCGGCCACCCGGAGCGCGGGGGCGAAAGGCTATCTCACGAGTCGCGTGATTCGTCGTGGGAGGGAGCATAGGCTAACTTGGCAGACCAGCGGGCTCCAGTCAGAATGGCTATCGCCATTCTGGACGATGGGTCTGCGGAGGACCCCTTCGGGGTCCCATGACGAGTGACTGGAGCGGCGGAGAGACCCGCATATCAGGGTTCAAATCCCTGTGCTCCCACCCCCCCGTTCCGTGGCGGCACGGCGGACCGCCCGGGACGCCGCCATCGGCTGCGCTGTGGCGCGTGGGCGTACTTGAATAGGCTCCCCACGGGTGTTCGGGACGGGTGGAATCTTGGCGCGTGCGAAGCGAGCTAGTGGCCGGACCGGGAGCCCCACGAAGGGGCACCGAAAAGGGAGCCGGCCCCAAAGTCGACCTAGGGATTCTCGCCCGGCGAGCGGGGGTCGCCCCATCCGTGGCGAGAGCCGCAAGGACCTCGTCCTCGAACTTCAGCGACAGCACACGCTCCTGCAAGTGATGGCCGCTCGCCTTCGTGAGACGGCGGAGGGTCTCGAAAGAGCCCGTTCGATCCCGACCGTGCGTCTCCGTCGAGCGCTCGACGCGCACCGCCGATTCCTCGTAGAGGTACACCAAGCGAACGAGGAGGAAGTCCTCGCGCACCTCCGCGAGACAAAGAGCCGGGCCGCACGGGCGGCAGCCGCCCTCTGCGAGCGGGAGCATCCTGCGGCACTTGCGTTCCAGCAATCTGCGGCGGAGCTCGCCCAGAACGACGTCGTCCCAGGCAGCGATCGCGCCCGTGCCCTCGCGAGCCTCTTCCGAACCGAGGCCGAGCGAATCGAACGCCACCACGTCTCGGAGGAGGAGAACCTCTACGCGCATCTCCGGGAGTGGCTGCCCGGCCCTCTCTTCGCCCGACTCGGCGCGAAGGTCCTTCGACGGGACGCCGCGAGCGCCGACGCGGAGTCCGCCCTCGTTTCCTGGTCGGCACAACTGCACCCATCGGCGGACTAGCCTCAGCCCGCGCGCCGGGGAGACCTCGGCGGGCACCCACCCCCGATTGCGCGCTGCCGGAGCTGCTCTCCTTCGATTCGAGAGGATTATCTGAGGGCCCCCGTGTCGGAAGTCGGATTCTGCCGTGACGGACCTGACCCGAGCTCCGGAGCTCCCGCCGGAGCCCACCCGGTCCGTCGGCCTCAGCTCGAGCGTCGTGTTTCTCATCAGCCTCGGGATTCAGGGGATCGGCTACGCGGCGAGCTTCTTCACCTCCCACCGGATCGGGGGAATGGGGGCCTCGGGCCTAACCATCCTCAGCATCGCGGGGCTGTACCTGCTCGTCGCCTCGACCCTGAGCGGACTCGGGGACCTGCGGGTCGGCTCTGCCTACGTCTTCTACATCGCCCGAGGGCGGGACCCGAAATCGATCACCTCCACCTACCTCGCGCTGCGACTCGGCCTCATCGCCATCGCAAGCGCCGCGGCGTTCCTCGTCGCGCCCCTCCTTCCGTTCGTCCACGGGAGCGCCTGCGGGGGCCTTTCGCAAGGACAGGAGGCGCTGCTCTTCGGTCTCTTCCTGCTCATCCCGCTCCTGTGGTCGCCGGGCGTCGTCTACGGTCAGCTTTGGGTCGCGCGGGGTAACTCGATCCGGGGCCAGTACCCGCTGCTCGTCCAGTCGATCGTCCAGACGGCGGGTCTCATCACCGTCTCCCTCGTCGCGACCACTCCGCAGTTCGCCATTTGGGGCATCGTCGCCTCCTACCTCCTCGGCGGGGTCGCCTCCGCCCTCTACTCGCTCCCGTCGGTCATCCGCTACACGGAAGGACGACCGAGCGCGAGCGAGGCGAAGCGACTTTTCGTCTACGCGGGCCCGCTGATGGGCGGGCTCTTTCTACAGTACGTTGCCTCGAACACACTCCCGTTCTTCGTGAACGGCGTCTCGGACACGGCCGTCACGATCTTCCTCGCGGCGAACGGGTTCCGCATCCTCCTCATGGGGATGCCGAACGCGGTCTCCGTCCCGCTCTTCCCCCACCTCACCAACCTCCACATACGTCGGGAGTACGAGCAGCTTCGTCGTCGGACCTGGACCGCTCTCCGGTACACGGCCATGCTCGTCATTCCCGCGGCCGTCGCGCTTGTCGTCTACCGGTCGAACCTGCTCGACCTGCTGTTCGGCGGGAACTACGTGAGTCCGCCCTCGTGCCCCGGGAGCGGGCCCTCACCGGCAGCCCCCCTCGGGACGAGCGCGAGCACGGCGCTCGCCATCCTCGCGGTCTCAGCGGTGCCCGCCGCGCTCGCGCAGATCATTCTTACCGCCCTCAACTCCGTCGGCCGACAGCGGCTCGAGCTCTACCTCCAGGCGCTCCAGGTGGTGCTCCTCGTCGGCGTCGCCTTCCTTGTCCTTCCCCCGCATCCGCTGCTCGGGAACTGGGGGCTCGCCGGGGCCGCCTGGGCCATCCTCGTGAGCTCGGTCGGCGCCCTCATTCTCAACACCTATTTCCTCGAGCGGATCCTCGCCGTCCGGATCCAGCCCCGTCCGATCCTCGCCATCGTCGCGAGCGCGGCGGTGAGCTTCCTCGTCATTTCGCGCCTCAACACGGTCATCAACCCGACCCACTGGTACACCCTCGGCTTCGCCCTGCTCCTCGGCTTTGGGGCGTACTTCCTCGTGCTTTCCCTGACGGGAGAGCTCTCCGGGACGGACGTTCGCCAGATCGTGAGCTACTTGGGCCTCCCCCCGCGGGTGGGAGGGTTCCTCGCCAAGTTCTGCCGCCGGAGCGAGACACGGGATGCGGGGGAGATCCTCCTCGGGGGACGCGACACGGAGAGCGACGACACCCTCGACGCCACGCGGAGCGAGCCGGGAGGCGGCTCGATACCGGATAAGCCCCGGGGACTGCGGTGAGGGGGATTCCGCCACCCCGACATGCTTAAATTCCGTAACTCTCTCTAATCGGACGAAGATCCATGTCGCTACAGGTCCAGGTCCGCCCGAGCGCGGTCGAGCAGGTCCAGCGCCTCCTGAAGGGTCAGAAGACCGACCTCGGCGTGCGGCTCTACGCCCAGCCCGGTGGCGGCGGGTGCTGCGGAGGCGGCGCCGGCGCCGTGAACTTCGGGATGGCGTTCGCGAAGCCCCGGCCGGAGGACGAGGTCCTCAAGGTGGACGGGTTCTCCCTCTTCGTCGACCCCGGCAGCGTCAAGTTCTGCGACGGGGCGATCGTCGACTACGTCGAGACCCTCGAGGAGTCGGGGTTCAAGGTCACCAACCCGACGCTCCCCGAGCCGGACGCCGCCGGCGCGGTCGCTGGGTGCGGCTCCTGCGGCAACTCCTCCGACAAGGGCGGCGGCTGCGGCTGCGGCTAGTCGCGCCGCTCCCGGCCTCGCGCCCCCGCAGCCCGTTCGGGGCTGTTTCGAAAGTTTCCGAACCCTCCGCTCGGATGTCCCCTTTATACTGAGCTCCCGGTCGGAGCCCCCGCATGGCGGAGGAGGCGCTCGTCGCCGAGGATGTGCGCAAGCGCTACGTTTCGCGCGGCGCGCCACCGACGGACGCGCTGCGGGGTGTATCCCTCCGCATCGACAAGGGAGAGCGGGTCGGGCTCCTCGGCCGCAACGGGGCCGGCAAGACCACGTTCCTGCGGATCGTCTCGACGCTGCTCATTCCCAGCTCCGGCTCGGTGCGAGTCTTCGGTAGGGACGCGATCGCCGACCCGGACGCGGTACGGTCGATGCTCGCGGTCGTTCCCCAGGAAGGGAAGCCGTTCTTCCACCTCACCCCGCGCGAGCAGGTCTACAGCTACCTGCGCGCGCGCGGGTTCACCCGCGAGACGGCCCGGTTCCGCTCGGAAGAGGCGCTCGGCCAGATGGGACTCATGGAGATCGCCGACCGCCTGAGCATCACTCTCTCGGGCGGACAGCGCCAACGGACGATGGTGGCGACCGTGATCGCGACCGAAGCCCCGCTCATGTTCCTCGACGAGCCCACGATCGGGATGGACCCGTTCGCGCGTCGCGAGGTGTGGGCCTCGCTCCGGCGGCTCACGGCGAAAGGATGCACGATCCTGCTCACCACCCACTACCTCGACGAGGCCGAGAACCTCGCCCAGCGGCTCTCCGTGATCGAGCGCGGCAAGGTGCTTGTCGAGGGAACGGGCGAGTCGCTCAAGCGTAGGGCGGGAGGGACGATCCGCGTCTCCATCACGGGCGGGGAGAAGCTGGGTCCCGAACTCGAGTCGTTCGGCCTGCTCATCCCCGACGGGAGCGCGCTCCACGTCGTGACGAGCCCCGAGCGGGTCCAGGAGATCCTCGGACTCGCGGTGCGGGCGGGGCTGCCGGCGTCGGTCGGCCCCGTGACCCTCGAGGAGGCGTTCCTGCGCGTCGTGGGCCGGTCGATCGACGAGGAGGGGTGATGGCGCTCCGGATGGGCCAGGGGACGATCGCCTTCGCCCTCACGGAGCTGAGAGTCCAACTCCACGAGGGACTCGCGATCGCGACCTCGATGATCGTGCAGGTGGTGCTGCTCGTCTTCGTCGTCATCCTCGCTCCCTCGCTCCTGCCGTACGCGCTCCTGGGAGCGGTCGTCTACTCGGTGTTCCAGCTGGGCCAACGGATCCAGAACGAGGCGGCATTCATCCGGATCGATCACAAGCTGAACGAGCTGTACCACGCCTCTTCCCTCTCCGCCGAGGGGTACTTTCTTGGGCTGTCGCTCGGCGTGCTGCTCGCCTACCTGCCGCCCGTCGTGATCCTGCTCCTCCTCATCGAGCTCCTCGCGCCGCTCACCGCCGTCAGCGCCCTCGTGCTCACGGCCGTCGTGGCTCTCGTATGGCTCTTCACCTGCGCCCTCGGGTACATCATCTCGACCTTGTTCCGGGACATGCGGGCGATCTGGCCGTACGCGAGCCTCCTCACGAACTTCTTCGGCGTCCTGCCCCCTGTGTTCTACCCGATCGGCTTGCTTCCTGGCTATTGGCACCCGATCGCGCTTGCCATCCCCTCGAGCGCCGCGGTCGTGCTCGTCGAGGCGGCGCAGGGTGGTCTCGTGCACCTGAGTAATCTCGAGATCGCCTACGCCGCGACGAGCCTCACCGTCGAAGCCCTCGCGTTGTTCGGCTTTGCGGTCTACTGGGCGCGGGTGACGGCGCGGGAGCGCTAGGGCATGAATCGTCCGGAGAGCCCAACCATCCCTCGCTCGCAACGTAATGCGGCGAGGTTCGGTGGCGGGCACGGAGCTGGGGCACGTGGGGATTCTTACGGAGCCGATGAAGCGGGTCGTCACCGAGCAGCGCCTCGCGTACGTGGCGACGGTGCGACCGGACGGACGCCCGAACCTCTCGCCGAGGGGTACGCTGGTGGTCTGGGACGACGACCACCTGCTCTACGCGGACCTTCGTTCGCCCCGCAGCACCTCGAACCTGGCCCAAAACCCGGTGGTCGAGGTGAACGTCGTCGACCCGTTCCTGCGGAAGGGCTGGAGGTTCGGAGGTCGTGCCGAGCGGCTCAGCACGCCGGCTACGCTCGCGAGAGCCCACGAGCTCCTCGGCTCCGAGGTGACCGACCTCGAGCGCCGGGCGCACGCCTACCTACTCATCACGGTCGAGCTTGCCTCCCCGCTCATCTCCCCAGGGTACGACCTAGGTCGATCCGAGGAGGAGACGGTCGAGGTGTGGCTCCGCTACTACACCGAACTGAAGCGCGGCGGGAACCCGAAGCGGAGCGCGACCGACTGAAGGCGCCAAGCCCCCTGCAAGGGAGGCCCAGCGACATGGGCCTCCCGGCCGGAGGAGGCACTGCCTCGTGATGGCCGGACCCAGAACTGCTGAGCTCCCTGAGTCTGGGCGAGTGCTCCCCGCGTTCGCCTTCATCGGCTGGCGCTGGATCAGCCGCAACCCCGCCTCGACGATCGCCC
>JAKIWX010000008.1 GCA_022749845.1 Thermoplasmata archaeon
ACGGGACCTGGAGGGGAACCCCCGCCCGTCGCGGGGGCGCCGCCGGCACCCGGGCCAAGGCGGCCCCACGGAAGTAAGATACGCCCGCGTGGCGTGCGGAGCAACATGACGCCGACGAAGGGAGAGCCCCCGCGCACCGGTGCCCGGGACGAGGCCGAGCAGCTCGCCCGCGAGCTTACGCGGGACGCGGTCCACGCTGCGTACGTGGGCTACAGGATCGCGAGCCGGGTCGGGCGCGCCGCGTTACGTGCGAGCGAGCGGGCCGCGAACGACCTCCTCGAACAGATCCGCTAGTCCCTCGGGGCCGCGGTCCGCCATTCGGCCCGGAAGGCGCTACCCGCGAAGCCATGCATTGGGTTTCGAAAGGCTTCCCGAATCGCCCCGAGTGGCCCCGGAGATCTGAGGCGGGAGCGAATGGTCGAGTGAATTCTTGAATACCCGTTTCGGTGGTTGCTGAAGGTCGAACGTGCAGTTTGGGACGTATCGAATGCTCTCATGGCTTGGGCTGCTCGTCGTCGTCCTGATCATCCTCGGAATCGGCTCCACCTTGCCGCCCACCGCAGCGTTCGGAGCCACCGCCCTCGCGCTCCTGATCGTAGTCCCCCTCTCGGCTGTGGGCATCTGGCTTCGTTTGGCGCGGACGGAGCGGGCCGTGGAAGATTTCGATGGAATCCCCATGCCTGGGATCCTCGGCCTCGCTGGGCTAGACATCGATGAGGACGATGACCCCGATGCGCTCTCCGCAAGGCAGTTCGTCCAGCAGGTCGATCGAGCAGAGAACCCGGGGGCCCGAGGCCGAGCTTCGCCCGACGCCGCAGCTCCCCACCCCGATAGCTCGACGGGAAAGAAGTGTCCGGAGTGCGGCGCGATTACGCCGGGCACCAGTAGCAAGTACTGCAGGGTGTGCGGAAGCGTCCTGAGTTGAACTCGCTCCCGGCCCGAGGAAGGGTCCCAAGCCGGTTACCGCTAAATACGGGGGCCTCGTCGACCTACTGCTGACGGCCAAAGCGGTGGGGAAACACCCGGTCTCATTCCGAACCCGGCAGTTAAGCCCACTGGCGTTCCGCACGGTACTGAAGTGCGCGAGCCTACGGGAAACGCGGAAAGCTGTCAGCACCCCGGAATCTAGCGAGCGAACGCCCTAGCCGGCACTTCGAACTCCTCCGGTCGCGCAGAGGCGACGAGCGCAACCCATCTCCGCGGACTTCTGCACACTTCACCACTACAGTACAAGCGAACGGCGAACGCGACTCGCCTCCGCGCTCCACCCCTGCGGAGCGTTATGAACGCCGGAGCCTCGGAGCGGACGTGCGACTCGGCGCTCACATCGGCACCTCAGACGGACTCGAGAAGGTACCCTCCATCGGGCGGTCGATCGGAGGGGAAGCGATCCAGATATTCTCGAAGAGCCCCCACAGCTGGCGCGGACCTCCGATACCTCCGGACCTGGCCGCCGCGTTCCGCGAAGCGGTCAAGACGGAGAAGCTCGCGGGAACCGCGGTCCACCATTGCTACCTGACGAACCTCGCCTCCCCCAAGGAATCGATGTACGCGATTTCAAAGCAGGCGTTCCTCGACGAGCTCTCCCGGGTCGAGCTTCTCGGCGTCGACGCCCTCATCTTTCACCCGGGCGCCCATATGGGCTCGGGCGTCGAGGCGGGGGTGGGCCGCATCTCCGACGCGCTCATATGGGCGATTGGGGAAACGCCGAAGGCGAAGGCTCGGATCCTCCTTGAGAACGCAGCGGGCCAGGGGACGACCGTGGGCTCCAAGTTCGAGGAGCTGGCGGCGGTTCTCGACCGCGTGAAGGCGCCGGAGCGTCTCGGGATCGCGGTCGACCTTTGCCACCTCTTCGCCTCCGGCGTGGACTTCCGGACCGAGGAGGGGTACGGCGAGGCGAAGGATCGCCTGAGCGCGACGGTCGGACTGCGCGCCGTGGGGGCGTTCCACCTGAACGATTCGAAGGGGGTGGTCGGTTCCCACCTCGACCGGCACCAGAACATCGGGAAGGGGGAGATCGGAGTTGCCGGCTTCCGGCCCTGGCTCAACGACCGGAGCTGGGCGAAGGTCCCGGGGTACCTCGAGACACCGCTCACCGAGGAGGACTACGCCGCCTACCGCACCGACCTCACGACGCTGCGCGGACTCGTTGCGTAGTTTCGCCACCGCACGCCGAACGCGAGGGCCGCGAGCGCGCTCGGCAGGCGGAACCTAATAGTCCAGCCCGGTTTCGCGTCGCCATGAAGCTGTTCCTCGACACCGCGAGTGTCCAGGAGATACGCCAGATGTGGGAAGTGGGCATCCTAGATGGGGTGACCACCAACCCCTCCCTCGTCGCGAAGGAGGGCCGACCGTTCGAGACGGTGCTCCGCGAGATCTGCGCGGTCGGCATCCCCTCCGTCTCGGCGGAGGTGGTGGCGACGGACGTCCCGGGGATGCTCGCCGAGGGACGCCGGCTCTCGAAGCTCCACCCGTCGATCTACGTCAAGACCCCGATGACGACCGCGGGGCTTGAGGCGACGAAGACGCTCCGGAAGGAGGGGATACGGGTCAACATGACGCTCGTCTTCTCGGCGAACCAGGCGCTCCTCGCGGCCAAGGTGGGCGCGTCGTACGTGAGCCCGTTCATCGGGCGCCTCGACGACCAGAGCCAGGACGGGATGGAGCTCGTCCGGGACATTCGCGAGATCTACCGGCAGTACGGGTTCAAGACCGAGATCCTGGTCGCGAGCGTCCGCCACCCCGTGCACGTCCTCGAGGCCGCGAAGCTCGGGGCGGACATCGCCACGATGCCGATGGCGGTGATGGAGAAGCTCGTCCAGCACCCGCTCACCGACCTGGGCCTCGCCCGGTTCCTGAAGGACTGGCAGAAGGTCCCGCAGGAATCCTCCGCCCCGCCGGCGCGGTAGGCGCTTTCCTGCCGATGCCGAGCGAGCCGTCGCACGCCCACGGAGGCGCGCCAACGGGACCGCTCCTAGAACGGTACCTTCGGATCACGACGGAGGCGCTCGAGAAGGTCCGGGCGGCGCCGCCGTCGAGCTCCTTCCTCGCCGGGGCGGCCGACGATTTCCTCGGCATGGCGCGGGCCTACCTTTCGGACGCCCGCCATTTCGAGGAGAAGGGGGACCCCGAGCGGGCGCTAGCGGCCGTGAGCTACGCCCACGGCTGGCTCGACGCCGGCGTGCGTCTCGGGATCCTGGATGGCGGGGGGGACGATGTCCGGTTCACCCCGTTCCGATAGACACGGGCGCTCGGGCGCCACCGTCCTGCCCGAGAAGGTACTCGAGGAGATCGAGACGCATCTCAAGGCGCGCGAGCGCCGGCGGGAGGAGCTCGCCGACCGCGCTCGGCGGCTGCGCCGCCTCTCCCAGGTCGCAATGACCGAGGTACACGCGGGGACGAGCACCCCCAGCTGGTTCGAGGAGATCCGCGAGGAGACCGCGAAGCTCGCGGAGTTTCTTCGGACCGAGGGTCACGGGGACAGTGGACTCGCTCTCGACGGGCTTCAGGAGGCCGTCGAGGCGCTGCTGCTCGCCGCGGTCGTGAACCGCGAGCCTCTGCCGGGACCGCGCGAACTCGGCGTGGAGCCCGAGCCGTACCTGCTGGGACTCGGCGACCTCGCGGGGGAAGTGCGCCGGCTCGCGCTGCGGGCGCTCACGGTGGGAGAGGTGGACGAGGCAGAACGCTACCTCGCGTGGCTCGACGGGCTTCTGCTCACACTGCTCCGGTTCGACGCGCCACGGAGCATCGTCGCCATGAAACCCAAGCAGGACGCGGCTAGGGGCATCGTCGAGAGGACGCGGGGCGATGTCGCCCTCGCCCGGGCTCTCGAACGCGCTCGGCTCCCACGGACTGTAGAGGGAGGAACGTGAGCGGAGGACCCGCGATCGGCCTCATCGGGGGTTCGGGTCTCGCTAGCTGGGGCGGTCCGGCGCTCGCGACGCACCGTATCTCCACCGCGTGGGGCGCGCCGTCGGGACCGATTGAGGAACGGGTGGTCGCAGGTGTCCGGGTGTTCTTCCTCGCCCGCCACGGGGTCGGCCACGCGATCCCACCGCACCGGGTGAACTACCGTGCCAACATCGCGGCGCTCGCGGAGCTCGGCGCGGAAAGGATCCTCACGGTGAGCAGCGTCGGGTCGCTCCGGGAGGAGCTGCCGCCCGGAACGTTCGTCCTTCCGGACCAATTCGTCGACTTCACGCACTCGAGGCCCACCACCTTCTTCGACGGAGGGAGGGTCTATCACGTCTCGACCGCGGACCCGTTCTGCCCGGAGCTGACGCGATTCGCGAGCGCCGCGGGCGAGGAAGCCAAGCAGCCGTTCCACCTTGGGGGAACGTACGTCTGCGTCGAGGGGCCGCGGTTTTCCACGCGCGCCGAGTCCCGGTTTTTCCGCGAGTTCGCCGATGTGATCGGCATGACGCTCGTGCCGGAGGTCACGCTCGCACGCGAGAAAGGGCTCTGCTACCTCTGCCTGGCTACCGTGACCGACTTCGACGTCTGGCAGGAGAAGCCGGTCGAGGCCGCGGACGTAACCCGGACGATGCGCGAGAACCAGCACCGCATCCTCGGCGTGCTCGAAAGGCTCCTCCCGACGCTCGCCTCGCCTCGAAGTTGCGCATGCTCGCACGCGCTCGATTCGGCCCAGATCTAAGGCGCCCTGGCGGGCGGTGTGCCTAGTACGTGACGCCGCGGGGCGAACCGCGTCGCACCGTGATGGGGATCACGTGCGCCGCAAACTCCGATTCCGCGATGGAGACCGGATCGTAGAGTCCGACCGGTGGGTCGATGAGCATCGGAGCGCCGAGGGAAATCTGGAGCGCGCGGGCCCCGAGGATGCGCGCCCGCTCAAACCGGGTGTACTCGGTTGGTTCACCGTGTATGCCCGGGGCCTCGCCACTCACCGTTGGATGCCTCAGGGCGGGCACGGGAAGTGCCGCCGACAAGGCTGGCGCCAGCCCGGGAGCGCTATTTACGCTTTGCGAGCGAACGGCTCGTCGTTCGGCGCAAAAGAGTAGCCCGGGGACGTGCTGCTTATCCTCGGAACCATCGAGAACACTACAGGTTTCAGAGCTGGTTCGGCGCTCCCCAAAGACGCTAGGCACGGCGCGGCGTCACGTCGTGTAGCTACCTGCGGGTGGTCGGCGTTATCTCGGGGTCGGCGTTCGCGCTCGCCCATGCCGCGGCGGTCGGGCCGAGAGGGCCTCCTGCTGGCGGGTCTCCTGCTTGCAGTTCTCTTACTCCTGCCGAGCGCCCCAACTGCAGCGGGCACGGCGACCCCGGCGGCGCCCCACGGCTCCCCCTGGGCGAGGCCCCTGCCGGCCTCCGCGCACGCGCCCGTACGCGGTTCGGCACTCCCGCTCCTTGGGTGGGGAGAGGCGTACATCATCTACGGACCGGGGGACGATACGACCCACGTCTTCGGGGAAGGGGCTGGAATGGTGGCCTACAACCCCGGCTGGAACATCACCCTCTTCGGCGGGGAGGGGAGCGGCGGCCTCACGAACGCGACGTCGAACTACAACTCCACGACCGGGGCGTTCACGTGGCAGTTCTACACTCCTAGCCCGTCCGCGCGGGCCAACTTCAGCTTCGCCAGCGTCCCCTCACGCGGATTTGCCGTGCTGTTTGGGGGACTCACGAACCTCTCGAGCCAACGTACCGACAACCAGACCTGGCTGTACTGGTTCGGCAACCAGAGCTGGCAGCAGGTGAGCGGGGCTCGCGCCCCGCCCGCGCGCGAGAGCGCCGCCTTCGCCGTCAACGACTCCGGCAGAACCGCCCTCCTCGAGGGGGGTTGGAGCCCTCGCACCGCGGTAGGAAACTCTTCGGCGACCGTGTTCTGGAACGACACCTGGCAACTCAATCTGACTACGCTTCGGTGGAGCGAGCTCTCCCCACCCTCGGCCCCTCCGGCGATGGCGGGGAGCGGGATGATCTGGGACGCGTACGCCCAGCGCTTTGACCTGTTCGGTGGCTGCGCCGTCCTCTGCTCGAACACCCTCTGGTCGTTCGCGGGACACCCCGGAGACTGGCACAGGGTCTCGACCACCGGCGCTTCCCCTTCTCCCAGGGCGAGCTCCGCCTACGCGTGGGACGGTATCGACTCGATCGCGCTCCTGTTCGGTGGCTTCGCTTGGTCGGGGTCGGCGGCCACGGCGTACGGCGACACGTTCGCCTTCGACCCCGTGGCCGCGCACTGGACCGCCCTCAACCTCGCGAACAATCCCGGCGCCCGCTTCGACGCGCCGTCCACCTGGGCCGAGTACCCGGGCTGCACCGGGCTCAACATCGTGGGCGGTAGCCCTTCGCTCCTAGCCCCGCCGACGAACGCCTCGGTGCTCGAGTCGATCACGGCGCCGACGAACAACTGCTTCCCGGACCTCTACACGGGCCTCGGCGGACCCCCGCCCCCCTCCTGCTCGGTGAACGGCACCGCGGTGGACCTCGAGGTCCGCAACCGCCTCACGGGTGCCGGCGTCCCGAACGCGAGCGTCCAGGTGAGCGGGCACTGCCTCGACCGGCGCGTCCTCACCAACTCGGCCGGCTTCGCGAACTTCAGCGCCCCCTCCCCCGACACGGTGAACTTCACCTCCGCGCCGCCCGGCTACCACCCGGGGAATCTCACCGCGCTGATCGCGCCCAACATCACGAACCGGCCGACGCTCGAGCTCTCTCCGCTCCCCGCGCTAAGGGCGCGGACGTACGGGATCGACCTGAGCGGCGTCCCGGCGCCGCTCTACAATGTCTCGGTGTACGCGGGCACGAGCGTGCTGCTCGGTCGGAGCAACGCCGAAGGGTACCTCAACGTGAGCGACCTCGCCTCCCCGACCGGCTCGCTCCTCCTCCACGGTCTGCTCGTGAATCACTCCGCCTCGCAGGCGAACATCTCCGTGCCGTACACGGGCTACGCCTACGCGAACCTGAGCCTCCAGGACCCCGGACCGTTCACGCTCGATGTGATCGATGCGGCGACCGGCCGTGGGATCGCGGCCGCCACCGGCATCATCCTGCCCCTCGACCCCGGCAATCTCCACGCCCTACCCTACACGACGGCCGCGAACGGGAGCTTCTTCGACGCCACGCTCGCCGGTGGAAACTACTCCGTCGGGGCCAGCGCGGCGGGCTACGTTTCGGGTGGTACGTCCGCTCCCGTGTTCCACCCCTGGAGGAACCGGACCGTGCTCGTGCTCTCCCTCACCGCACGCTACGGAGCGAACCTGAGCGTGCGCCTGCTCGACGCGAGCACGGGCCAACCGATCGCCGGCGGGAGCGTGGTGGTAGGCGCGAACCCACCGGCTACGACGAACGCCGCGGGCTGGGCGAACTTCACGGACCTGCTGCCCCCGGGGGCGACCCCGGTCACCGGCACCGCCTCGGGGTACCTCGGGAACCGTACCTACGTCACGCTCGCGTACTACGCCGTCTTCTCCGAGTTCGACCTGCGCCTCACGCCGGCTTCGCACTGCGCCAGGGTCGGTTGCCCGCCCCCGGCCGCGAGCGGCACCGCGCCGGGACCGTTCGCGTTCCTGCCCGCCGGGAGCGTCGCGAGCACCGCCCTCCTCGTCGGGGCGCCCGCAGCGATCCTCGCGCTCGCGCTCGCGTACCTGCTGATCGGCCCCGCCCGCCGGCGGAGCGGTGGCTCGGTCGAGCGGGGTGCCCGGTGATGCGCCGCAAGCCTCGGGAGGAGGGAGCCACCACGCTCATCGTGGAGAAGATCCGGCCCGTCGAAGTGCCCCCCCTCACCGAAGCCAAGCGCCGGCTCGGACGGGGCGAGGTCGCTCAGGCGCTCCGCGACGCCTACCCGAAGGTCGTCGAGGACCTGCAGCGCGCCTACGCGCGCCCGTTCGCCGTAGGATGGACCCACGAGGAGATCGTGAGGGACGGGTTCACCGAGGAGATGCGACCTCAGCTCGACTTCTTCGAGGCGCTCTGGCGTCTGTACGAGCCGTTCCGGTACGGGTCGAGCGCACCGCCACCGGACGGTCGAGCGGTGCTCGAGCTGCTCCAGAGCCTCTACGCGGCCCCCCCGATGTGGCGGCTGTATATCGAGCCGGCTCGACCGGAGGCCGAGGTGCTGCGGAGCGAGCGCGCGCCCCCTTCCGAGACCGAGACCGAGACGGTGGGGTGAGCGGGCGCTTGGACACGCTGCACGTCTTCCTCCTCCACCTCGCAAACCCCCGCATCGGCCTGCCGCTCCTCCTCCTCGCCGTGGCCCTCCTCCTCTGGCTCCTCGCGGCGCCGCGCGGACGACCTCGCCGGAAGGGGTTTGATCCGCCGGTCCCGGTCCCGGACCGTGACCCTGTCAGCCGGACGGTCCTCGCCCTCCGTACGGAGACGTACTCCGCGGTGCTCCTCGAGGCGTTCGACCGGCTCGACGCGGCCCTCCGGCGGCGTCGGGGGCTCCCGATCGTCGAGTTGCCCCGCTCGACACCGGCCGCGCTCGCCATCCCGCGCGCCGAAAGCAAGCAGCTCCGCAAGCTCGCCGAGCGCCTGACGCGCCTCCATCTCTACGCGCGCGAGCTCGAGGCCGGCAGCCGGCTCCGCTGGGACTTCTGGCGCAGCCTTGCGAACTCGCGCCGCCGATTCTTCGTCCGCCTCGACCTCCTGCTCGGCGAGGTGGACTCGACCCTCAAGCTCCTCGAGAGAACTCCATGACGGCAGAAGCTCCTCCGAGCGCCCCCGGCCCGACCGCCCCAACCTCCCCCGGCACGACGCTCTCCAAGGCGCCGAGCGGCCCCGAGCTGCTAGCGGCGCTCGAGGAGTACGTCGGGCGGGAGGTGATCGGCTACCACACGACGGTGCGCCAGCTCCTCGTTGCGCTGCTCGCGGAAGGGCACGTCCTCCTCGAGGGGGTGCCCGGGATCGCGAAGACGATGCTCGCGCACCGGTTCGCTTCCGCGCTGTCGCTCAGCTTCAAGCGGATCCAGTTCGCGCCCGACATGCTCCCCTCCGACATCGCGGGGACCGTCATCCTGAACCCGACCACCTCGGCGTTCGAGTACCGTCGGGGACCGGTGTTCGCGAACGTCGTGCTCGCGGACGAGATCAACCGCGCTCCTCCGAAGGTCCAGTCCGCCCTCCTCGAGGCGATGCAGGAGAAGCAGGTCACCGTCGACGGGGTCACCTACCCGCTCCCGCGCCCTTTCCTCGTCATCGCGACCCAGAACCCGATCGAGCAGGAGGGCACGTACCCGCTCCCCGAGGCGCAGATCGACCGGTTCCTGTTCCGGCTCCTCCTCGGCTACCCGAGCCGGGCGGACGAGCTCCGCCTCCTCGAACGGCACGGCGGCGAGCCTGCGATCGAGGGCGCCTCGCTCGCCGTAAGCGCCGAGACGCTCCTGCGGTTGCACGGGGACGCGCTCCGGATCACGCTCTCCCCCGAGCTGCTCACCTACGTCGTCACGCTCCTGCGCAGCACCCGCGAGGACCCGCGGATCCTGATGGGGGGCTCGCCGCGCGCCGGGGTCCAGTTCGTCCGGGCCGCGAAAGCGGCCGCGCTGCTCGCGGGCCGGAGCTACGTCACGCCCGAGGACATCAAGAGCGCCGCCTTCGACGTCCTGAACCACCGGATCCTGCTGCATCCCGACGTGGTGGCGCAGCGGTTCGTAACCGGCCGCAACGCCCTCGAGCCGCTCCTGCGCGAGGTCCTGAAGGATCGGATGGACAAGATCGAGGTGCCGCGCTAGGCGCGGTCGTTCCGTCGTGATCGCTCGCCGGGGCTACCTCGCCGTCGCGGCCACGACGGGCGCACTCCTCCTCTCGGCGTTCACTCTCGAGCTCCTGCTCCTTCTAGCGAGCGCCGTAGCCTTTGCCCTCGTCGCAGGCGAGATCCTCTGGTTCCACCGGAACCTGCCCGGTCCTGGTGAGTTCGTGGCCGTACGGGAGGAGGGTCCCTCCGTGCTCTCCCCGGGGAACGACGCCAGCACCCAGGTGTCGGTCGTCTACCGGGGCGCGGCGCCGGTGCTCGCAAGCGTGAACGACCTCCTCCCCGAGGCGCTCTCCGCGGGCCCCCCCGCTCCGGCGCCGCCCCGATGGTGGCGCCCGCAGGTGCGTCGTCGCGTTCGCTCCCATCTCCGCTCGGGCGCGCGGGGGAGCCACGTCGTCGGTCCCGTCGCGGTGACCTTCTGGAGCCCGCGGCAGCTCGCCTGGAGCCAACGGCTCTTCCCCGACACGCGCCAGGCGGTGAAGGTGATCCCTCCCGCCCCGATCGAGCGGACGCAGCGGATCGGCTCCGCCCTCTTCACCCGGGTGCAGGGCCAGCTTGCCCTGCGCCACCGCGGCTTCGGGAGCGAGTTCCGGTCGCTGCGCGCCTACCAACCCGACGACGACCTGCGCCACGTCGCCTGGCGGCGTTCTCGCCCGGGCCAGTGGTACGTGCGCGAGTTCGAGCAGGAGAGCCGGCAGGATTTCGTGCTCGCCCTCGACGTCACCCCGGCGATGCTCGCCGGACTTCCCGGGGAGAACGCGCTCGACCGGGCGGTCGAGGCCGCCTCGCTCGTCACGGCGGTCGTGGCCCACAGCGGCGAGGATCGCGTGGGCCTCGCGACCGGCACGGAGCGGCTCCGCCAGTACCTGCGACCGTCCCGGGGTTCGCGACACTTCCGCCTGCTCGCGGAGAACCTGGCCTACCTGCGGACGGAGGAGGGGAACTTCGAGCTCCCGCCGTTCCTCGAGGGCCTCTCGCGCCGGCTCACCACGAGCTCCCACGTACTCCTGTTCTCCTCGCTTCGGGGCCCCCTCGGGGAGCTGCACCTCGCTCACGCCCGGTTCCGACACCGCGGCCATCACCTGTACGTCTTCCTCCCGCAGGAAGCCGCGTTCTACCCCGAGGCGGTGCCGTCGGCCGGAGCGCGGGCTCTCGAGTGGGCCCAGCGGGAGGAGCAGGACCGTAGCGCGCAGGTAGCCTCCGAGCTCCGGGCGGAGGGGATACCGGTCTTCCCGTACGACCGGCGGGGCGCGACCGGACGGGTCCTCGAGACCTACACGCAGCTACGCGCCTGGGGGCTTGCGTGAAGTTCGCTCCCGTCCGCGAGGGCCTCCTCGCCGCGCCCGTACTGATCTACCTCTCCATCGGCGGGATGTTCGGGCTCACCTCCGCCACCCCGTTGCTCGCGGTAGGATTCCTGCTGGGCGCAGGGCCGATCGCGGGGCTCGCCTTTCGAGAGCGCGCCGCGGTGCTCTGGTGGCTCCCGCTCCTCGGCGGTTTTCTCGTGTTCCTGGGGGGCACGCTCGACGGCAACGGGCTACTCCCTCCTTGGGACGGGCTGTTCGCGGGGCTGCTCCTCGGGCTGCCGCTTGCGGCGCTCGCCGCGCTGCTGCGGCCCGTCGCAGAGAGCGCGCCCAACTTCCTCCTGCTCCTGTTCGCGCTCGTCGAGGGGCTCGGACTCCGGGCCGCGGGGGGCGGCTCCCCCTCGCAGCTCTCCGCAGGATTCCTCGACGTCTTCGCAAAGCAACTGGCGGGGCTCGGGGCCTGGGCCGGCGGAACGAGAGCGCCCGAGCTTCCTCTCTCGGCGGTCAACGACCCGCTCTTCCTCGGCCTCGCGTTGCTTGCGGTGGGAGGCGCCATCCTCGGATTCCTCCGCCTGCCGGTGGACGAGGGGGTGCCGAGGGCGGCGCGCGAGTTCGACCTTCTCCTCGTGGCGGGTGCGCTCGGTGCGGGGGCGGTCTTCGAGGCGGTCGCGCTCGGCGCTCCGACCTTCGCCCTCGTGGTGCTCGGGGCCGCGACGCTTGCGAGCGTGATCGGGCTCGTGCTCCTCCTCCGGGGAGTCCGCTTCCCGCGTCCCCGGGTCGCCGCATCGCCCGCAGCACGAGCGCCCTAGCGTCGGCGCGCGAGCGTCGGCTGGAGCTTCCCCGACTAAATACGGGAGCCGGCTCGCCTTCCGTCGTC
Source organism: Thermoplasmata archaeon (assembly GCA_022749845.1). Classification (GTDB taxonomy): domain Archaea; phylum Thermoplasmatota; class Thermoplasmata; order Lutacidiplasmatales; family UBA184; genus JAKIVR01. The sequence continues at coordinate 11,891 of JAKIWX010000008.1, forward strand.
GAGCATGCCGGCGTTCGTCTCCACCGAGGCGTTCCAGTCGCTCCTGTTCATTTTCATCCTGCTCGCGTTCGCGGAGCTGTTCCGCACGATAGCCCAACGGTACGGCTTCCCGCCCGTCGTCGCCGAGGTGGTCGCCGGGATCGTGCTGAGCGCGTTCGCGCTCGGCGGGGTGCTCGACGGCCTGTTTCACACGGGCCTGTTCAACGTGACCCCCTACGTGCTGCTGTTCGCCGACTTCTCGGTCATCCTCGTCATCTTCGCCGCCGGAGTGGAGGGGGGCTTCGCCTCGCTGCGCAACGCGGGATGGCACGGCATCGCGGCCGCGCTGGGCGGTGGCCTCCTCTCCTTCCTGCTCACGGTGCTCACGATCTCCCGGTTCTACCCGTTCGAAACCGCGCTCCTCATCGGGGTGGCGGTCGGCCCGACCAGCACGGCGGTCGTTGCCTATCTGCTTCGCTCGGCGGAGGCCGCGGGCGGTGCGGGGGGACAGTTTCTCCTCGCCATCTCTGCCCTCGATGACGTGGCCGGGCTCATCCTCCTCTCGGTCGTTCTCACCGCCCTGGGGGGGAGCTTCAACCCGATCGCCGTCACGGGCGGGATCGCCTTCGCGATCATCGCCTGGCTCGTCATCCTGTTCGCCTCGCTCATCGTGGTGCCGCGCCTGTTCCGTTTCCCGGCGTTCCGTCAGTCCCGCGAGATGCCGTTCCTCATCCTGTTCATGCTCGTCGCGATCGTCGCTTCGCTCGGGTTCTCGGTCGTCGTGGGGGCGTTCATCGCGGGCCTCGCGCTCGCCGACTCCTTCAAGAGCTCCACCGCACGCCAGCTCGCCGACGCCCTGCTCGCGGTGTTCGGGCCGCTCTTCTTCGTGGTGATCGGCGTCCAGTTCAACATCGGTCTCCTCCTCAGCCCGAGGCTACTGCTCCTCGCGGGACTGCTCACCACAATCGCCATCCTCGGCAAGCTCCTCGGCGTCCTGCCGTTCGCGTACGCGAAGTTCGGGAGCGTGCGCGCGGCGCTCCCCATCGCGGTGGGGGCGATGCCGCGCGGGGAGATCGGGCTCATCGTGGGCACGATCGGGGTCTCGCTCGGGCTGTTCAACTCGACCATCTTCGGCGCGATCGTACTCATGTCCCTCGTGACTACGCTCGTCGGCGGCTACCTCTTCCCCTACCTGGTGAGCGAGAGCTCTCCGCTCGTCGCCGCCGAACCACCCGCGGACGGGCTAGCCGCGTCGCGGTAGCGCTACGGCGGGCCGTCCGAGAGGCGCACCGCCCGCGCCGGCAGGCGGCGGGTCGAGAGGTCGGTCCGGGGGGCCGCGCTCGACCAGCGCAGCGCTCGCACGGCGGTCTCCGGTGCGATCCCGACCGCCACGGCGAACGAGCCGAGCAGCAGGAACTGGAGCCCCCAGCGGGCGAACAGCGCGATCGGGAGGAGCGCCGGTGGGGCGACGGCTCCCCAGCTCGCCGGCAGCCCCGCGAACCCCAGCAGCTCGTTCCCGAGTCCCCCTCCTCCTGCGCCGTCGAGCGGTGGGGGCAGCCACGTGAGGAGGGCGAGCCCGCCCGCCAGCAGGCTGCCGCGCAACACCGTGCCTAGCGCGGTGCGCTCCAGCCGTCTCCAGGCCGCAAGGGTCTCGACGGGGAAGAGGGCGAGGAGAACGGCGAGGAGGCCGGGTCCGAAATGGAGGAAGGCCAACGAAACCCCACGGGAGGCAGCGGTCGCTCCGTGCGGGTTGGTGAACCAGCTCGGAAGCGCGGCGAGCGACCAGGTAACCCCCGCCACGACGAGGCAGACCCGAAGGAGCCCGCTTGCGGCCCCGCGGGCGCCAAGCTGAGTGGGCCTCGGACTCGACGGCGCGGACCCGGCTTCGCCGTCCGGCCCGCGGAAGAGGACCCCGTAGATGGCGACGAGCTGCTCCTGCGCGAGGAGGGCGACGAAGATCACGCTCACCTGGAAGACGCCGAGGTACCAGGCGTTCGCGAGGGCGGCGCTCGCCGTCGTGCCCGTCGACTGGGCGGCAAGGCCGATGCCGGCGGTGGCCGCCGCGGTCGTCGAGCAGCACGCTCCGAGGGTGAGGAGCGCCAGCAGGGCCGGAGTAAGCCCGGCCGCCGAGCCGACGGCGGTGGGGAGGTGAACCGCGGTCCTCCGTTCGCGCCAGAGCCGGACGATGAGGAGCGCGGCGAGCGCCATCCCGAGCCCGACCCCCGCGGCGCTGAGGGTCATGAGGATGCCGGAGGTCATCGGGAGCGCGAGCTCGAAGTTGGGTCCCCCCGCGAGGATGGCGGGGTACATCCAGGAAGGACCCGGGCCGGACGGGTAGACGTAGAGAAACCAGCCGCCACGAACGGCATGGGACGGGAAATAGAGCATGCGTCCGACCACCATCGCCCCCGCGGCGTAGAGGAGGCTGATCGCGCCGACGAGCAGCCGCCACGGCAGCGGCGCGAGGAGCGACCGCGTTCGCTGCAGGGTGAGGAGCGCCCAGAGTCTGGCCCGCCCAGAGGTCGTCCGCATTCCGGCCGGGAGCGACCGGTGCCTCGGCTTATACGGCCGGAGTATGGACACAGGTTCGCGGAATACCCAGGGGAGTCGAACGCGCTCCTCGACGTGCGCGTGGTCCGGAAGGCGCGAGCGTGCGCTCCGATTCCGAGGTCCCTATCGCAATAACACTGCCCATAAGAAGCCCGGTCCGATTCGACGGCCGATGGCGGAAGGGACAGCGGAATCGGCAGCGGGCTCCTCCAGCGACCCCGCCGATCGCTCGGGGGAGGCACGGGTGCCGGCCGCCCGGTCGCCAGAGCCGGGGAGAGGTTTCCTCCCGTTCGCGGTCCTCGCCGTGGTCACCTTCTTCGTCACGTGGTTCGTGTTTGCGACCATCACGGGGGTCCCCGTGGGGATCGGCCGGCCCCCGACCTCGAGCTCCCCCTCGGGCACCCCGACGACCGGCGTCGTGCTCAGCATCAACAATCCCTTCGACAAGGTGAACAACGGGAGCGCGGACAACTTCGCTCCGGCCAACTTCTCCGTCCCAGCGCACACGCTGTTGGAGTTCACGCTGCTCGACTTCGACACTGGACAGAATCCGGTGACCCCGGCGGAAGCGACCGTTAGCGGCACCGTGGGGAACTGCATCTATCTGAACTCCACCCCCAATGCGCTGGGCACGTGCGTCCACACGGTACCCACGGGATTCGTCGTCCACACGTTCTCCTTCGAGTCGGCCGCGTACGCAGGATTCAACGTACCGATCCCCTCCGCCGTCGATTCGCCGACCGGGGGCATCGGAACGAGCGTGACCTTCTTCGCCTACTTCAACCAGACCGGCTCCTACACCTGGAACTGCCTCGCGCCGTGCGACACGTTCTCCATGGCGACGAGTGGGTTCATGACCGGGACGATGACCGTCGTCGCCTCGTGACCCATGGCGAACCGGCCCGAGACCCGGGCTTGGGCTAACGGCAGCAACGCTCGAAGGTGGAGAGCGGCCCTCTTCGCGACGCTGCTCCTGGCGGGCTTCGCGGCGGCGGCCGGGAGCACCTTCGCGCCAGCCGCGTCGCACGCCGCGCACCTGGGGCCGGTGACGGCAGCGCAGAACGGCTCGGCCAGCGGGAGCTCCTCGGGCTCCGCCGCCTCCCTCTGTCCCTCGGGAGGCCCGGTGATCCTCGGGATCGAATGGAACTGCGTCGCGGTGCTGAACCTCTCCGAGGTGGCCATCCTGCTCGCCGGGATCGGGATTATCGCCTACGTGTTCCGGGGGGACGATGAGGCGGAACTCCCGGGCGAAGCGACCGAGGTGCCGGTCACCGCCGAGGAGTGGGAGGTCTACCGCGAGTCCCGGCGACGCGGGCTCCCGTACCGTCCTCCGCCTACCACCGAAAGGCCGGAGGAACGGTGACGGAGCTCGCCGGAGGTCTTCCCCGCTCGGTCGACTGCGCGACCTGCCCGGCGATCGGGCCGGGCTTCTATCGCCTCGCGCAGGAGGGTTCGGGCCGGTTCGCCCCGGGCGTCCTTCGGCGCATCGACGCGACCCCCGTCCCCTCCCCTGAGGAGGTCGACGAAGCGAAGCGCAGCACGCTCAAGCTCGCGCTCATCGGAGGAGTGCTCGCTCTCGGCGGCGCCGGAGTCGCAAGCTTCCTTCGTTTTGCCGTGCCTCCGCCCGCGGGTGCGGCGTCGTACCCCAAGGTCCAGCTCCTGTACGACGACGGCACACCCGTGCTCGCCTCGAAGTACCGCCATCCGTCGACCTCCACGGACCTCATCGTGTTCAACTACCCGCTCGACAACGAGCCGAATCTCCTGCTGAACCTTCCCTCCGCCGCCCCGGGAGGGGTCGGGCCGAGCCAGTCGCTCATCGCGTTCTCGGCGGTCTGCCAGCACCTCGGTTGCGCCCCCCCGTTCATCTCCTACTACCCGCCCGGGGCCTGCGGCTCCTTCAACGGTGGGCAGGCGTTCATCCACTGCGTCTGCCACGGTTCCACCTTCAATCCGGCCGTGCAGGCTCCCGGCGGCGGGGCGGCGATCCTCACCGGACCGACGCAGGCTCCCCTCCCGCAGGTGCTGCTCTTTTGGGATCCGTCCACCGACGAGCTGTTCGCGGTGGGCGCCACGGGGCCCGCCGTGAAGGGTCACTCGAGCACCCTCGTCGGCGGGAACGTCGTCGCTTCGCCCGTCCAGACCCAGGCCCCCCAGAGCCCGACGCAGCAGTGCCCGGTGTGACATGGCAAGCGCGAGCGCCGACGAGGGGAACGGACCGGCGAGCCCGCCTACGCGGCGCGGGCGGGTGTGGCCGGGCCTCTACAACCGGAGCCTGAACTACCTCTGGGATTACCTCGAGAGCCGCACCCACATCTCGAAGTGGCCGTACCGCCCCCAGCCGGAGTTCAGCTTCAATCCGTCGTACTGGACGGGGGCGTTCGTCGCGGTCGCCTTCATGCTCCAGGTCCTGACGGGCATGCTGCTCCTCTTCTACTACAACCCGTCGACCGCCGCCACCTCGACCGGCGGCCCGCCCCAAGCCTGGGCGTCCACGCAATACATCATCCAGACGACCCCGTTCGGCTGGCTCCTCCTGAGCAGCCACCTGTACGGGGCGTACGCCGTGATCCTGCTCGCCTTCGTCCACTTCTACCGGGGATTCTACACGGGCGTCTACAAGCGCCCGCGGGAGCTTTCCTGGATGCTCGGCACGGTGCTCCTCATCGGCATGCTCGGGATGGGATTCACGGGCTACCTCCTTCCGTACACCGCGCTCTCCGTCGGGGCGACCGACGTCGGCCTCGCGCTGGTGGGCTCCGTCCCCGTGCTGGGCCCGATACTCACGCCGCTCCTCGAGGGGAACGGGACCTACCAGGGGCTCCTGTCCCGGGTGTTCGCGCTCCACGTCGTCCTGATCCCGCTCGTCCTTCTCACCCTGCTCTACGTACATGTTACCCTCTTCGAGTCGCACGGGATCGGGCCGCGGGCGAGCAGCGACCCCCGGGCGAAACGCGTGCTAACTCCGGCGGACGACCGGAAGCTCGGGAGTTGGTTCCCGCGGGTGTTCCTCTACATGATGAAGTGGGGGCTCGTCTACGTCGGGGCGCTCCTCGTCATCTCCTCCGCGTTCCTCGTCGCCCTGCCCGCAGCCTTCGGCTCGCAGAACCAGGGCGGGGCCTCCCCCGAGCCCGACTGGTACTTCCTGTGGCTGTACAAGGTGGCGGACTTCCAGTACGTCACCCCCACGGTCGCCGTCCTCCTCGTAGGGCTCCTCGCGGCGTTCGTCCTGCTCCTTCCCTGGATCGAGGCGGTCGTGGGCCGGGCGGTCCCCCGGCTCCACAATCTCCGTACCCACCCGCGCGACCGGCCCTTTGCCCTCTTCACCGCGACGTACCTGCTCTCCTTCTTCGCGCTCATGACCGTCTGGGGCGGCGTCATGCCCGGAACGACCATTCCGGCGCGGATGTACGGGTCGTACCTCGGCACCCTCGCGCTCGTCGATGGCCTCGTCATCGCCTTCTTCTACCTGCGCTACCGCAGGAAATACCTCGCTCGGCTCCGGGCCGCAGCGGGGCTCGCGACCTCCGCTCCGCCGCGCCCCGCTCCGCTCGCGCGGCCCAGCACCGCGCCGGCCGCTCGCCCCGTCCCCCTCCGATTCTGGGACGGCTCAAACGCAATGGTCGTGATGACCCTCTCCGGACTCCTCCTCCCACTCGCCTTCATCCTCGACCAGAGGGTGTACGTAGGCGCCGGCAACGAGGAGGCGTTTGGGATTGCGACGGCGGTGATGGCCTTCGCGCTCGCCGGGATGGTGCACGTGACCGAGCGAGCCCTCTTCCGGCGGCGCATGCTCACGCTCGCCTGAGCGCCCCGGGGATTCGACGACCTCCCGGGACGGAGGACCGCCGTGAGAAGGCGGGACCCGCACCGTGCGTCGTGCCCGGCGCGCCTAGGAGTCGGTGAGAAGGGAGTGCGGGCACCGGGATTTGAACCCGAGTTATAGACTTGGCAAGCCTATGTGATAACCAGACTACACTATGCCCGCGCCAGTCGGCGAAGACCCATCCGCGTCCGCTGAATTGAGGGAGGGTTTAAAGACCACCGCCCGCGGCGCCCGTGTCTCGGTCCCGAGCGAGTTCGCGCCTCCGCTCCGGGGAGCCGCTCAACATTGCGCGTGCTTCCCCAGGTGAGTAAGGGGACGGGCGGTTCTCCCCTGCGAAGCCGGGCCGGCGCTCTCGAATTCTGCCCGGCGGTAGCCGCCCGTGCTGCGGAGCGGCGCACTCCGTCCGCAAACCCTCATACCACGGTCGGCCGTCCGTCCTCCGGGAGAGTCTCACGAGAGAAGAGCGCGCGATCGGACCCGCAGGGAACGCCTCCGGCGGCTCGTCGAGCTCCGACACCGGGGATGCCGTCCTCGTGGCGCTCGGAGATCCCCCGAGCCGACAGATCCTCCTCGAGCTCGTAGCGCGGGAGCAGGATGTGCACTCCCTCGTGATCCGGACGGGTCTCCCGCAGAGCTCGGTGTACCGCAAGCTCAAGGAGCTCGAGGCGAACGAACTCGTCCGGGTCAGCCGCTACGCCTTCACCGAGGAAGGGAGGAAGGTCGAGGTGTACCGTAGCCGGCTTCGCGAGGTCCGGATCGAGCTGAGGAGCGGCGGCCTCAAGGTCGAGGTCATTCCCGCGGAGGACTCCGCCTATCGGCTCGGCCGGATGTGGGAACAGCTCCGGGGAGTGGAGGCCGTCGAATGATCGATTCTCTCACGGCCCTTCGGGGACTCGAGGGGTTGATCCTCGTCGTCGGATCGGTCATCGCCGTCCAGAGCTTCCGCGCCTACCTCCGGACGCGCGAGGCCTCGCTCGTCTACCTTGGCCTAGGGTTCCTTCTCATCTCCCTCGCGGCCGGCTCCGCGGGGGTCCTCTACGAGCTCGTCACCCACGACCTCCTCACGGCCTGGATCGCCAGCTCGGCGTTCGACGCCGCGGGGTTCCTCGTCATCCTCTACTCGATTCATCGCAAGGCCGCGTAGCGCGGACCACCGGACGCTCCCACCTCCACTCGCGCGGAGCCGCAGCCGTTGGAATGCGGGCTTGTCACTGGCAGGTGTAGCCGCCGTCGATGACGAGCTCAGAGCCGGTCATGAACGAGGAGGCATCCGAGAGGAGGAACACCACGCCGCTCGCGATCTCCTCCGCCGTGCCCACGCGTCCCATCGGGTGAAGGCGGCGCAGCTGGTCGTACACCGCGGCGGGGTCGCCGAGCGACTTCGCGTAGTTCTGCACCATGGGCGTGTCGATGAATCCGGGATGGACCGAATTCACCCGGATCCCCTCCTTCGCGTACAGGAGGGCGTCGGTCTTGGTCATGAGCCGGACCGCGCCCTTGCTTGCGTGGTAGGGCGGGACGTCGGGCGCGCTCACGAGCCCGTAGATCGAGGAGAGGTTCACAATCGACCCCGAGCGGTTGGGGAGCATCTGCCGGAGGGCGTACTTGGTGCAGAAGAACACTCCCTTGAGGTTCACGCTCAGCACGCGGTCCCAGTCCGCCTCCTCGAGCTCGTGCGTCGGGCGGTTCGCGCCGGCGATTCCGGCGTTGTTGACGAGCCCGTAGAGCGGGCCGAGCTGCGTCTGGACGAGCGCGAAGGCATCCCGCACGTTCGTCTCTTGCGCGACATCGAGTCGGTAGAACTTCGCTTCGCCGCCCGCGCGCACGATCTCGCTCACGGTCCGTTCGCCCTCCGCTTCCGCGATATCGCAGACGGCGACCTTCGCGCCCCCCCGGGCGGCCAGGACCGCGCACGCCCGGCCGATCCCCATCGCGGCGCCCGTGACGGCAACGACTCGCCCTTCGAGCTGCCGGGGTCCCTGGCCCAAGGGGGGCCGGCCGAGCCGTCCCTCGGACTCCTGCTTCGGGCTCATCGTTCCCGTCTCCCCGCTCAGCCGACACCCGCCGAGCTGTTCGACTCGCTCGCAGCGGAGAGGCGCGGCACGTCGTTCCGGGGCCGGGTTGACCACGGGCTGAATTCCGCGAGGCGCGCCCAGGAGGGAAAGCGTCCCTCGATGTAGTAGTCCAAGCTGTAGCGGCTCACTCCGTAGACCGAGTTGAAGACGATCAGCGCGAGGAAGAGGAGGGCGTAGATCACGCCGGCCCCAACGTCGGTGCCGCCGGCTCCGGGAGAGTACGGGCCACCGAACCCCTCGGGGACCGCCCAGATGAGCAGGCTCAGCGCGACCCCGGCCACGTACGCGACCTTCCGGAGCAGTCCTGCGACGACGGCGATCCCGAGAGCGAGCTCGAGGATCCCGACCGTGTACACGATCAGGGACGGGTTCCCATTCGCCTGGGTGACCCAGAAGGAGTACCATCCCGAGAGCCAGCTGGGAGCGTTTCCGGCCGCGGTCTGGACCGCGGCGGGGAAGCTGTTGACGAAACCGGAGGTAAACTTGAGCGCCCCGTCGACGAGCCACACCAACCCGAACGCAATGCGAAACAGGCTCTTGAGACTCCGAGCGTTGCGGGCCCACCAGTTCTCGGCGCCGTGTCCGACCGTGCTTGGTTCGACCATGTTGATCACTAGGAAGGGAGAACCCGGAACCGGCCCTAAAAGCCACGTGCGTTTCTCAGCCATGATTCCCATCTCTGAGAAAGGGCCGCCCCGCCCGGCCGCACCTTAAGTCGGGAGGGCGTACTCCTTGAACCTCGGGGTTGGCAGGGTGTCGGAGGAGCTGTTGCGGGAGGGGGAGACGGTCCTCCTCTGGCACTCCGAGACCGATTCGGTGCTGCTGCCGCTCCGGAGCGGTCCTCATTCGGTGCCGGGCCGGGGGGTGGTCGACCTGGCTGCGGTCATCGGAAAGCCTCCGGGGGAAGTATACCGCTGGGCGGGGGCGAACTTCCGGGTCCTCCGGCCCTCGCTTGGAGACCGACTCGCTGCCCTTCGTCGGAAGGCCCAGATTGTCACCCCCAAGGATGCGGCCCAGATGCTCTTTCTCGCGGGAGTACTTCCGGGAGCGCGCATCGCGGAGGCTGGAAGCGGAAGTGGTTGGCTCACCGTCGTGCTGGCGTGCAGTGTGGGGGCCGCAGGACGGGTCCGTTCGTACGACCGGCGGCCGGAGTTCCTCGACTTCGCACGAGCGAATGTCGTAGCTGCCGGATACGGGGAGCGAGTTGAATTCGAGGAGCGGGACGTCGCAGCCTCCGGATTCGACCAGTCCGACTTCGATGCCATCCTCCTCGACCTGCCCGAGCCCTGGGAGGTCGTCGGCAAGTGTCGGGACGCGCTTCGACTGGGGGGCGGGCTCGCGACGTACACTCCGACCTACAACCAGCTCGAACGCACGGTCCGAGCGCTCCGCGAATCCGGCTTCCACCACATCGTGAGCGAGGAGCTCCTCCTTCGAACTCTCGAGGTGGGGGAAGGCGGCACACGTCCGGCGTTCGAGATGCTCGGCCACACGGGGTTCCTCACGGGGGCGCGCTGGATGGGACCGTCGTGGTGAACACCGCGCTCTCCATCGGCGGCCTCGCGGGCGTCCTCCTCTCGGGGGGATTCATCTACTGGCAGATCGGACGCTACGCGGCCCCCCAGGTTCCCGAGACGCTCTTCGACGAACGACGGCTCTTCATCGCCTACGCGGTCGGGCTCTTCGTCGGGGCGCCGCTCGTCTTCCCGTTCCTGTTCTACCTCTCCGCGCTCCGCAACGCCGCTCTCGACGTCGCGCTCCTTGATCTTCTGCTCCTCCTCGCCGGGACGGAGCTCGCGGCCTTCCTGCTGCGCCGAGCGCGCTACTTCGGCCAAGATGCGGCGGGACCGTTCTACGCTCTCGGCATGCGGGCCGGTGCGGCCGGTATCCTCGTGGTCGCGCTCGTGACCGGTGCCCTCAGCGCCGCCGCGCCGCCCGCTGCAGAGCTTCCGGTCGTGTTCGCCCAGGCTGTCGCGGTCGTGGCCGTCTCGACCGCGTCCGGGTACCTCGCGATCCGCCTCCCCGAGCGACAGGGGCTCCTCGCAGGTTCGCCCGTGGGTGCCGCGCTCTTCGCCGTCTTCGGTTACGTCCTCATCGGCGGGGCGGAGGTGCTGGATCCGGCGACGGGGTTCGCTTCGGCCGCGCTCGCCGTCGCGGGCAGCACGTGGGTGATCTTCCGGCTGCGCGACCTCGTACTCGGCCGCATCCCTCCGCCTTCGGGAGCCGCACCGAAGGCAGCGAGCCCTTCCGCCTACGGACGGCTCGAGCGCCGGACCGGCCCCGAGTAGGGCCTCCGGGCGCGACGGAAAGCGGTTTGACCCTCGCGCGGGTCCCCGAACGGCAGGCTCGACTGGGTGCCTACCGTTCCGGAGGGTCGCCTTCCGGCGCCAAAGCGCGCGGCCGACCGCACTCCTCATGTCGGAACGGCTGCGCGCCCCCGGGACTGTGCGCCCTCGCCCGGCGCGGAGGGGCCGCCGCCCCGCCCGCGCAGCGAAGGCCGAGCGGGAGCGCCGGCGTCCCCGCAAGGAGCAGCTCGCCGAGCTCTCCACCGAACTCCAGTGGGTCCGTCCGGCGACCGAGGCGCCGCCGCCCCCGGCGAGAGTTCCCTTCCGGCGACTGCACGTCGTGATGGTGGGCTGGGAGTTCCCTCCGACCCACTCGGGAGGCCTCGGCGTCCATTCCTACGAGCTCGTCCGCGAGCTATCGCGGATGGGACACAGGGTGACCTTCCTCCTGCCGTTCCCCGGGGAGTACACGTCGGTCCCCGGCGTCGAGATCCTCTGGCCCGGCTCGGGCCGACGAGCGGGGCGGCCGCCCGTGGCGGCGCGGTGGAACGCGTACGACCGGCCCCTGTCGCGGGAGAGCGGGTTCCTCGAATCGGTCGAGTCGTTCACGGAGTGGGTCGCACGGTTCCGACCGTCGGCCCCGGTGGACGTGGTGCACGTCCACGACTGGTTTGGGACCGAAGGAGGATCGCGTCTCGCTCACCGGCTCGGCCGGCCGCTTGTGCTGACGATCCACTCCACGGAGTACGACCGGAGCCTCGGGCATCCGTGGGCGGACATCCTCGCCCGGGAGACGCTCGGACTTCGCGAGGCGGAGCGTGTAATCGCGGTGAGCAAGCACCTGAAGCAGCAGCTCGTCGAGCGGTACCAGGTTCCCCCCGACCGGATCCGGGTGATCTACAACGCGGTCCGGCCCCCGGAGCGCGTCGCGCGCATCTCACCGGAGCGACCGACCGTGCTCTACCTCGGACGCCTTGCGGCCATGAAAGGCGTCGACACCTTTCTCCGGGCCGCCGCCCGGGCGACGCCCCAGCTCCCGAACGCCCTCTTCGTCGTGGCCGGGGAGGGGCCCGAGTACCCCCGCCTCCTCGCGCTCGCCGCCCACCTCGGCATCGCGGACCGCACCCTCTTCCTCGGCAAGGTGACGGACGAGGAGCGGACCGCCCTTCTCGCGCGCGCCGACGTCTTCGTGCTCCCGAGCGTCGTCGAGCCGTTCGGGATAGCCGCGCTCGAGGCGATGGCGGCCGGGGTGCCGACCATCCTGTCGAAGACGAGCGGGGTCGCGGAGGTGGCGGGGCACGCCTTCGCCGTCGACTTCTGGGACATCGATGAGTACGCAAGCCGCATCGCGGAGCTGCTCACCTACCCGGCGCTCCGCCGCACGATGGGCGACCTCGGCCGGGAGGAGGCGATGCGCACCGGGTGGGCGGAGCGCGCGGTCGAGACGGTGAGCGTCTACCTCGAGGTACTGGGCGTGGGCCGGCCGGGGGCGGGCCGGTGAAGATCGTCTTCTACGCCCACCTCCACCAGCCTTGGCGCCTCGCCCGGTTCCGCTACCTCGACCTCGGGAGCGGACGCTCCTACTTCGATCACGAACGGAACATCTCCATCTTTCGGCGCATCGCCGAGCAGTGCTACCGGCCCGCGATGGGTCGGCTCAAGGAGGCGCTCGAACACCACCCGGAGTTCCGTTTCTCCCTCTCCGTGACCGGCACCTGGATCGAACAGGCACGGGAGGCCGCACCGGACCTCCTGCCGCTCCTGCGGGGCTTCGTCGAGACGCGCCGCGTCTCCATCCTCGCGGAGACGTACTACCACTCGCTCGCCTTCCTGCTGCCTCCCCCCGAGCTCGAGGAGGAGGTGGCGCTCCACGGCCGGCTCGTCGCCGAGACGCTCGGCGCGAAGCCGACGGTCCTTCGGATGACGGAGCTCGCGTACTCCGACGAGCTCGCGAAGTTCGCGACCCACCGAGGCTACCGCGCCATGCTCGCCGAGGGTTGGGAGGGCGTCCTCGGCGGGCAAGCCCCCACCCACCGGTACACGTCGAGCGTGGCGCCGGAGCTCTCGGTGCTGCTCCGGCACTACCGCCTGAGCGACGACGTCGGCTTCCGCTTCTCCTCGAAGGGCTGGAACGAGTATCCGCTCACGAGCGAGAAGTACGCGCACTGGATCGCCTCGACGCCAGGGGACCTCGTGGGGGTCTTCCTCGATTTCGAGACGTTCGGCGAGCACCACCCCGCCTCCACCGGGATCCTCGAGTTCCTCTCCGCCCTCCCCGCGGCGGCCGCCCGGGAGCACGCTCTCGGCTGGGCCACGGTCGAGGAGGCGCTCGAGGCACCCTCGGCCGGTCCGTTCTCGGCGCCGGTCACGCTCACTTGGGCGGACCAGAACCGGGACCTCGGCGCCTGGCTCGGGAACGACCTGCAGCGTTCGGCGTTCGAAGCGGCGAAGAAGGCCGGGATCCTGGTGCGGCGCACGGGGGATCCGGAGCTCCTGACGCAGTGGCGGAAGCTCCTCACCTCCGACCATTTCTACTACATGTATCTCGGAGGCCACGGGGCGGACCTCGGGGTCCACCAGTACTTCAGTTCCTACGGTAGCCCCTACGACGCCTACGCGAACTACATGAACGCGCTCACGGACCTGCGGGACCGGGCGCTCGAAAAGCTGCGGTAGCCCCGCGGAAAAAAAGGGTAGGAGGGCGGCCGGTTGCCCGGCCGCCCGAAAGGATTGCGCTCGCTGGCTACGGAGGAGCCGGGTACACCGGGACCTGGAGCATCAGCAGCAAGATCACAAGGACCAAGATGATGATGAGCCAGCCGTTGAACCGCCGGTCCGCGATGATGTAGGCGAACTCATCGCTCTTCGTCTCCGCCGTCGGCTTGAGGCCCCAGTGCATCCGGAAGCCGGCGCCCATGATGAGGAGAGACGCGCCCAGGACGGCGAGGGTCTTTCCGATCAGCGTGGCCGTGTAGGCACCGTTCAGGAAGTTGACGGGACACGTTGTGGAGGGCGTCGTGACGTAGCAGCTTGCGGGCTGCGTGGTCCCGACGACGATCACGAGGGCGCCCACGACGAACAGCACGAACCCCAGGAGGCGCAGGATGTTCGCTCCCATGCCCGAGGTCTCGAACCGGTGCATCATCTGCATCGGGGACTGTTGCGCAGCCTGCCCGGGCGGAGGGTTCCAGCCCGGCGCGGGGGGGGTGGGACCCCAGTTCGGCGGTGGTTGGTTCTGGCCCCAGGCGGGGGGCGGTGCGGGAGGTGGGGTGGCGCCCATGGGCACGGCACCCGGGGAACGGAGAGTTAAACCTGTCGGTGCCTGCGAATTTGGTCCCCGGAGGAGCCGCTAGGCCGCGGGCGCGGTCGGCGAGCGGACCGACCAGGACTCGACACCCTCCGGGCAGAACGCGAAGTCGACCGTCCGGCCCCCACTTCGGGTCACCGCCTTCGCGACCTCCTGGCGCCGTTGGAAGTCGCAGAAGAGGAGCAAATACCCACCGCCCCCCGCGCCGGTGAGCTTCCCGCCGAGCGCCCCGGCCTCCCGCGCGTGGGCATACAGGGCATCGATCTCGGGGTTCGTGACGCCCTCGGTGAACTGCTTCTTCGCCTCCCAGCTCGCATGCAGGAGCTCCCCCATCCCGTCGAGGTTCCCGGTGAGCAGCGCCTTCTTCATGTCGAAGGCAAGGTGCTTGGTCGCGTCGAGCCCCTCCACGGTCTCGCTGCGACCGTCGCGGTAGGCCCGGGTCTGGCTCTCGATGATGGTCCCAGAAAGTCGCGTCGTCCCCGTGAAGCAGAGCATCAGGCGGTAGGCGAGCTCGTTGCGCACCTCCGCGTCGATGCGCAGTCGGTTCACGACCGTACCCTCCTTCGTGAACTCCATGAAGTTGAACCCCCCGAACGCGGCGGCGTACTGGTCCTGGCGGCCCCCGGGCTCTCCGAGCTCGACCCGTTCGATGCGGTAGGCGAGCTCGGCGAGCTCGTAGAGCGTCATCGGGAGCTTTAGGTACCGGCCGAAGAGGCTGACGAGCGCCACCGTGAGCGTCGAGGAGCTTCCGAGCCCGGTGCGGGGCGGGGCGTCCGAGTGGAGGAACACCTCGACCTCCTGGTCGGTGCGGTGGAAGTGCTTCAGCACCGCCTTGACGAGGTCGAGCTCCCCGTTGAACACGAGCTCCTGCGGCGTGCGGAAGGTCGCGTCGAGGTCGAAGTCGAGCGACCGGACCCGCGCCTTCCCGCTACCGGATTCCGCGCGCAGCGTGGCGTAGGCGAACTTGTCGATCGCCGCGTTCAGGACGGCGCCCCCGCGCTCCTCCGGGTACGGGCTCACGTCCGTCCCGCCCCCGGCGAACGAGATCCGGAGCGGGGCTTTCGCCCGGAGGATCTCCATCGACGGGCGCGGAACGAATCAATATCTTGATAAGAGTGCCGCTTTCCGGTCGCGGGATGGCGGAGGAGCGGGACAACTCGGGGAGCCGGAGGCTCCGCCTGTTCCTGCGCACGCACCGATTCCTCTTCGCCGCGCTCATCCTCGGGGCGGGCGCGTTGCTGAGCGCCCTCGCGATCGGCTTCTTCACGCCGATCAACGCCGCCCAGCCGTTCAGCTCGATCAACTCGGTGACGGACCAGCCGAACGGGGCGAACTACAACCTCCTGTTCGTCATCGTGGGTCCCATCGTCTCGATCATCGGGGCGTACTTCGTGGGCGCCTACGTCATCGCGCGGCGCAAGTTCGAGCACCTGATGCAGACGCGGAGCAAGGCGGAGTTCCTGCGCAACATCCCCGAGCTCGAGCAGCTCCTCTGGGAGCTCACCCCCCACGACGAAGAGCGGTACTTCGACAAGCGGGTCGAGCTCCGCGTCCGCCGGTAACTCCCTCCTGCCCAGGTCGCCCGATCGCGACGCCCTGCGACCGGGGTGCCTCAAGTAGTCGGCCACGGTCGGCCGCGCATGGCCGCGGCCGGCGGGCTCGACCGGATCCGGGAGTTCCGGTTCCGCCTCCTCCAGAAGCCCGAGGAGTTCCGTTCCGCCGAGGAGCTGGAGCGCCAGGCGATGGGAGGCGGGGAGGAGTCTCCCGTCTCGGTGAGCGTGCTTCGGACCGCGCAGGACCACGGCGGACTCGTGTTCGGTGCGTTCGCGGACATCTACCTCGCCGGCGTGGGCGCGGACCTGCTCGGGTGGGACGGCAGCGAGCTCTACCGGTTCGCCGTCCTCACCGCGGTCCGGCCCGAGTACCAGAACCATCGGCTCGGCTACCGGCTCATGGCCTTCCGCCGCGAGGAGGCCCTCAAACAGGGCCTCGCCGCGCTCCGCTGGACGCTCGACCCGCTCCGTAGCCGCGCGGCCCGGCTGTCGATCCACCTTCTGGGCGCCCGGGTCGAGCGGTACCTTCCGCACTACTTCGGGCGGCTCGGTTGGGCGGAGGAGGAGGGGATCGACACCGACCGACTACGCCTGCGCTGGGGGCTCGCCGACGCCACCACCGAGGCACGGCTGGCGGGACGCCTCTCCTCCCCCGAGGAGGACCAGGCCCGTTGGACCGCGGCCCGGGCGATGATCACGACCGAGGGGGCGGAGACCGGCCTTCGGGTACCGACCGAGGTCCGAGAACCGAGCGGCCCCACCGCCCACCTCGAGATCCCGTTCGACCTCGTTGCCCTACGCGAACACGACCCCGCCTCCCTGCGGCGATGGCGCTCGGCGGTGCGCGATGCGTTCCGGGCCGCGGGGGACGTGGGCTACGAGGTCGAGGATTTCCTTGTCCTACCGCTCGAACACGAACGGCGAAGTTTCTACCTCCTCCGCCGCAAGACGCCCCTCGCCGGGGCCCCGCCGCCCGCGGGCCGGCCGTAAGTAGGGGACGCGCGCTAGCTCGGCATGGCGATGGCCGGCGCGGGCGCGCGTCGGGGCCGCACCCTCCTCTGGCTCCTGCTTCTGAGCGTAGGGTTCGGCGCCATCGCCGCGCTCATCGCTTCGCCCAGTGTGAGCACCCCTCACCCGGGCACCTACAGCTACGCGCCTGTCCCCGCGGTCCTCTTCATCGACCTCCTCGCGGTCGGGGTTCCCCTCCTCGTTGTTGTCTGGCTCGCTCGGATGCTCCTTGTGCGAACGCAGGGAACGAGCCTGCCGGCAAGCTACGCTCTGCTGACCTTCATGATCCTGGTTGGGGTAATCGTCGGGATCCTCACGTTGGGCGGCCTCCTCCACCAGTCGGCGTGGCCCGGTCAGGAATCCCCGGGCGCCCCCTCCAACGCCACGACTCCAGGCGGGGGCGGCGGAGGGAACGGGACTGCGTCGAACGGTCCCCCGAACGGAAATCTCCACCTCCACACGGTCGCCTTCTCGCCTTGGGTGTGGGTCCTCCTGGCGGCGGTGGGCGTTGGGGCGAGCGCAATCGTGCTCGCAACGTACCTCTCCGCGACGCGGGCGAACCCACCCTCGGGATCGGAGGCTGCGAAGGACGCGGTTCGGCAGGAAGTCACGGACGCGTTGGCCCGTCTCGCCTCGAACACCTCGGAGGACCCGAGGGAGGTGATTCGCGCGCTCTACGCCCGGCTCTTACTCCGCCTCCAGCCGAGCCTTGCGGCAACGGAAGTACTCACCGCACGGGAGATCGAGCGGGCGCTCGTCGAGCGCTGGCAGGTACGCCCGGCTCCGGCGGAGCATCTGACCCGGCTCTTCGAAGAGGCCCGGTACTCCCACCGGCTCCTTCCGGCGGACGCGGTGGTGACCACGCGCGCAGCGCTTGAGGAGGTCCTGGAGGACCTCCGAGGCGGCCGGACCCACGTGTCGCACGAGGTCCGGTTCCTTCGACCGCCCACGCGTTAGGGAAACCTCCATCCGTCGGCCCACCTTTCAGGTGCTCTCCCTGACGGAGGACCGATGCCCGAGTTTCCTCTACGCTTCGACGACGAGGAGGGCTACGCGGCCCTCCCGTTCGCTGCGTCCGACTCCACAGCGATCGAGGCCCCCCGAAGGGTTCGCGGCTCCTTCTCCGCCGTGGTTCTCCTCCTCACGTTCACCCTCGGCGTCGGGGTCGCGGCGAGCTACCTAGCCCCCGGCCTCTCGGGCGAGCCCTCAAGCCCGTTCGGCACGGGAGCTGCGCCCGGGCAGAACCAGTCGAACATCCTCCCGATACCCAATATCACCAATCCCACGAACCAGACCCAGGGCCAGAACGGTACAACCCCCCCGCACTACGCTAACAACGGGACGAATTCGTCCAACGGTACCGGGGGACACAATTCGACGGGGAACACGACCACCGGCGGGACGCATGGGAACACCACCAACACGACCAACCAGACCACCGGGGGCCCCGGCCCGAACGGGACCTCGAACCGAACGAAGGCTCACGCACCGTTGGGTCCGCGCAAGGTGGCGGTGGACCGGCTGCCGTGGTTCCCGTGGCAGCCGGAGCTCTTGATCGGGATCGCCGCGTTCACCTCCATCGGTACGCTCCTCGCGCTCGTGCTGCTCGATTCGATCCGTCCCCCTCCCGCCTCCGCCCTCGACCCCTGGCGCTTCGAGTTCCAGCCGCGCCGCCGTTCGGGGCCGTCGGAGGACCCCCGGCGTGCGGTGGGCGAGGCCGCGCGGAAGCTCGAGGCCGCGTTGGGAGGCGAGGACACGCTCCTCGCCCGCGAGGAGGTCAGGGCACGGATCTTCGAACTCTACGGTGCGCTTCTGGCCGCGGTCGCGCCGGCGCTCGGGGAGCTCCGAGCCCGGACCCCGCGGGAGGTGGAGTGGCTCTCCGTCCGCTACCTGGGCCTGACACCGGGGACGGCCCGAAACCTCACGGCGCTTTTCGAGGAGGCACGGTATTCCTCGCACGCGATCCGACCGGAAGCGTTACCGTCGGCGAGGCTCGCCCTTCAGGAGCTGCTCCGCGACCTCCGGTGGTTCTCGGAGCGGTAGTGAGCGCTCGGCCGATCGCCCTCCTCCTCGCCGCCGTCGCCGCGCTCGCCGGGACGGGGGCGTTCTTCTCGAGCGCCCAGCTCTCCCTGGCTATCCCCCTCGCCGCGCTCGGAGTGGCCGCTGCCTCCGGCCTGGCGATCGTCGTGCTCGCGAGCGAGACCCGGTTCTTCCCTCCTGCGAGCGCCCCTCGCGCGGAGCATGCGCCGGTGCCGCTACGCGACGCGTTTCGCACGGGCGCCCTCGGCCGATCCACCATCATCGCGACCCTTCGCAGCCTCGACCACTCCTTCGGCGCCGCGCACGAGCCGATGAGCGCCGAGGAGGAGGAACGGCTGGTCGCCGCCCCCCGCGAGGAGTTCCTCCGCTGGGTCGAGCAGCAGCTCGGCCGCCTCGAGGGTGGGACATGAGCGCTGGCGCCCGAGCGCCCCCGCGCGTCGCCTGGACCGGCCGAGCATTCCTCCTCGTCGCCGCGGGAGCCTCGCTGGGGCTTCTCGCCGTGGCCCTCCGTTCGCCCCTGCCGCTCTTCCTCGGTGTTCCCCTCCTGCTCGCTCCGATAAGCTCGGGACTTTTCCTACCCCGGGAGGGACTTCGCGCGAGGCTCGAGTGGAGCGAGACCGGCACCGGCCGCGCGGTCCGTGTGACGGGTCGGCTCCTCCTCGACCCGCCGGTCTCCGCCTCGCAGCTCTACCCGAGGTTCGACTGGCCGGAGCCGCTGCGCCCCGTGGCGCCTCCCACCCTCGCGCCGGTAGGCGCGGAGCTCCGGTTCGCCGCGCAGATGGATGTGCCGTTCCCCTGCGTCGTGGAGCTCGGCCTCCCCGACCTCCTCTGGCGGGACCCGCTCGGCCTCGTCGAGCTCCCGGTGGCCGTCGAGGGAAGCACGCTGCCGGTGGAACGGTACCCCCCCGAGCTCCACCGACTGGGCACGGTGAACCTCCGCCGAACGACCACGTTGCCGGGGGAGATCCGGTCGAACGCGATCGGGGGGACCGGGGAGTTCCACGCAATTCGGCGCGCGGCGCCGACCGACACGGTCCGACGGATCAACTGGCGCGCGACGGCCCGCGCGGGTGAGCTCATCGCGAACGACTACCGGCTCGAGCGGACCGGGGACCTTGTCATCCTCGTCGACGCGCGGCCCACCTCGTCGGGGCCGGCGCGCGACGCGCTGCTCCTCGCGCTCTCGCGCGCGGCGGCCGTGGGGGTCGCCGCGGGATTCCTCGATGCGAAGAGCCGGGTCGGGGTCGGGGTCTTTGGGGAGTTCCTCGACGCGGTCCCGCTCGGAAGCGGACGGCGCCAACGGTTCCGCATCCGTAGCTTGCTCCGCGAGTCGAAGCTCACCGAGAGCCCTGGACCCGCCGAACGGCTCGCCATCTCGATGCGCCAGTACTTTCCCCCCGGTGTCCTCACCCTTCTCCTGAGCCCGATGGCCGAGGAGGAGCAGCTGCTCCTGTTGCCCCACCTGCGTCGAAGGGGGTACCCGGTGATCGTCGTGAGCCCGTCCCCTGTGCCCCTGCTCATCCCGCCCGAGGCGACGCGGCGCGAGGACCGGCTCGCCCGACGGCTGATGAACCTCGACCGGCGGCGGAGGATCGCCGAGGTCTGGAAGGAGGCGCCCACCGTCGACTGGACCGACTACTGGGCGCTCGGCCAGCTGGTCGCCCTGCTGCGCCACCCGTCCCGCCGCGGGGGTGCGTCGTGAGCGCAGGGTCGGCCGACCTCGAGACGGGGCCCGCCCCCGTCCCGCGCTTTCGACCGGAGTCGGTTGCGTTGCTGCTGCTCGTCGCCTCGGGACTCGCGCTCGGGCTCAGCGCCTCGCCGGGCCCGCTCGTGGGGCTCGCCCTCCCCTCCGCCGGCATTGGCGGTGGGGTCCTCGTGCGCCGGTACCTCCCCGCGCGGGGCCGGACCCTCTCCGCGATCCCGATCCTGGCGGGGATCGGCGCGGTCTGCGCGCTCGACCCGATCAGCGCCGTGGGAGAGCTGCTCGCCGGCGCCGCGGGACTCGCCCTTCTCCTCTGGCTCGCGAGCGAGCCGTTCCCGCGAGGACGGTGGCGGGACGCGGCCGGAGCGCTCGTCGTGCCGTCGCTCGCCGTGCTCGTGGGGGTGATCGCGAGCGTCGCGCTGCCCGGCGCGCCGAACGCCTTCGGAGCCGCGGCCGGCCTCCTTGTCGCGGAGATCCTCTTCGTGGCCTGGCTCTACGCGCACCCCGCGGAGCTCGCCGACGCGGGCCACGCCCTCCCCGCGTCATCCATTTGAGCCCCGGGGGCTCTCCTTGCACGGGCCGCGCAAGCGGTACCCGGTCCCCGACGAAGGGTCCCTCTTGACCTCCGCGGGCGTGACGCCCGCACGGGATGAAGTGAGGACAACCCCGGGGCCCGATACCCCCGGCCGGGGTCAGGACGCCGAGAGGGCCGGATGGCCTCCTCTGACGCGATCCGTTACGGCCGGGGCACAGTTCCCGTCGCGCGCACCCATCAGGGCTCAAATACGGGCGCGCGCCTCGCGCGGCCGGTCGGGCCGTTGAACGGAGCCGAGGTGCGCGATCGCATGGCCGCGGTGCGCGCGGCCGTGCACCGCGCCGTCGTCGGGCGCGAGCAGGCGATCGACCTCATCTCGACCGGGCTCCTCGCGGACGGCCACCTCCTCCTCGAGGACCTCCCGGGGCTCGGGAAGACGCTGCTCGCGAAGTCGTTCGCCCAGGCGCTCGGCCTGAGCTTCTCCCGAGTGCAGTTCACGGCCGACCTGCTCCCCCACGACATCACCGGCGGGGAGGTGTTCGACTCCCGGACCCAGACGTTCAGCTTCCGGCCGGGCCCGCTCTTCGCGCACGTCGTGCTCGCCGACGAGATCAACCGCGCTCCCCCGAAGGTGCAGTCGGCGCTCCTCGAGGCGATGCAGGAGTTCCAGGTGACGAGTGAGGGCGGGACCCACCCGCTCGAGCGGCCGTTCCTCGTCCTCGCGACCCAGAACCCGATCGAGCTCGAGGGAACCTACCCGCTCCCCGAGGCGCAGATCGACCGGTTCCTGATGCGGATCTCGATCGGCTACCCGACCGCCGTGGAGGAGCAAGAGATCTTGAGACGCCGGCGGGAGCGGAAGGAGGATGTGGCGATCGTCCCGCAGGTGCTGAAGCTCGAGGAGGTCCGGGCGATGCAGCGCTCCGTCGAGGAGGTGGAGATCGACCCGTCGCTCGAGGAGTACTCGGTGAGCCTCGTTGGGGCGACCCGGATCGACCCCCGGGCGGAGGTCGGCTCCTCCCCCCGCGGTTCGCTCGCGCTCCTCAAGCTCTCGCGCGCCCGCGCGCTCCTCGAGGGCCGGGACTTCGTTATCCCGGACGACGTGAAGAGCGTCGCGATCCCGGCGCTCGCGCACCGCATCGTCGTCAAGCCCGAGCCCTGGATCCGGGGGGTCCGGGGCGAGCATATCCTCCGAAGCGCGCTCGAGCGGGTACCTGTTCCGAAGACGGGAAATCTGTCGACCGACCGCACAACCTCGCGGCCCGCCAACGCAACCGGATGAGCGGCAAGCCCGAACGCGCGCGGACCTTCCTTGAACTGGCTGCCGTGGTTACACCGATGCTCGTGATAGCCATCTTTTTTGGTGGTGGAGTTCTGGGGTGCGTGGCCCTCGCCCGGCGGCGCAGGCCTAGTTTTCTACGGTGTAGCCAGAGTCGGTATCGCTTCCTGTGTCGCGGTTCTGGGCCTGATCCGAGCCGGTAGGGCTCCGCCGGGCGGTTCCTAGCACCGCGGTGACCGGAACGCGCACCCCGCTCCCGGTCCGATACTCCGAGAGTCGCTCGAACACTTTCGCACGGACTCGTTCTCTATCCTCGGTCGCGAGGGCGAGTAGCCCCGCCCGCGTCCGCGCGGAGCCCTCGAGGAACATCCGCCAGTACTCCTCGGCAGTACCTATCTCGGCCGCGCCGGACACGATGCGCTCGCTCGGCGAATCGAACCCGTTCTCCTCGAACGTTCGGCTGAGCGCGCCGGGCTCCGCGAACGCGAAGAACCCAGGAGCAGGGGGGAGCGGCGGGGCTAGGTGGAGCGACTCGAGGACCTCGGGAATGAGCCGGAGCCCGATCGCGTCCGCGCCCCAGATCGTGAGAGCCACACGCCCTCCGGGCGCGAGCATGCGGAACGCCTCCGCGATGGCCCGCCGGGGGTCCGAGAAGTGGAGCAGACCGAAGTTCGACGCCACCGCCTCGAACTTTCCGTCCTGGAACGGGAGTTTCTCGGCGCGGACAGCAATCCAGTCCCGGACAGCTGGAGTTGCAGTTCGAGCCTTGAGGAGCATCGCGCGAGATAGATCGACGCCCGTCACCTCCGCTCCTCGTGCGTGCGCCTCGCGAGTCACAGTGCCCGGGCCGCAGGCGAGGTCGAGGAGACGGGTTCCGGGCCCGACCTGAACTCCGTCAAGAAGGGCCGGGACCGTGAACCGAACCATCGCGGGGAACAGCTCCGCGTACGCCGAGGCGACGGCAGGGTCGCTCCAGGCGTCCCTCTCGAGCTTCGCGAACGCCACGGCGGCCCCACTCGCGTGCCGCTCTTGAGCACCGCACCCTCGGGCGGACGGTCAAACCTGTAACTGTTCACGGGATCGGTACCGCGAGCCGGACCGCCCAGACCGGACGTCCGAAGGGTGCGCCTACCTCGATCCCGTGTTCGCGCTTCCTCGAGCCGGCGCGCCGACGCTGGTAGACCCTTCGGCCCGCCAACCCCGGTGGAGGCCCGCTCTCCACGCGCGTGACTTCCGCCGTGCTCCGGCGTAGCTCCTCCGAAAGGAGATGCATCCCTCGGGCAAGGACATTCCTCGCCGCATTCACGTCTCGGTCGCCCTCGAATCCGCAAGGGCACCGGTACGCTCGATCGTGAAGTCGGATGGGAGGGTCGGCGCTCTTCCCGCACTGGGAGCACACCTGCGTCGTCCCTTGGGCCGGGACCCTGAAGACCCGCCCTGACCGTAGCACCTCCTTGTACGTCTTCATGTCCCGGAGCATTCCCCATCCGGCGTCCGCGAGACCCTTCGCGTGCCGGTTTCCCTCGATCATCGCGGCGGCACTCAAGTCCTCGAACGCCACCAGGTCGAACCGCTCCGCGAGGTCGTGGGAGACCTGGTGGGCGAACCATTGTCGCTGACGACGGACCTTGGCGTGTGCCCGGGCTACCCGGACCCGCTGACGAAGATACCGGTTGGACCCGCGGTGTTTCCGCGAGAGCCGCCGTTGCTCCTTCCGAAGTCGGTCCTCTCCCCTCCAAAGGAACTCCCGGGGCTCGATTACCTCGCCCGTCGAGAGGGTCGCGAGATGGGTGAGGCCGAGGTCGACGCCGGCGGGGGCGATTGGTGGTTCGCGGGGAGGTGGGGCCGGGTCGGGGACCTCCAGCGAGAGAGTGGTGAACCACGCGCCGGCCTCGTAGCGCACCGTCACCGTACGGACCTCCGCGAACGGAGGAAGAGGTCGGTGCAGCCGGAGGGGAATCTCCCCGACCTTCGGGACCTTCAGTCGCCATGTCCCGTTTCGGCTCGGGACGAGCGGGTGCCGCGGAGGGGTGTACGTGAACGAGTCGACCTCGCGTCGGAATCGGGGATAGCCGGGGCGCTCGCCCCTTCGGACACGGCGGAAGAACGCTCGAAAGGCGAGGTCAAGACGCTGAAGGCAGTCTTGGGCGACCGCGACCGAGAGTCGGCCCAAGCCCTCCGAATCGTAGGCTCGCCACCGGGTGAGATCTCCCTGTTGGTCCAAGTAGCGAACGGCGCGGTGCTCGTTCCTCCACGCGTCGCAACGCTCGGCGAGAGCGTGGTTCCAGAGGTAGTGGAGCTCGGAGCGGTGGGCGTGCAGGATGGGAATCTGGTCGGCGAGCGGGTAAAGGCGATATCGAAAGGAGAGCCGCATGGGGACCGGCGAGGAGAGGTCGAATGAGGCCTACTTGGCCTCTCTGTGAGAGGTGAACGATGACCTCGAGAGGGAGCCAAGACACACCGATGGACGGGGGAGTCGCCTGCGAACCGGGTCGTTCGGGGCTTCTCGCACCGCTCAACTGGGTGAACAGTAACCAAACCTTTTCAGCCCGCCACCGGTCGCCCGAGCGTGCCCAGCGAACCCCCGCTCATCCTCATCGCCGACCCCGTCGACGCCGCGGCGGCGCAGCAGCTTTCGGGGGGCAACTGCCGGGTCGTGGATGCTAGCGCCGGAGGCGCCGCCCTCGACGCCCATCTCGCCGAGGCTTGGGGTCTCATCGTGCGGAGCCGGACGAAGGTCACGGCGGAGCTGCTCGCCCGCGCGCCCCGCCTGCGGCTGATCGCCCGGGCCGGCGTCGGGGTGGACAACATCGACATGGCGGAGGCGACCCGTCGTCGTATCCGGGTCGTGAACGCCCCCACCGCGGCGACCCAGAGCGTCGCGGAGCTCACGGTCGCCCTGATGCTGCTCCTCGTCCGCGGCCTCTACGGACCGATCCACGCGACCAAGTCCGGCAGCTGGAACCGCAGCACGCACGGCCACGAGCTCGCCGGCCGGACCGTCGGGTTCGTGGGCTACGGCCGTATCGCCCGGGAGACGCGCAACCGCTTGAGGAACTTCGGCGTCACCGTGCTCGCCCACGACCCGTTCCTGCCGAGCTCGCCGGACGGCACGGCGCTCCTGTCGTTGCACGAGCTCCTCTCCCGCTCGGAGATCGTGAGCATCCACGCCGCGCTCACGCGCGAGAACACCCATCTCCTGAACGCGGACCGCATAGGGCGGATGCCGCGCGGCTC
>JAKIWX010000080.1 GCA_022749845.1 Thermoplasmata archaeon
AGCGTCGCCCTGTTCTACACCTATCGGACGCTGGTCCGCTTCGTCCTCCGCCACGTGGACCCGAGGTTGCGGGAGCTCCTCGCCGTCGTCGGGGCGTTGCTGCTCGTCACGAGCTTCTACGTCCAGTCCGTCTACTGGTGGGACTTCCTTCCCGACGGTTTCCTCCTGCTCGCGGCAGGGTCCGCCCTCCTTTACTACGCCACCGAGGCGCTTTCGGATTTCCTTGAACGGCGCCCGCAACCCCGTCGACGCGCCGTCCTGATGGCGGTAGCCTCCACGCTCGCCTTCAGCGTGAATATCCCGTTCAATCTCTCGCTGCTGTTCCTCCTCTTCACGCTCCCCACGCTCGCGGTCATCGCGGCGGGCAGTACGCCGCTCCGGGTCGGCCGTTGGCTCCGGTTCCACCTCCTCCTCGCCGGTCTAGTCGCGGTCACTTCGCTCTGGTGGCTGCTCCCTTCCGCCGAATTCGCCACGCTCTCCCCTGGATATGTGGCGACCCAATCGGCCGCGATCAACAGCCAGGCGATCTTCGTCAGCAGCACGAGCGGGATCAGCTTTGTCGACTTGCTCCGAGGGGAGCTGGGCTATCCGTACCTCTCGGAGGGACACTACGCCATCACTACCGCGCTGCACGACGACCTCGGAGTTCCGCTCTCCGTCCTTTTCCTGGTGCTCCTCACGGTCGGACTCCTACTGTGGAAGCGACGTGAGCACCTTCCCCTCACGCTCGCGACGGCGCTCATGCTGTTCCTAGCGCTGTTCGTCACCGGCGTGAACTCGCCTTTCTATCCTCAGGTCTACGAGTTCCTGTTCCGGTCTCCGCTCCTGCTCACCGCGCTGCGGACACCGTTCGTCGCCTTCGGACTCGCCTTTGAGGAGTTCTGGGTCTGCGCGATGTGCCTCGCGGCGAGCGCCTGCTACGGCTGGATGAGCCTCCAGCTCGCGCGCCGTTCCTCTGCCACGTCCTCCTCCTCGGCTCCGCCCGAGCCCGTGCGACTCCGTCGGCACCGCGTACCGAGATTCGTGGGTCCGCTGTTGGTCGCGCTGCTGCTCCTAGTTCCTGCGGCGACCCTGGCACCGGGGGCGTGGGCGGGGGATGCCGTCCCCGTCGCGCCGTACCAGGCGCGCATGGCCGTGGCGCCGTACGAACTGTCCGTAGCGTCCTTCCTCCGGTCGCACCTCGACGGACGTGCGGCGCTGCTCTACCCCGGAGGATTCCTCGAGCAGAATTGGTCGCACGGGTACGACGCGTACGACGTCCTCCCTTCCTTGCTCCCGGGGCAACTGCTCATCGACAACTATCGTGAGGGCTTCGTAGCTGCGAACAACTCGCTCCTCACCCTTGTCTACGCGACGCTGGACAGCGGGAACCCTCGTGCCTCCGGTCTCGGAACCCTACTAGCCCGCCTCGGCGTGGCCTACCTCGTGATCGAAGGTGAGGTGGGAGGCTACTTCCCGTTCGGCCAGAGCACGCCGCCGAACTACACCGCGCTTCTCGGGGCCCTGAACGCCAGCACGAACCTGACCCTCGTGGGGACCTTCGGACCGGACTATCTCTACGTAGTGACGCTCCCGCGCGATCTCGTTGCCCTCGTCGCTTCCACCGTCTCGGAGGGAGGCCTTGTGCAGGCAGACGTCCAGCCGAGACTCGACCTCACCTCAGCCTACTTCAACGCTACGCGGATCCTGACGAGCGCGGTACCGTTCCCCCCCCTCGCGGCCAGTTGGCGTAACGGGATCAACTTCACCGCGACGGCAGCTGACAAGACCCGCATCGCGGCGGTCGACGCCCTCGAGAACCCGCCGTTGCCGGGCCCGATAACCCTCATGAACGGCTATCCGCTCGACTTGAACGTCTCCGCAGGAGACACGTTGCTGCTCAACTTCTCCACGAATGCGGCGACGGCGATCTCGATCTCCCTCATCACCGCCCCCAACCTGACGGGCCTACCGGCCTCCGTCGTCCTCGCCGACACCTACTCGGTCGGCGCCCCCGCCGATAATCTGGGCACCGGAGACGCTGCGCTCGTGCCGGCGTACGGCGCGAACCATTTCGTCAGCGTCGGCGGATCCACGTTGCTCACCGACGACCTTGCAGGCACGCTGCGCAACGTGGCCGACCCGACGATCCATTTCATCGCCATCTCCCTCTGGCCCGTGAACCCCGACGGCTCGGGAAGCCGGGGCGTACCCGTGGGGAGCTGGGGGGGAACTCAGAGCGTTCAGATCTCCCGTCTCGAGCTCGGCACCAACCTGTTCCTAGGCCCCGCGCTTCTCCCGGCAAACCCCTTCGCGGGAGGCGGGCTACCTCCGACGAGCTCGCGAGACCTTCTGCCCGGGATCGTGGCGGGCCTTCGAACAAACAGCTCGCTCGCGCCAGCCCACAATCTCTTCTCGAGCGTGGTGAACGGATTCCCGGCCATCGTGTTTGGCCCTTCCGCCAAGTCGAACTGGACCGCCCGACCGCTCGGACCTCCGTTCCCGCCGTTCGGGGAGCCGACCTATTTCACGTCGGCCGCGCTCGGGCTCAACGTGAGCCAGACGCCCTTCCTCTCGCTCAACCTCAGCAGCACTCCTAGCACGGCGTTCGCCGTCGCCATAGTGCCCGACCGGAACCTGTCGTCGCTCACCCCTGCCGAATTCGACCAGGAGACGCTTTTCCTAGGAGGGGCTCCGAGCACGGCGGGGGACGGGGACACCCTGCTCACCCCCACCTACGGAGCCGAGCATTACGACACGGGAGGAAGCTGGCTCTCGTTCACCGAGAATCTCGGTGCCCTGCTTCCCGGAAAGGGAGCTGCTGCGAACCACCTCGTCTTCGAGCTGTTCTACGTCGCCCCTAACGGCACGGGCGTTCGCGGACTCTCGCCCGATGCTTGGCCGGGGACCCAGCAGCTCCTCCTGGCCTCGGCGGAGGCGAGTCCATTCCTCGTCGACGGCAACCCACCCCTTGGCTCCGTTCCTTCGCTCGCGGGCCAGCCGATCCCAGCCGAGGCCCCCGGCGGTTTGGCCCTGGACGCTGCGAGCTTGGCCGGTCCACCGTCGACGTTCGACCGGAACGTGAGCCTGAGCTTCAGCTATCCATCGCCGACGAACTTCGAGGTGCAGCTCCGGTCGACCGACGCGGGCTCCCCCCACCGCGAGGTGCTGATCGAGCTCTCCCAGACGTACTTCACCGGCTGGGCGATCGAGGATGCTCACGGCATTCTTGGCTGGACGCATGTCCGTTTGGACGGCGCGCTCAACGGCTTCCTCGTCGACCTCGCCCCCGGCGCGAGCACGGCGAGCTTCGACCTCGCCTTCCTCCCCCAGGCGCTCTACGCAGCGTCGCTGCTCCTCGGGATCCTCGTACCCGTCCTGGTCGGGGTCGCACAGCTGGTTCCCCTCCTCGTTCGAAGGCGACGCTCGTGAGGGGGGCGGCTAGCGCCCGGCCGCGCCTTCTCGTCCTGTACCCGCCAGGGCTGCCGCACTACGCGGATCGCGAGTTCCTCACCCTCCTGCCGAGCGTCGACACCACCTTTGTCGTTCCCGAGGGAACCGAGGGAAGACCGTTCGTGAGTCCACCTTCGAAACTCCTCGGTGCGCGCTACCGGCGGGTCCCTGGGCTCGCGCCGTTCACTCTGTCGATCGCCGGAGGTATCCCGAAGCTCTCGGAGCTGCTCGACGAGACCACGCCCGAGTTCGTCGTGACGTACGAGGCGTTCAGCGCGCTGACCCACCAGGTGCGCGTCGCTGCACGGGGGCGGCAGTTTCGCCACCTGATCGTAGTGTACGAGACCACCTCGGCGCGGACCGGCGCGTGGGGCCACTTCCCTCTCACGCGCCGATGGGCCCGCGTGGCCACCCAGAAGGCCGATCTCGTGTTGGTCCACACCGAACGCGCCCAGCAGGCCCTGGTCGATTCAGGGGCCGCACCCGAACGCGTCTGGATGAATCCTCCTGGGGTGTACGTCCGCGACCTACCCGACGGACGACCGAGCCCCCGTCGGGACGGTCCGCCTCGGGTGCTCTTCCTAGGCGGGATCCGGCGGAACAAGGGGGTACTGACCCTGCTTCGTGCCATCGAGCTGCTTCGCGGTGTCCCGGCGGAGTTCTTCTTCGTGGGCGATGGCCCCCTCGACGCGAAGCTCCGGGAGGCAGCCCGGGGCGACGCTCGCATCAAGGTGGAGGGACGGCTCGGGGAGCCCGAAAAACAAGCCCGCCTCGACAGCGCCGACCTGTTCGTGTACCCAAGCGAGGACATCCGGCTGGGCCCGTGGGTCCGCTGGGAAGAGCAAACCGCCACCAGTGTTCTCGAGGCGATGGAGGCCGGACTCCCGGTCCTTGGGACCGACTCGGGGGCCCTACCCGAGGTCATCGGAGACCCTTCGATGGTCGTCCCCCAGCGGGCTCCCAAGGAACTGGCGACACGACTCCACGACCTGCTAGCCGACCTACCGGAGCTCGGGCAGCGCGGGCGACTCTGTCGTGCGCGCGCGGTGGAACGATTCAACCTCCGCCGCTGTGCCGCCCGGGCGGAGGAGGAGATCCGGCGACGATTCGGCGGGCCGCTCGTTGGAGCAGCGGGAGCCCGATCGCCTCCGACGGCCGACCTCGTCGCCCAAGGACCCCACCCCGCCTCGGAGGCCCCCGCGAGGGCGGCGCAGGCGAGGCCGAAATGAGAGACGCGGAGGCGGTGGCGTACAGGCTCCTTCACGAAACGGGGCTGCTGCGCCCAGCGACGAAGCTCCTCGGTTCCCCCGCCCTCTGGCGTGCGAGCGGGCTGCTCGAATCCGCGGCGCTCTTCGCGACGGGCGGCTCCGCCGGGAGCATCGGGGAGTACGTGGAGAGCATGGAGAAGCGTTGGGCGCCGTTCGACCGATGGTTCACCGACGCTCCTCGGGCTCTCGACTTCGGGACCGGTCTGGGCGGCAACCTACTCGGGCTTCGTGGGCGGCTCGGAACTGGGCTCGGGATCGATCTGAACCCGTTCTACATCACCCGCGCGCGTCGACTCGCCGAGCGGTACGGTGCGAGGCAGCTTCGCTTCGAGGCGTACGACGGGGTCCACTTGCCGTTCGAGGGTCCGTACGATGTGATCCTCTGTACGGGGACCTTCGAACGATTGAGGAAGCCGGCGGTCGCTGCGTACGTCCGGCGGCTCGCTTTGGCGCTCGCACCCAACGGACGGTTCCTCGCCTACTTCCTTACGGCCGGCGCCCGCGCCCAAGGATTCGGGAGGCTGCTCGGCCAGGAGTCCTACGTGTTCTGGGCGGAGGAGGAGCTCGCCGAGCTGCTCCGCTCGAGCGGTCTCGAGCTGGAGGAAAGGATCCCGAGATTCCCGACGAGCGGCGACCTTCTCGTGATGCGGCGGCGCTCTGCAGGAGTCAGGCCGGGGACCGACGCCGTAGCAGTCCGCGGCGCGCCGGCGTGATCCCTCCGCTCGCGTGAGGCGCGACCCCCGCCGCGAACGTCGCGAATGCCGAGTTCCAGGTGACGTCGTCCGCATAGAGGAATCCCCCCGCGAAGAGATGGGGCCAGGCGCTCTCGAACTCGAACCGCATCGTGTCGGTCGAGTGTTCGCTGTCGTGGAAGAAGAGCCCCACCTCCCCTAGTCGTTCCAGGAGCGGAAGGAGCTGCTCTTGGCTCCGGCCCAGAAGCAGCTCCCAGTTGGACCGCAGCTCCTCGGGCACGAGCCAGCCGGGGGCCCGCTCCGCGGCTAGGAACACCCCCTCTCGCTGGCCATCGCTGTTGAGATACCCTTCCGAGCCGCGGCTCGGGAGGTCGATCGAGTACAGTCGTCCAGCTCCGTTTCTCCGCAGCGCCTCCAGGATGATGGTGGAGGAGATCCCCGAGGCCACTCCGGTCTCGACGACGACCGGAGGGCGTGCGCTCCGCACGAGGAGGTAGAGCTCCTGGTTCGCGAGGCTCGGGCCCCAGAGCGTGAGCAGTCTCTCCGCGAAGCTCGCACCCCGGAGCCCCGCCCCCAAGCCGGCGGCGTCGCCACGGTAGGCGTCCCCCAAACGCGTACGAAGTCCCCTGAACAGCCGGCTCGACCGGGAGAACTCCCTCGCGAATCCTGCTCGCCGAGCCCTGTCGACCCCGAGCATCGAAGCGTAGAACTTGGCGCGACCTAGATATCCCGAGAGCCTTCCGCTCGAGGAGGTGCCCAATCCGCTAGAGGCTGGCATGCGCGAGCTCCTTCCTCGGAAGCCTTTGAAGCTCCGTCTCCAACCGTTGGACGATCTCCTCCCAGCGGTACTGCGAGGCGCGTGCCCGGCCCGCGGCCGCTAGCCTCTCCTGGAGAGGCTCATCGGCGAGAAGTCTCGATAGGCGTTCGGCGAGCTGTTGGAGGTCGGCGACAGGATAGTAGAGCCCCTCCTCGCCGTCCTTCACGAACTCAGAGACCCCAAACACCTCGGGGTACTTCGGCACGGCGACCACGGCGGGAAGCCCGCGGGAAAGTCCCTCAAGGGTAGCTAGGGAGAATCCCTCCCGTTCGGAGGGCACCACCAGCACCCGACTCGAATCCAAGATCTTGTCGCGATCCTCGGGGGGCACGAAGCCCGCGACCTCGACCTGCGAGACGAGCCCCATCTTTCGGACAAGCTTCCGACAGGGTCCGAGGCGGGGACCCGATCCGAGCAGGATCGCGCGACCCGCCCAACCGGTTCGTTCCTTGAGAATCGCAAGCGAAGCGATGAGATCCTCGGGCCTTTTCTCCCGGACCATCCGTCCGACGAGCACGAAATCGTACGTTCGCTCCCGCCGCAGCGAGGTGCCAGGGTCGCTCCCTCCCGGTTGGTGCTCCGGTGCGAGCGGTATCACGCTTAGCCGGCGCGGGTCGGCGGCGAAGTTCTGTTCGAGGCTCCGCGCTGTAACACTGGAGATGGCGATCACCCAGTCCGC
>JAKIWX010000081.1 GCA_022749845.1 Thermoplasmata archaeon
AGGCGTACACCTCCTCCTCGGTACTGCCCGCGACCCGCTCGGTGTCGCGGAACACGCCGTACTCGTTCACCTTGAGGCCCCGATCCCGGGCGATCGTGCGCAGGTGCACGTTGTGGTCCTTCGACCCCGTGAAGTACTGGAGCGCCGCCCCGAAGCTCGCCGGGTCGACGACCCGAAGGTCGACTTGGATCCCCGGAGTGTGCAGCACGGTCGACATCGTGTCGCCGTGAGAACGCACCTCGAGGACGCCGGGGAGGGCCGTGAAGTTCGCCAGCACCTTCGCGGGTTCCTTGGAGGTCGCGAGGAGGTCGAGGTCGCCCACGGTCTCCCTCCGCCGACGAAGGCTGCCCGCGATGACGAGTTGCTCGACAGAGCCTGCGGCCCGTAGCTCCCGCTCGAGCGCCTCGCCGAGCTCCCACGCCTCGAGGAGGGGCCGGCGCGAGCCACCGTCGGTCCCCGCCCCGAGCGCCGCGAGTCCCTGGCGGAGCTGTTCGATCTTCCGATCCCCGAACCCGGTCACCCCCTTGAGCCGGCCCGCCTCGATCGCCGCGGCGAGCTCCTGCGGACCCTCGACGCCGAGCTCGACCCAGAACCGCCGGGCGGTCTTCGGCCCGACCCCGGGGAGCCGCATCAGTTCACGGATGCCGGGCGGCACCTGCAGGCGGAGCTTGGCAAGGTAGGCGAGCTCTCCCGTCGCCAGGAACTCCCGGATCTTCGCCTCGAGCGCATCGCCGATCCCCGGGATCTTATCGAGCTCGTCGCGGGCAGCGACCCGCTCGAGCGGTTCCCCGAGCGACTCGAGGGTGCGGGCGGCCCGACGGTAGGCCTCCACCTTGAACCGCTGCTCCCCGAGGAGGTCCAGGAGATCGCCGATCTCCTGGAGCACCCGGATCACCTCGTCGTTCGTGCCGGGCATCCCGCCTCGACGGAGGGAAGTCCTTCCGTCGGAAAACGGCTCGGGGGCTATGCCGCGGCCGGGATGCCGAGCTCCACCCACATCCGGTGGGCCATCGTGCGGTAGCCGAGCCTCGTGTAGACCGCCTCGGCCGGCGCGTTGCCGTCCTGGACGTAGAGTCCAGGCAGCGCGCCCCGCTGCTGCGCGAGATGGGTGAGGAGCGCCGTTACCGAGCGGCCGTGGCCGCGTCCGCGGAACTCCGGCGCGGTGACCACGCCCGTGAGGAGCCAGACCCTCGGGAGCCGCACCTGCGCCCGCGCCACGGCCGCGAGCTCGGGTCCCTCGAAGCTTCCCGCTACCACCTCGCGCGCGATGTCGAGGCCACGGTATCCCTTGACGAGCGACTCCTCCGATCGCGCGCAGAACCGCTCGAGGGCGGGCGTGTCGCCCAAATGGAGCTGGCGGGCCCCACCCTCGGATGCGACCGGCGCCTCGCACCGTCGCAGCTGGAGTCCCCGAGCCCGGCCGGGGCCGCGGCGGGCGAGCACCTCGGGAGCGAGCTCGTCCGGCACCACGGCGATGAACGGAGGCTCCGGGAGCGCGTCGAGGAGGGGACCGATATCTGTGACGGGAGCCACCCAGTGGAGGACGAGGTGGCCCGGTGTCCCGTTCCAGAGGAGGAAGTAGCCGACGGGCGCGCCGTCCCGTTCGAGGATCCGGAAGCTGACCCTCTCCGGGAACCGTTCCGTGTCCCAGACGGCCCAGGCGTGGAGGAGCGGCGAGTCCTCCGCGAGCGAGGCGAGCCAGCCAGGGTCGAGCCTCTCGAGTACGCGATCCGGTCCGCTCAACGGGGACTCCTGCCGTAGACCGGCCTCATCTGGGTGCGGGACGGCGCGTAAGGGTAAATGCCGGCCGGGGGTCCTAGGGCGATGTTGGAGAGCCAAGGCGCCTCGGGGCGGCTCTCCGAGCACCTGGACGCGCTCGTTGCCCGGTTTCCGTACGCGCGCAGCCTCGCCCAAGACCCGCTCTCCTGCGTGCGGCCGCTCGCGAAGGACCGGGCGTCGGCGGAGGCGGCGGGGCTCTTCGCCGCCACGCTCGCCATCGGCAACACGACCTCGATCCGCCGCGCGTTCGAGGACTGGCTTGCGCGGTGCGACGGGGACCTGCTGGCCGCCGTCCGAGCGAGGGACCGGCCCGGCACGCCCTCGGCGATGCGCGGGTTCCGGCACCGGTGGATCCGAGGGGATCAGCTGGCGTTCCTCGCCTACCGCCTCCACCGCATCGGGAAGGAGTCCGGGAGCCTCGAGGAGGTGTTCTCCTCGGGCCGGGACGGTCCGGCGGGGTTCGCGGGGGGGCTCGACGCGCTCTCGAGCGCCCTCCGAGGTCCTCCCGGGCAGCACGCCCCGCGGGGGTACCGGGCCCTGTTTCCCTCGCCGCTCGAAGGGAGCCACAGCCCCTGCAAGCGCCTCACGCTGTTCGTGCGCTGGATGGTGCGCTCGGAGTACCCCGACCTCGGCGTGTGGGCCGACGTCTCCCCCTCGGAGCTGCGGATACCGCTCGACCAGCACGTCTACT
The DNA here is from genome assembly GCA_022749845.1 of Thermoplasmata archaeon. Classification (GTDB taxonomy): domain Archaea; phylum Thermoplasmatota; class Thermoplasmata; order Lutacidiplasmatales; family UBA184; genus JAKIVR01. Next base: position 2,471 of record JAKIWX010000081.1, read on the forward strand.
GGATCGCCTACCACCTCGGGCTCACCCGGCGGCGCACGCGCTCCTGGGCGGCCGTGGAGGAGATCACGGCGGCGCTCCGGAAGTTCGACCCCGAGGACCCCGTGAAGTACGATTTCGTGCTGTGCCATACGGGCATCTCCGGGGACTGCCCGAAGCAGCGCGACATGGAGGTCTGCGGACCGTGCGTCCTGCGCCCCGACTGCTTGCTCTGGCATCCTCGCGCCCGGGGCGCGGCATGACGGAGGCGCCGCTACCCGGCGAACGCTCGCTCTGGGAACGGCTCGAACGTGCGGAGCCCGAGATCGACTGGGTTGACCTTCCGGCGCCCCGGTCGCGGGCGAAGGGGAAGAAGGACACCGTTCGGAGGCGGCTCGCGAAGCTGCACGACGAGGAGGCACGGCTCGAGGAGGAGGAAGGCCCGCGGGCGCGGGTAGCCCTCGCTTCTTCCGGCCCGGTCGGGGCGCTTCTCATCCTCCTCGCAATCCAACGTCACGGAGTTCCGAGCCGCCTGCGAGGCCGTAACGGTGGGGAGCTTCCGGCGTTTCCGGACGGAGCGATCGAGGCGGCCTGGGACGCAACCCCGGGGTCCCCGGCCCGACTCGAGCTACCGGTCGAGGACCTGCTCGCGCTCGTGCGCTACGCGCTCTGAGCAACGAATCCGGGCGCCCGGTCAGCTGTCGCCCTTGGGGAGCGTCGCGACGGGGATCGGAGGGGAGGTCGGGGAAGCGACGCCGGCAGCCCGCGCCGCCGGAGTGGCGCTCGGGTGGTCGACGCGGGTACCGTCGGCGAGGAATCGGTAGTTCCGCAGCGCGAGGCTCAGCACGAAGCTCACCGCACCGAGCGAGGCGACGAGCAGGTAGACCCAGATGAACCCGGCAATCGCAGGGATGGGGACGGCGAGCGCGACGGTCGGGCCGTTGGGGAGCGCGACCGGGATCACCCGCACGACGGTGATGGCCGAGAAGATGGCGGCCCCAACGACCGGGCCAAGGCTCTGGCCGAGGGTACGGAATGTCGCATTCATGCCGGTCTGGATGCCGACCTCCTCCGGGCGGGAGGCGAGGATGATCACGTTGCTCATCGAGATGAACACCCAGGTGAGGCCCACCTGCATCGGGATCGCGATGAGGATGAACTCGAACTCGAAGCGGTGGAAGGTCACGAGCCCGAGCCCCGCCAGGCAGGTCAGCGCCGAGCCTGCGAGCATGACGGGCTTCGGGCCGTTCTGCGAGACGAGGCGTCCGGCGAACGGCGCCAGGAGCAGGGCGACGATCGCGCTCGGCACCGCGGCCTCTCCGAACTGCAGCACGGAGAGGCCGAGCCCCACCGAGGGCTCCTGCATCTGGTAGGTGATCGCGACGAAGTAGAGGAACATGCACGTCCCCGCGAGTACGCCAACGACGTTCGAGATCCAGATGTTCCGTTCCGCGAGCCGGTGGAAGTCCACGACGGGGTACGGGGAGCGTGGTTCCCACAGGATGAAGCCGATCGTCGCGAGCGCGGCGATGGCGAGCAGCTCCGGCACGCCGAGCGGGACCGGGCCGAGCGTGAACGCCGAGCTGTTCGTCCAGCCCCACGCGCCGCCCTCGGAGATCGCCACGAGGTAGGCGGTGAGGGCGGCGCCGAGGAGCGCTGCCCCCGGCAGGTCGAGCTTGCGGCCGGGACGCACCGCGAAGATGGGGACGCGCAGGACGGCAACGAGGAACAGCGCCGCCGAGAGCGGGATCACCGTGTGGTAAGTGAACTGCCAGCCGTAGGTGAAGGTAAGATACGACCCGCCGAAGAGGCCGGTCGCGGCCCCCGCCGCGAACATCGCCGAGACGAGCCCCTGGGCCGGGCCAACACGCTGCGCGGGGAACGCTTCGCCGATCATGGCGAAGGCGATGGGGAACATCGCCATCCCCACGCCCTGAAGCGCGCGAGCGCCGATGAGGAGGTAGATCGCATTCCCGCGGCTGATCCCGAGCGCGCTTGCGATATTCGGGGTGAAGCCGGCAATCGAGACCGCGATCGTGTAGATCCCGACCACGAGGAGCAGCATCGGCCGCTTGCCGTAGAGGTCGCCGAGCTTGCCGAAGATCGGGGTCGCGACCGTCCCCACCACGAGGTAGGCCGACAGGATCCAGGCGACGGTCGGGATCGGGGGGTAGTCGAAGAACTTCTGGAAGACGACGAAGCCGGGGACGACCATCGTCTCGACGTACGTCACCATGAAGGCGAGCGCCGCGAGGAGCGCGAGAAGCCCTTGGGCCACCTTGGGGTCGAGCTTCTGGCCACCGGGTCCGCCGGTGACGGGCAGGGGAGGCACGCGGCCGCGAGGCCAGTGGGGGATTTCAAGCGTCGGGAGCGGAAGGGTAACTCCTCTGCGCGCCCCCGGTGACCCGGGAAATGGTAACTAGGCCGCGGCGGTGGCTGCCTCGATGATCGCGAAGGGAGAGATGGCGCCCGATTTCTCCGAGAAGACCGACGACGGCTCGACGCTCGCCCTCTCCTCGCTGCGCGGGCAGAAGGTGCTGCTGTACTTTTACCCCGAGGCGGACACGCCGGGCTGCACCATCGAGTCCAAGGGGTTGAACGAGCGGCTCGCCGCGCTCCAGGGCCACGGGATCCGCGTCGTCGGAGTGAGCACGGACTCCGTCGACAAGCAGTGCGCGTTCAAGGAGAAGTACGGCTTCGGCTTCCCGCTCGTGGCCGACCTCGGCAAGGGGGTTGCCCAGAAGTACGGCGTGCTCGGACCCTCAGGCCGTGCCCGGCGGGTTACCTTCCTGATCGACGAGAAGGGCCAGGTGACCGAGGTCATCGACGGCAAGGCCGAGGTTCACCTCGCGGCGGCCGACCGGCTCGTCAATGCACGCTAGGGTCCCCGGGACTTCTAGCTCGCCGACAGAACCGTCCCCGGTTGACCGCGACCTTGGACCGGGTCGAACCCGGCCGGGCCTTCCCCCCCAGCCTTCTCTGTATCGGTTCATTTCGTCTTGGGACCGCATCTTTCTCTCGTTGGCTCTCCTCGGACCTCTACTAGTCGCGATCGGGTTCATCGGCTTCAGGGTTGTAGAAGGACCGTGTGGGAAGTTTGGCCCCAAGTGTAGCTACTCCTTTGTACTCGCGCCTACGCCAGGATTCCTCTTCACCGCCCTCATCGCCCTCGGCCTAGTGCTCCTCCTGGCGGCGATGGCTCGGCTCTTCTCGTTGAGCCGGCGGCAGCTCGCCCGGTAGAGCTCGGTCCTGCGCACCGGCCCGAGCTTCCGTCGGGTGCGCTCCGATGTGCGCGGAAAGCTGTCGTCCTCTCCGCGCGTTCGTCCCCTGGTCCGGCGCCGGACCGAGAGCGCCGAGGATCGACCGGCGCTACGAGCACCCGCTGGTGGCGCCGCAGACGGTGCAGGCGTAGCAGGTCCCGCTCCGTACCATGATCCCGCCGCAGATGTGGCAGGAGGGGGAATCCTCGGTGATCCCGAAGATCGGTCCGCCCATGCCTCCCGCGTCGCCGAAGGCGTCGAGCGGCTTCGTCTCGAACTTCACGGTGCTGGGCGTGCCGGACGCCTTCGCGCCGCCGTGGCTGTTCCCGTTCGGCTCGGCGGGGCCCTCGAGCCCGATCGACCGCCGGTCCTCCTCCGTCAGGAACTCGACGGCGAGCCACCGGGCGACGTAGTCGGGGATCGACTTCGCGAACCGGATCTTTGGGTTGTTCGTCGCCCCCGCGGGCTCAAAGCGCATGTGGGCGAGCTTACGCACGAGGTCCTTGAGCGGCACCCCGTGCTGGAGCGCCATCGACATCGAGATCCCGAGGCTGTCCATGAGCCCGTTCACCGTCGAGCCCTCCTTCGTGACCCGGAAGAACAGCTCCCCGGGCCGGCCGTCGGGGTAGAGACCCACGGTGACGTAGCCGTCGTGGCCGCCCACCTGGAAGTGGTGGGTGAGCGCCTTGCGCTCGTCGGGGAGCTTCTCCCGCACCGCCCCGCGAGGGCCGGCGGGCGCCTTCCCCGTGCCCGTCTCGTACGGCTGGGAGGCCTTGCAGCCGTCGCGGTAGAGCGCGACCGACTTCACGCCGAGCTTCCACGCCTCGAGATAGATGCGTTCGATGTCCTCGACCGTCGCCTCCCGCGAGAGGTTGATCGTTTTCGAAGCGCCGCCCGAGAGGAACGGCTGGACCGCGCCGAGCATCCGGAGATGGCCCATCGGTGCGATGGTGCGGCCGTTCGGGATCATCGCGAGCGCACAGTCGAACACCGCGAGGTGTTCGGGCTTGAGCCCCGGCGCCCCCTCCATGCTGCCCGTCTCCTCGATGTGCTTGCGGATCGCCGCCCGCTCG
>JAKIWX010000082.1 GCA_022749845.1 Thermoplasmata archaeon
AAGGTCCATTCCCGATGCGGGAAGGGATGAACCGGCTCCTCGCCCAGGTCAAGATTACCTTCCGCCGCGACCCCGAGACGCTCCGTCCGAGGATCAACCGGGAGGGTTCCGCCCTCGACCGCGAGCAGCGGGAACGAGGCGAGTACTACTACGAAGCCGCGGCCTGAGGGGAGCCGTACCCGATTGGCCGGCGTTCCTTGCGACGTTCGCTCACCCTCCGGGTCATCACCGAGAGGGTTGGCTCGGGCAGCATCCAAGCCCGGGTCCCGAGGGGCCCGATGGTCTGATCGGGAGCGGGTCGCGGCCCGCATGCCACTCTACATGGACGAGCACCGAAACATGAAGGGAGTTACCGCCGCGACGGTTGCGGAAGCTCACGCCTAGGACCTCCAGGTCCAGGGAAAGCACGGTGTGAACTACCGCAGCTACTGGGTCGACGAGAAGCAGGGCGCGGTCTTCTGCTTGGTAGAGGCCCCCAATGCGTGGGCCGCGGCGCGCGTCCACAAGGAAGCTCACGGGCTCGTCGCGGACGAGATTCACGAAGTTCACCAGGGGTGAGGCGGGCACTTCGGCTCCGTACCGGACCCGGTCGGATCGCGCGAACTCCTCGACCCATCGGGCGCGGCGCGGTGACCCTCTTCGCGAAGGTCCAGCGCGGCGCTCGCGCCGGGGGCGATTCCAGGCCAACTCCATCCCCCAGGGCAAAGGGATGAGGCGCCTCCATTTCTCGCTCAAGGAAAGGAACTTCTAGCCCCAGCCTGTATCGGTCCATCGAGGGCGGGGCTGGCTGGCCGCTCTTCTGGAGGGTCCGGTGGAGTTTGCTGAGCCGGTGCGCGGAGGACTTGGTTCCGTCCTCGTCTGGGGATCGGACCGAACGGTTGCCGCCTTGTGCGCGTTCGCCGTCGCACGAAGCTCCCCGGCCCGTCTCATCTGGCTCGACATCCGCGCGCCCGACGGTGCGACCGATGAGTACCGCCCCGTGCTCGAGCGGCTCGTCCCCGCCGAGAGTCGATACGTAACCCGCAGGGAGTCCGAGATGGGACCGCAGGACGCCTCGGCGAACTCTGCGCTTTCGACGGTCATCCGTCCGGACGAGCCGGAGGAGGTGGTGGCGAACCTGTTCGAGTTCCTCCGCCTTCCCCGGCTGGTTCAGGAGATCGCAGCTCGGTTCGCCTCCCCCCAGGAACCGCTCGTCCTGTTCTGCACGAGCGTGGACCGAATCGTTCACCTCTACCCCGAGGACACGGAGGCGACCCGACGGTTCCATCTCACGAGCCAAGAACAGTCCGTGAAGATCGTGAGCTCCTTCTCGGGACCCGAGCGCAAGGATCGGTTCGCCTTCGACCACGTCTTCCGGATTGCTCCCGGCCCGGCACAGCGCTGGCGCTCCTGGAGCATCCTGAGCGAGCGCGAGAACCTTCCGCCGGCCTCGACCGGCGCGATGGCGACCCCGATCGAGAGCGATGGATCGATCCTCGGAGTCCTCCGCGAGTCCGGACTGTTGCGCTGAGGAGTCGGGCGAGGGCAGCTCTACCCGCGGTTGAGCGCGCGGCGAGAAGGCATATCTCCCCCCCACGGAGTTGCGTCGCGTGGCGGCGACTCCCAGCACGGCGAGCGGGAGCCCCGCGTCGGCCATGTCCACGCGAGCTACGCCCCTGGCGGCCGTCTACTCGATGCCCGCCGCACGCGGTGCTTCGGTCGTAGTGTTCTACATCGTGCTCATGTTCATCGTCCTGGCTGTCCAGTTCTACAGCCCCTCCGCGAGCTACGTGCCGTACCTCTACCCACTCCTCGAGGCGCTCCTCCTCCTCTTCCTACTCCGGTACGCGACCACCCGCTATCGGATCGACGGGGAAGCCCTCTACGCCCAGCGTATCCTAGGGGGACGGCGCGTGCCGCTCGAGGAGATCCGGAAGATCCAGTACGCGAATCTCCGTGAGCTCGGCCCAGTGGGACTCTCCGCCTCCTGGGGCTGGCGAGGACGGGGTTGGAGCCCGATCGTGGGGAAGATGGACTCCGTCGCCACCGTGAGCCGAGGGCTCCTCGTGAGCGCCGGCGAGGTCCCGGTGTTCATCTCGCCTGCGGACGCGGTCGCGTTCCGTAGGGAGCTCTCCCGCCGGGTGCGCTCGGTGAACGGCGGCGCCCCGCCCGACGAATCGCCCGTCGCCGGCTAGGCGACGCTAGTACCGCGGCATCGACGGGTCCATCCGGTCGGCCCACGCTTCGAGACCGCCCTTCAGCGAGCGGACGCGGCGCCGCCCAAGGTCGATCAGAAGACGGGTGGCGGCTGCGCTGCGGCGTCCGGACTTGCAGTAGACGACCACCTCACGGCCGTCGGGCACCTCGCGGGACCGGGTCGCAAGCTCTCGCCCCGGGATCAAGCGCGCACCCTCGAGGTGGGCGATCTCCCATTCCCCCTGCTCGCGCACATCGAGCAGGAACGGTCTCCCTTTCGTGACGAGGAGCGGGGCGAGCTCCTCTGGGGTGATCTCCGGGACGTGCTCGGGCTCGTCGGCCTCGGTCTCCCCACAGAACGCCGGATAGTCGATGAGGTCCGTCTGCGTCGCGTGGGGACCACAGAGCACGCAGTCGGGGTTCTTCTCGAGGGAGAGTTCGCGCGTCCGTAGCGAAAGGGCGTCGATGAGGAACAGTCGGCCCACCAAAGGCTCGCCCACACCCAGCACGAGCTTGATCGCCTCCGTGGCTTGGATGGTGCCGAGGAGCCCCGGCAGCACGCCAAGCACGCCCGCCGTGGCGCAGTTGGGCACGAGTTCGGGGGGCGGTGGCTGCGGGAAGAGGCAACGGTAGCACGGCCCACGCCGAGCGTCGAAGACGCTCGCCTGGCCTTCGAACCGGTAGATCGACGCCTGGACGTTCGGGCGGCCCAGGAGGACGCAGGCGTCGTTCACGAGGTAGCGGGTCGCGAAGTTGTCGGTCCCATCGAGAACGACGTCGTACCGCTCGAGGATCTTCCGCGCGTTCTCTCGCTCGAGTCGGACGGGATGTTGCTCTACCGTGACATCCGGGTTCAGTCCTTGAAGCCGCTCCGCCGCGACCTGGACCTTGGGGCGACCTACATCGGCGCTCGTGTAGAGCACTTGTCGCTGCAGATTCGAGGCGTCCACCGTATCGAAATCAACGATTCCCAGCGTCCCGACTCCTGCGGCGGCCAGGTAGAGCGCAGCGGGAGCGCCGAGCCCGCCCGCGCCCACGAGAAGTACCTTCGCGTCGAGGAGCTTTCGCTGGCCGGCGGCCCCCACCTCGGGGAGGAGGAGGTGCCGGCTGTAGCGATCGATTTGGTCCTTCCGGAGCGCGGGCCGTGCTTCTTGGCGCTTCGCGACCTCTGTCCGCCGACGCGTTGCCATGCTCAGCCGCCGCCGAGGGCGGCGTGCAGCGTAAGGGTGTCTGCCTCGCTGAGCCGCGTCCTCTCCCGGTCGAGGTACCGAATGTCCTTTTCGTTGAGGTACACTAGGATGCTGCTCTGGAGGCGGTCCTGAGAGGTGAGCAGGCGGTCGCGTAGCGCCGGGAACCTCGTCGCGAGGGCGAGCAGCACCTGGCCGACGTCCTCGCCCCCAACCTCCACCGTCTCGATTCCGTGGGAGAACTCCCGAAGCGCGGCGGGAATCTCGACCCGAACTAGCGGCATTGGGTTCGGTACTCGATGCGATCGTCGAGTATAGCTACCCTCCGTCGTCCGTCGGTGCCTAGGGGCGCGGTCGCCAGCGAGGCTAGTGGAGCTGGATGAGGTGGCGGCATCGCATGCCCCCGCGCGTGATCGAGTCCTTGAGATCAAGTCCCGACTGGCCGAGGAGCTCCTCGGTGAGATGCTTGTCAAACACCTCGCAGAGCAGGTACGCATGCCCGAGGGCGCTGTGCCGGAAGACGCAGTTGTTCCGGACGATGCTGAGCTCTCCGGAGGGAGTTTGCTCGACGGTGCAGCGGAATCCGAGGTCGTTCAGCGAGTTCGCGAGGAGCTTCGCCCGCTCGACGGCCGGCGCCTCCGCCGGGAGCTTGAGAGCGACGTCCTTCGCGAGCCGCTTGGCTGCCTCGGCGAACAGCACCGAGACGTACGCCTCCCCTTCGCGATCCACGAGCTCCTCGATGATGGAGTCGAGCAGCAGCTCGTACCGGCGGGGGAACAGGTCGAGGCCGGAGGAGGTGAGGGAGTAGCGCTTGCGCGGGCGCCCCACGCCTTCGCGCAGGAACGCCGGGGAGACGAGGCCACGTTCCTCGAGCCGGTCCAGATGGCCCCGGGCCGCGCTCTCCTGGATCCCAATGGAGCGCGCCAGGTCCTTGGCGGTACGCGGCGCGACGGCGAGCTCCTCCAGGATCCGGCCGCGAGTACCCTCGCCAGGCCGGGTTTCCGAGAACGCCATCTCCCCCACTATCGACGGACCCCTATATGGTCCTGACCCTTTTACGCACCGCGAAATGTGTAAATAGCCGTCGCCACTCGTCGCGAGCGGAACGAAGATGGACGCGACCACCCCCCCGCAGCACACCCTCGTGGTGCGGAACCTGCACGTCGAAGTCGGCGGAAAGGAGATTCTCAAGGGAGTGAACCTCGAGCTGCACTCGGGGGAGCTCACGGCGATGATGGGGCCGAACGGCTCCGGGAAGAGCACCTTCGCTTACGCTCTGATGGGCCATCCGAAGTACAAGGTGACGGCGGGCCAGGTGCTCCTCGACGGGAAGGACCTCCTCGCCATGCCCGTCGACCAGCGCGCTCGCGCCGGCCTCTTCCTCGGGTTCCAGTATCCGCAGGAGGTCTCGGGGCTCTCCCTGTCCAAGTTCCTGTGGACCGCCTACATGCAGCGGCACACGGCGGAGACCGCCAACGCCGAGAAGTTCGGCAAGGACCTCTCGACCCACCTGAGCTACCTCGGGATGGAGGAGTCGTTCATGAAGCGCTCGCTGAACGAGGGGTTCTCGGGAGGAGAAAAGAAGCGGGCCGAGGTGCTTCAGATGTCCACCCTCGACCCCGTGTTCGCGATCCTCGACGAGCCCGACAGCGGGCTCGACATCGACGCCGTAAAGGCCGTCGGAGAGACGGTGGCGCGCCTTCAACACCCGGGCGTTGGGATCCTCGTCATCACCCACTATCAGCGCATTCTGAAGTTCGTGAAGCCGGATCGCATTTTTGTCCTCGTCGACGGCGCGGTTGCCCTTTCCGGGGGCCGGGAACTCTCGGAGGAGCTCGAGGCGAAGGGGTACGACTGGGTGAAGGTCGGCCTCCTCGCGGCTCCACCGTGAGCGTCGGCTAGGCCTCCCCATGGACGTCGAGCGCGTTCGGGCCGATTTCCCGCTGCTCGAGCGGAGCTTCCACGGCCAGCGTCTCGCCTACCTCGACTCCGCTGCGACCTCGCAGAAGCCGAGGGCGGTGATCGAGGCGGTCGCGGAGTTCTACGCCGAACGAAACGCGAACGTGCATCGGGGCGTGTACGCCCTCAGCGAAGAGGCGACGGAGGCGTACGAGCGGGCACGGGAGAGGGTGGCGCGGTTCGTGCACGCGAGCGACCCGAGCGAGATCGTGTTCGTGCGTGGGACGACGGAGGCGCTCAACCTGGCGGCCACCTCCCTCGGCCGGTCGATCCTGGAGAAGGGAGACACTGTTCTCACGACCGTGATGGAACACCACTCGAACATCGTCCCCTGGCAGCTCCTCCGCGACTACGCCGGTACCCGGCTCGATTTCGTCGACATCGACGAGGAGGGCCGACTCCGGATGGATCAGTACGACCAGCTGCTCTCGCCCCGGACACGCGTCGTCACCCTCACCCACGCCTCGAACGTGCTCGGCACGGTCAACCCGGTGAAGGAGGTCGCGGAACGGGCGCACGCCCAGAAGGCGGTCGTCATCGTCGACGCCGCCCAGTCTGTCCCGCACCAACCGATCGACGTCCAACGGCTGGGATGCGACCTTCTCGCCTTCTCCGGGCACAAGACCCTCGGACCGACGGGAATCGGCGTGCTGTGGGGGCGGAAGGACCTCCTCGCCAAGATGCCTCCCTACATGGGCGGGGGCGAGATGATCCGTGAAGTCCACACCGACCGGGTCTCGTTTGCTGACCCACCGGCCCGGTTCGAAGCTGGGACACCGAACGTCGCAGGGGCGATCGGGCTCGGAGCCGCGCTCGAGTACCTCGAGAAGGTCGGTTGGGAACAGCTAGCCAATCACGAACGGTACTTGACGGACCGATGCCGGCGTGCGCTCGACGACACGTTCGGGGAGCGGCTGCACGTGTTCGGCCCCTTGGCCTCCGAACGGAGGGAGGCGATCCTCTCCTTCCAGCTCGCCCATCTCCATCCCCACGACATCGCCTCCTTGCTCGACGAGGCCGGGGTGGCGATCCGGAGCGGGCACCATTGCGCCCAACCTCTCATGGAACGGCTCAAGGTCGCCGCACTCTCCCGAGCGAGTTTCTACCTCTACAACACGGCAGAGGAGGTCGACCGGCTCGTCGCCGCCTTGGTTCGGGCGGAACGGAAGATGCTCGGGCAGCCTGTCCCTGTGGCGAGCTTGCGTACCCTCCGCCTCGTCGGGGGTCGCGACGGCCGTCACTGTGGATTTAAATACCTAGAGGTGATGGAATCCTTCGAGGGAAGCGGATAGGATGGCGCAGACGGCGGAGTTCCAGCCGCTGGATTACACTCGTTACGACTTCAAGGACCCCGAGACGTACAAGGTCCGTACGG
>JAKIWX010000083.1 GCA_022749845.1 Thermoplasmata archaeon
ACCTTCGGCATCCCCCGGGTCGCTCTCGGCTACGCGAGCTCCCCCACGAACGGTTCGGTGACGATGCGCGGACTGCCCCTCGTCGTTCGGGTCGGGTTCACGCCGCCGCCGGCCCCGACACCTCTGCCCCCACCACCCCCCACCCACCTGGTCGAGTACGCGCGCGCGTCGCTCGTGGGGATCTTCGCCCTCCTCGCCGTGGTCGGGTGGCTCCTCGTCCTCAGGAACCGGCGTGCCGTCGTGGTACCTAGGCAAGTAGAGCCGAGCCCGCCTGGCGAGGGAGGGGAGCCCGCGGGGACCGGGGAGACCGATGCGGTCTCCGACTACAACGAGCCCCCAACGTAGCCACCGCCAAGCATCCACGCGGATCGGCCGAAGGCAGACCGCGACCGCGGTGCTTGCGTCGAATGCTCGGCGCCCTCGGGCACGGCTAGCGAATCCCGCCGAGGACGGCGGACACGTTCGGGTTGGAGGCTACTCCGGCAGGTGCCCCTCCGTTCGCGTGGACGAGGTAGGCGAGTAGGTCGTAGGTCGCAGGCCCCAGGGCTCCCCAGGCGCTCCCGTTCTCGGCGTGGGCCTGCTGCGCGAGCTGGCTCGAGCTGAGTCCCGCAAGCGCCCCCGGGTCGACGAGGGTTCCGGAGTGCCAGAACGTGCCGTCGACCACGACGAACGGGATTCCTCCGAACGGATTGTAGGCGCTCACGTACGCCTGCTCCGTACAGCTCCCCAGCGTGGGGGCCGAGATCTGGTTGTCGGAGAGCGACTCGCGCGCGTCCAGCGCCACGTACCGGCTCGTCAGCTGCAGCGAAGGTAGGACCACGCTCGGTGTGTTCGGGAACGAATCGGTCGGGGAAGAGTGGTCGAAGCTCGCGCCGCTCACGTTGCCCAGCGCCTCGAGGGCCGACAGCACGGCCCAACTCGACGCCGAGCAGTAGGGGCACGCTACGGAGCCGTAGAAGTACAGCACGGGCATCGAGTCGAGCACCCAAGCGGGCGCTGAGACGCGCTCCCAGCCTCCGGGTTCGGCCGTGGTGAACGGCGTGAGGAGCGGGCAGTGGTTGGCGAGGGCTCCGGCCCCAAACGCGGCGGGCAGGAGGAGCCCCGCCGCGAGTCCGACGGCTGCGGTCCGACGAAAGGTCGGGCTCCAGCGCACGGGGGAGCGCAGCAGTCCGAACCCGAACAGGAAGAGGGAGACCAGGAGGAGGAGCACGAGAACGGGTACCGCCGGCAGGTAGACGCCGACCGGAGAGGGGAGAAAATAGGCGAGCACGGCCCACGGCGCAAACAGGGGGAGGAGGAACCACCCGATCCGACCGAGGCTCCAGCGTCGGGTGGTATCGGGATCTGGAGAGGTTGCTGCCGTTTCCGGGGCGGGGGCGCCGGTCCTCGCACGCGCGCGTCTCACACTCAGCCGCAGCCGAGTGTGCGAGATTAGGTGTCAGCTCCGCGGGAGGAGAGCTCCCACTGCAGCCAGCGTCGCTTTCGAGGCGAGCGCTCCGCTCCTGGACGGAGGCGGTCCGGCCTCCCGGGGGCCCCTAAAGTAGCTACGCGCGCCTAGTGCCGCCGCGTGCAGATCACCTTTCTCGGCACGGCCGGCTCCTGGCCGACGAAGGAGCGGAACGCGAGCTCGATTGCCGTCGACACCGAGCGGGAACTCATCCTGCTCGACTGCGGGGAGGGCACCCAGCGTCAACTGTTCTCCTCCTCCCAATCGTTCATGCGCGTCCGGCGGGTCTTCCTGAGCCACTTCCACGGCGACCACTTTCTCGGCCTCCCCGGACTCATCCAATCGATGTGCCTCAACCACCGGGAGGAGCCTCTTGCGATCTACGGACCTCCCGAGACCCGGGAGATCGTCGAGCGGATCCTGAATCTTGGCTACTTCACGCTCAGGTTCCGGGTCGACATCCATCCGCTGGAACCCGGTGCCTCCGTCGAGCTCGAGGGGTACACGGTGAGGACCTCGAAAGCGGAGCACCCCGTGCCGTCGCTCGCCTTCCGCCTCGACGAGGGGCCGAAGCGGGGGAGGTTCGATGCCCCCAAGGCGCACCAGCTCGGCATCCGCGGGACGGATTTCGCCCGGCTCGAGGCCGGGGAGAGCGTCGAGGTCGGAGGTCGGACCGTGCGGCCCGAAGAGGTGATGGGACCGCCCAGGGCCGGACGGTCCATCGTCTACTCGGGCGACAGCGCCCCTTCCGAGGAGATTCGTCGGCTTGCCACGGGCGCGACGCTCCTCATCCACGAGGCGACGACCGCGAGCGACCTCGAGGCGGAGGCGAACGTCTGGGGCCACTCCTCCGCCCGCCAGGCGGCCGCCCTGGCCCGGGAGGCCGGCGTGCAAGAACTGTTCCTGACCCACTTCTCCTCCCGGTACAAAGTGGTCGAACCTCTCGAGGCGGAGGCACGGGCCGTGTTTCCGGCAAGCCGGGCCGCGCGCGACCTGCTCGACCACTTGATCCGGCAGCCATGATCCGCGCCGACCGCCTCCTCACCGGCATCGACGAGCTCGCCACGCTCGCAGGCCGGCCGGGGCCGCGTGTCGGGAGGGCGATGCGGGAGCTCTCCCTCGTCCACGACGCCGCGGTCGCCTTCGACCAGGGCCGGGTGGTCGCCGTTGGACCCGCGCGCCAGGTGCTCCGGGAGGTTCGGCTCCGGAGAGGCGGCAAGCGCGAGGAGCATCACGGGCTCTGCGCCCTACCAGGCCTCGTCGACGCCCACACTCACCTCCTGTTCGGAGGGGACCGGCACCGGGAGGTCGGTGCGAAACTCGACGGAGCAAGCTACGCCGAGATCGCTCGTCGAGGAGGGGGACTCTTCTCGACGGTCCGCGCCACCCGACGGGCCTCCGAGAAGGAACTCCTCGACACCGCGTCGTCCCGGCTCCGACGGATGGCATCCGCCGGCACCGTCGCGGCCGAGGTGAAGAGCGGCTACGCGCTCTCGCACAAAGGCGAGCTACGTCTGCTACGCCTCCTCCCCCAGCTCGAGCGGCGTACCGGCGTCACGATCGTCCCGACTTACCTCGGCGCGCACGCCGTGCCGCCCGGGCGAAGCCGACCCGAGTACGTGCGGGAGGTCGTCGAACGAACGCTCCCGGTGGTGGCGCGCGAAGGGCTCGCCAAGTTCTGCGATGTGTTCTGCGAACCCGGTTTCTTCACCGTCGACGACGCGCGCAGGATTCTCCGGCGTGCCGCGCAGCTCGGACTCGGTCTCAAGCTGCACGCGGACGAGTTCGAGGCCGGAGGGGGAACCCGCCTCGCGGCAGAGCTCCGTGTCCGGTCGGTGGAGCACCTCCTCACCTCCCCGCCGGACGACTGGCCCACCCTGGCGCGTGCTCGTGTGACGGCGGTGCTGTTGCCGCTCACGCCGTACGCTTCCCTCTCCCCGCTGCGCTCCCTCGGCCGAGAGCTCGTCGACGCCGGCGTTCCGGTCGCGCTCGGCAGCGACTGCTCCCCCAACTCGTGGGTGGAGTCGATGACGCTCGTCCTCTCGAGCGCGGTCTACGGAGCCCGTATGACGCCGGCGGAAGCGATCACGGCCGCGACGGTCAACTCGGCGCACGCGAGCGGACTTCCCGCGGGGACGGGCACGATCTCCGTCGGTGGAAGCGCGGACCTCGTGCTGTTCGACGTCCGTTCGGTCGAGGAGATACCCTACCGGATCGGGGCCTCAGCGACCCAAGTTTATCGACGGGGAGTACCTATTCTCTCGACGGCACTCCGAGAGTAAATTCAAATAGAGGGGCTAGTGTCGTCGTCGTGAGGTCGCCAAAATGGCTGAGCGTGTTGGCAAGGAGCAGGTCTCGCGGGAGAAGGGGTACCTCTACTATCTGGGCAAGGATGGTTACCTCTGGAAGACACCCACCAAGCTGAACAAGTCCGGACGGAAGTCGCGCGTCGGTAGCGAGAAGATCAACCGCGCGAACGGCTACATGTACTTCCTCGACAAGAAGGGGTACATCGCCCGCGCGAAGATGAAGAACGCCTGAACCAACCGCCTACCCTTCGAACCCCTCCTTCGGGAGGGGTTCATTCTTATTTTCCCCCCCGAATCGATAGATTATCCCATTTGGACGACGGGAACGCCCGTCGGGGTCGCCGGCAGAAGGCGCATCGAGCACGGCATCGTCACGCCGCACTCCCCGCAGAAGAGCGCCTCCTCGGCGACCCAGAGGAACGCCCCGCACCGGTCGCATTTTCTAGAGTCCGAGCTGTCGTTCCGGCAAGGCATCGCGGTCCGGAGGGCTCCGGACCCTTAAGCCGGCCGTTTGAGCAACTCCGGAACGCGGCGCGCGTTCCAGAACGGGCTGCGTAGCGCGAAGTCCGACCCATGGAAGATATACCGGGAGCCCTTGAGGCCCGCCGGAGAGGCTTTGACCGTAGAGTGGGCGAGCCGGAGTGCTAGCGCGGGCTCGTTCGCCTCGGCGAGAAGCGCATCCTATCCGGAAGTGTTTCTCGACCTGCCGACGGAGCTCAAATGACCCTGATACGTACGCAACTGTAAAGCGCCCGGGAAACCCGCGACTGAGCCTACCTAGAGGAAATTCATGGCAGTAGCACGAAGGCGGGGAACCCCGCTCGCCGAGGAGAGCGCCACGCGCCTTGCCGAACGACCGGGACGCGAGCCGATCCCGGTCCCGCGTCTCGTTCCGCGGGGCAAGACGGCGTTCGACACGGTGAACTGGAAGCTCCACGACGCCCTCATCAAATCCGCCGACGGCACGACGATCTTCGAGCTCAAGGGGATCCGCTCCCCGGCCTCCTGGTCGGACACCTCGGTGAACATCGCCGCCTCGAAGTACTTCCGCATCATCGACGGCCGTCGCGAGGACTCCGTCGAGGGGATGATCCAGCGGGTCTGCCATTGGATCGGGGAGAAAGGTCTCTCGCTCGGCTACTTCGACACGCCCGAGGAGGCGAACCAGCTCGAGGAGAGCCTGAGCTACCTCATGGTCCAGCAGATGGCGGCGTTCAACTCCCCCGTCTGGTTCAACGTCGGGGTCCGCGAGACCCCGCAGTGCTCGGCCTGCTTCATCCAGGCGATCACCGACGACATGGAGGCGATCCTCGCCCTCGCCTCGAGCGAGGGCCGTCTGTTCAAGGGCGGCAGCGGCACCGGCACGAACCTCTCCCCGCTCCGCGGGAGCCGCGAGCACCTGGCGGGCGGCGGGATCGCGAGCGGGCCCGTCTCCTTCATGCGCGCGTTCGACGCCCTCGCGGGCGTCATCAAGAGCGGCGGCACGACCCGACGCGCCGCGAAGATGGTGATCCTCAACATGGACCACCCGGACATCGTCGACTTCATCGACTGCAAGGTCCGTGAGGAGGAGAAGGCGCTCGCGCTCATCCGCGAGGGCTACTCCTCGAACTTCGACGGCACCGACCCCGACTCCGCCTACGCCTCGATCGCCTACCAGAACGCGAACCACTCGGTGCGCATCCCCGACGCCTTCATGGAGGCGGTCGCGCGGGACGGCGTCTGGAAGACGTACAACCGCACCGACCACTCCGTCGCGGGAAGCTACCCGGCGCGGGAGCTCTGGCGCAAGCTCGCGTTCGCGGCCTGGCGCTGCGGCGACCCGGGCGTGCAGTACGACGACGTGACGAACGACTGGCACACGTGCGCGATGACGGGGCGGATCAACGCCTCGAACCCGTGCTCGGAGTACCTGTTCCTCGACAACACCGCGTGCAACCTCGCCTCGATCAACCTGATGCGCTTCCTCGACGCGAAGGGCGGCTTCGACCTCGCGAAGTTCCGCGAGGCGGTGCGCGCGATGATCCTCGCGATGGAGATCCTCGTCGACGCCTCGAGCTACCCGACCGCGCCCATCGCGCAGAACTCGCACGACTATCGGCCGCTCGGGCTCGGCTACGCGAACCTGGGCTCGCTCCTCATGCATTACGGGCTGCCGTACGACTCGGAGGCCGGCCGCGCGCTCGCCGCCTCGGTCTCCTCGATGCTCTCCGCCGAGGGCTACCACATGTCGGCGGAGATCGCGAAGCGGATGGGACCGTTCGCCGGGTACGACCGGAATCGCTCGCCGATGCTGCGGGTGATGGGCAAGCACGCCTCCGCCGCCGAGAAGGTGAAGAGCGTGGACCCGCGCATCGCCCCGGCGGCACTCGCCGCGGCGGAGCGGTGGCGGGAGACGGTGAAGGCCGGCGAGCTCTGGGGGTACCGCAACGCCCAGATCTCGGTGATCGCGCCTACCGGCACGATCGGGCTCCTGATGGGCTGCGACACGCTCGGGCTCGAGCCCGAGCTCTCGCTCGTCAAGGTGAAGAACCTCGTCGGGGGCGGCCAGCTCCGTATGGTGAACCGCACGGCGGAGGAGGCGCTCGCGAGCCTCGGCTACGCCGAGGTCGAGCGGGCGGCGATCCGCAAGCACATCGAGGAGACGGGCAGCATGGAGGGGGCGCCGGGGCTCAAGCCCGAACACCTCGCGGTGTTCGACTGTGCGCTCGCGATGATCCCGAACGGCCGCACCATCGCACCGATGGGCCA
>JAKIWX010000084.1 GCA_022749845.1 Thermoplasmata archaeon
CGAACTCAGCTTCGGCGAGAGGAAGATTCTCCCCCGAGAGTTCGCAGAGGAGTCTCACGGAGACGATCCGGACCAGCTTGCCAGGTCTCGCTCGAGGTGTTCGGTGTGGCTGCCCCGCCAGTAACGCTGTCCGCACCGGCGGCAGGCAAAACGGATTCCGAGTCCCTCGGAGAACCTACTCCCTTCCGGCGTCCCCGTGACTAGGGGACCCCCGGGTAGTTCGGGTTCGAGTTCTCCGTTGCAGCGGGTGCACCGCGTGAATCTCGGAGTTCGCGAAAGCCGGGGATGTTTCACCCAGAGCTCTTGGAGCTGATCGCGGATCGTCACGGACCGTAGCAGGGTGGCTCGCGAGGCCCTCTCCGCGAGGAGCGCGTCCCGTGTGACGAGCGTGCGCTGGGAGTCCGCAAGCCTCCGCAGGATCTCTCCATCCGAAAGACCCTGGACGTACTCCGCGTCGCAGCCCAGGATTCGAAGGTACCTCGCGAGCTTACCGAGCATCTCGTCCACGAGCCACGCCTCTTCGAGGGGAGGCGAAGGCGCTGCCTCGACGCCCAAGAGCGGGTGGGATTCGGCCAAGGTTATCTCCCTCCGCTTGCGTCGCGGCGCGTGCGTCTGTTTGGGACGAACGGAATCCGGGAAGTGGTGGGCGAGAAGCTCACGCCGGCGTTCGCGGTGGACCTTGCGGGGGCGATCGCGCGAAACCATCCGGTAGGCCCGCCGATCGCCGTGGGCTGGGATGGCCGCACGTCGAGTCCCGCGCTCGCCCACCTCGTCTCGGGCACGCTCGCGCTCTCCGGGCACGACGTCGTGGAGCTCGGTCTCCTCCCCACCCCCGCCTTCCAATACAGCGTCGCGGCCGTCGGTGCCCAGTTAGGACTCATCGTGACCGCCTCCCATAACCCTCCCGAGTTTAACGGGTTCAAGCTCATCGCCGCGGACGGGCTCGAGGTCCTCCGGTCGGTCGAAGAGGAGATCGAGGCGTCGGTCGCGAAGCAGCTCGCCGCGCCGGCCCCGTTCGATCGCATCTTCCCGATCCGCTCGGACCCCGCGGGCGCGAATCGCTACCTGAAGGCCATCCTGAGTTGCGTCGAGGTGGACCGGATCCGCAAGCGCGGATTCTTCGTCGTTCTCGACTGCGGTAACGGCGCCTCGGTCGTGACGAGCCCCGAGCTCCTGCGCCGCCTCGGCTGCCGGGTCGTTACGCTGAACGGCCAGGTGGACGGGACCTTTCCGGGGCATCCCTCGGAGCCGACGGAAGCGAACCTCAGCGGACTTCGCGCGGCTGTCCCCGCGCTCGGCGCCGACCTCGGGATCGCGCACGACGGCGACGCAGACCGCGCCGTGTTCGTCGACGCGACCGGACAGTACCTCCCGGGGGAGCGCATTCTCACCCTGTTCGCTCGACACCGCGTACGCCTCAACCGGGGTGGCATCGTCGTCACTCCAGTGTCAAGCTCCCAGAGTGTCGAGGATGTGGTCGCGGCGATGGGCGGCCAGGTCATCTACACCCGGATCGGCTCGCCGACCGTCACCCGAGAGATGCAGCGGTCCAAGGCGGTGTTCGGTGGGGAGGAGAACGGTGGGCTCATCTTCCCCGAGTTCCAGCTCGCTCGGGACGGCGCCATGAGCGCCGCCGCGATGCTCGACCTCCTTGCCCGGGAGGAGCTTTCGCTCGCGGGCGCGGTGCGCGACCTTCCCGTCTACGCTCTGCGCAAGGAGAAGCTCCCGTGCCCCGAACCGCAGCTCGCGGCCGTGATGAAAGGGATTGAGGAAGCGCTCGCCCGGACCGCCGACAAGGTGGTGACGCTCGACGGGGTGAAGGCCTACCGGGACGGCGGCTGGGTCCTCGTGCGGCGATCGGGAACAGAACCCCTCATCCGGGTCTTCGCCGAGGCGAAGCAGGCACCTGTGGCGGACCGCCTGGTTCGCGAGACACTCGAGGCGCTCATTGCGCTCCGAGACCGCGCGGCCCCCACCCCCCGGTAGCTGGGGCCCACGCGCCCCGAGCGGGCTTAAGTGGAGCGTCTCCCCTCCTCGCCCGATGAGGCGGCGGGGCCTCCCATCGGCGGCGATGCTGACGTCCGCTCTGGTCCTTCTGCTTCTCTTCGCCGGCTCCCCCATCGCACTCGGTTCTGGCAGCGGAACTAGTCGCCCGGCGACACCCGCACCCGCGCTCCCGCATTCGCCAGGGGCGGGCGACGAAGTTCGAGCCGCGACCCAATCGCTGGGGATCGAACCGCTTCCAGGGCACGTGTATGCCCCGTTCGTCACTCCGCTCTCTGGGGTGGCGCAACAGTCCTCGATCGCCATCGATGCTCCGACCGGGGTCGTCTACGCCGTCGCGAGGGAGGGGGGATTCCTCACCGAGTCGAATCTCTCGAGCGGGGCGCTCCTCGCGAGCAACGTCATCGACCCGAACCCCCTCCCCGGGATCGCCGCTTGGGTGGGGATCTGTCTCGCGCCGGCGGTGGGCCGGTTGTTTCTCTCCTTCCAATCCCCCGGCGGGGGCTCGGTTTGGGTCGTGAACGCCACGGATCTCTCGCTCCTCTCCGTCGTACGGAACTTTCCGGGGGAGCCGAACTTCGAGCCCGGCGCGATCATCTGCGACGCTGGCTCCGGGACGGTGGTCGTTCAGGGTACCACCGATGGTGCCGTCTACCTGTTCAACGCCACCACGCTGGCGACGGGAAGCGTGCTCTATCCGTGCTCCTCCGCCTGCGCGCCGGACGGACTCGTGGACGTCCCGACGTACGGCTACCTCGTTCCCCTCGAAGGCGGGAACTCAACCCGGGTCATCGTTCCCGGCCTCGTGGCCCTCGGGCCCACGCTCTTCGCTCCCTCCGCCCAGTTCAGCATGGGAGCTGGGGTCTACGATCCGGCAGACAACGCAGTGTGGATCGCGAACCGTAGCCTGCCCACGTCTACGGACCTTGCCCTGTTTGACGCCCCCGGCCGCAGCTACCTGGCCTCGATCCACAGCCCGGGCCTCGTCGCGGCGCTCGCGTTCGCGCCAGAGAAGAACGCCGTCCTGCTGGCCGACAGCGTGCCGTCGGGACCCCCGGACCGGCTCGACTGGCTCAACGCATCGACCGGCGCAGTGCTCGCGAACGACTCCGGGTCGCACCCGCCGGGTCCCGCGGCACGGGCGATCACCGCGCTGGCGTACGGAGCACGGGCTGGCTCCGCGTTCCTCCTCGCGTCCGACGCCGCCTCCGTTGAGCTGTTCGAACTGGCGCCCCTCGGCCCGCCAGAGTTCCTGTTCCTGCGGGCTCTTGCGAACGTCCCGACGGAGCACGCCCTCGCGACCAATTCCGTCGACGGCTCGGTCTATCTCCTCCAATCGTTCGTGGCCGATCCCGCGAGCCCAGGCGCGCTTGTCGCCGTGAACGGCAGCTCAGGAAATTTGAGCTGGAGCATTCCGGTCAGCGGGTTCAGTAGGGCGTCCGGCGCGATCGCCGTCGATCCCGTGCTCCACTTGCTTTTCGTGGCGGATACCGCAGGGGGAGTCACGATGGTCGACTCAGGGAACGGCTCCCTTCTCGGCACGCTCACGACTCCGCACGGAACCGTCGGAGTCACCGTCGACGCCACGAGGGGGCTCCTCGACGTTCTCGCCCAGTCCGCGTCCAACAACGCGACCAACGTGAGCGTATTCGCTCTCGGACCGGGAGGCCCCCATCCGCTCGGGGGCTTCGCCCTTCTAGGGCTCCCCGTGTGCGCCTGGGTGGCGGACCCCCCGTTGGGTGCCCTCGCCGTAGTGGGGTGCCAGGGGGGACCGGGACTCGATCTCGTGAGTTGGTTCTCGGAGCTCAACGGTTCGGCTCGCAGGTCGGTCGCCACCGGTACCGTCCCGTCCGGCGTCACGGCCGACAGGGTCGGGAACCTCTACGTCGCGAATCTGGGAACAGGGAACGTCACCATCGTGAACGTGAGCGGCCCGAGTATCCGGTCCGTCCCGACCGGCGTGGTCGAACCGGTGGTCCTCGCGGTCGATGCGACCGCTCAACTGCTGTTCGTCTCGGGGCCATTTGCCGCCGCCGTTGCGATCGACTCCGCCTCGACCGGGCGCTCCCTCGGCTCCTTCGCGTTGCCGAGCTCGGTCGGCGGCCTCGTGGTCAACCCGGGCACGGGAGAGGTGGTGGCTACCGCCTATCTCACGGGCCAGCTGCTCCTCGCGCCCCTCCTTCCCGCACCTTCCCAGGTAGGGGGCGTCAGCGTGCTCGCATCGAACGGCTCGCTCTCCGTAACGTGGGCGCCCGCGCTCGGGGTGAGCGGCTACCCCGTCACCAACTACTCGGTCCACCTCTCCAGTTCAGGTTCCGGCGGGCCGTGGGTCCTCGCCTCGATCGTGAACGCCACGACCGCGAACCTCACCGGACTGGCGGACGGGACGACGTACTTCGTTGAGGTGGCGGCGAGCGCCGCCACGGGGACGGGGTCGCCGTCCTCGGCCGTGCCGGCGACTCCGGTCGGGAAACCGTACCCCCCAACGGCCCT
Source organism: Thermoplasmata archaeon (assembly GCA_022749845.1). Taxonomy (GTDB): domain Archaea; phylum Thermoplasmatota; class Thermoplasmata; order Lutacidiplasmatales; family UBA184; genus JAKIVR01. Next base: position 4,498 of record JAKIWX010000084.1, read on the forward strand.
CGCCGTACTCCCTCGTTCGGCGACCTCACTGAACGTGACCTGGGGAGCCCCGATCTCCACCGGCGGCAGCAACCTGACCGGGTTCATCCTTGGCTGGGCGCTCGACGCGATCGGCCCGTGGGTGAACGTCAGCGAGCCCGCGTCCCCTTACTCGGCCATTCTAGGGGGACTCGCTCCCAACACGGGCTACTTCGTTCGCGTGAGCGCCGAGAGCATCGTGGGAGTTGGGAATCCCTCCACCGCAGTATCGACCCAGACGCCGAGCTCCTCCGGAACCGGCCCGCACGGCTCCGCTACGTTGAGCAATCCCGAACTTCTCGCCTTGGGTGTTGGCGCAGTCGCGGTGGCGCTCGCGGCCTTCTACCTGTATCGGATTCGAAAGCGGCCGGGACCGCCTTAACCGGACCTCCCGGAGAGGGGCAGTTCCCGAAGCACGGGCGGAAGGCCGTCCCGATACGCGGGATACTTCGGTTTCCATCCGAGCGCGCGTAGCTTGGCGTTTGAGGCAGCCTGGTTCGCGCCTAGGGCCGTGGCGATCCCCGATCCGAGCTCCCGCGCCACGCGGGCGAACGGCACACCGCGGGGCGGCGGGGCGCCGAGACGTTGCGCGACGTACTCTGCGAGCGTCCGAACTCGCACGGGTTCGTCGTCCACGACGAGGTAGGTTTCCCCCGCCGCTCCCTTCCTAATCAGCAGCGCGAAAGCGCGGCCGCAATCGACCAGCGAGATTGGGCTCCAGTGGTTCAGCCCCCGCTCGCCGTAGCGGTAGGTCCCGTCCTGGATGGCTCGAGCGAACGGAAGAAACCAAGCACCATTTCCGTACACCATCCCTGGTCGGGCGAGGATCACCTCAAGGGAGCCTTCCGCGATAGCCGCCCGCCCGGCGAGCTCCGCCCCCAGATTGTAGGCGACAGCGTTGGGATTCCGGGAGGTCGTGCGCTCGGTGATGGTCCCACGGTGACCACCGTAGAGCCAGTACCCCGAGCCGATCACGACTCGTGGCACGCCCCGCGTGCGGGCTGCGAGAACGAGATTCCTCGCCCCCACGGCCCGCGAGCGCACGAACTCCCTACGTCCCTCCACCGTACGGCTGTTCGCCGAACTGGGCGCCGCGAGATGGAGGATCGCGTCGCACCCACTCGCCGTCCGCGCGACCGCCGTGGGGTCGGCGACGTCACCGAGCGACGGCTCGCCGCCGTCGAACCGGACGATGGCAAGTTGGGTCCGTCTGCGGACGAGCCCCCGCACCTCCGCGCCGGAGCCGACGAGCGCCCGAACAGCACCTCGGCCGAGGAACCCTGCCGCACCCGTCACGAGCACGCGCATACCGAGGGGAATCGGCTGGGGTACTTTGGGTTTCAGCGTTCCGGAGGAGTCCTCAACGCTCTGAGGTCGAGCGAATGTGTCGGACCAGTGCTTCCCCCAAATCGGTGAGCTGGTACACCTTGAGGCGCTGGAGCTTGAGGCGGACGTGGTACCGCTCGACCCGGAGCGCCCCACCGTCGACGAGCCGACGCAGAGCGTTCGAGACGGCCGCCTGAGTTGATCCTAGGGCCAATGCCATGCCGGCCTGGGTGAGGGACTCTGGCGCCGTCTCCCTGCGGTCGTACCTGGGTTGGCTCGCGATGTGAAGCAGCAGGCGGGCCGAGATCTGAAGCTCCTGCTCCGTGGGCTCGAGCCCGTCGAGCCTCCTTGGAACGTGCCTGGATTCCTCGGAGTCGTCGGTCGGTGACGACCTCGCCCCTGGGTAGCTGCCGCCTCGTACTGTGGCGCGACCGCGAGCCGTGGGGAAGGAGGCCTCCGAAAACCCTTGCGCCTGCGGAGTTAGGATTCTGCCCCCAACGCGGCCGGTTTGGGGGAGCCTCTCACCGCGATTGCTCGAGGTGAAGCAGCCGGCCGGTGGGCGCATTTCAGGACAGTGTCCCTGCGGCCGATTCTACCTCCTCCGTAGTATCCCACGGCGTGGAGGAGATCTTCGCAACCAACCGTCGACCTCGTTC
>JAKIWX010000085.1 GCA_022749845.1 Thermoplasmata archaeon
CAGTTTCGGCTACTTCGAATCCATCCTGCACCTGATGGAGTGGCGCTTCCACCTCGGCTGCATCACCCCCCTCGACTGCAGCGCCCCTCTGCCGCTTGATTTCTTCAACTTCGATGCCCCGGCTCGTGCACCGATGCTCTTCCCCTCGAGCTTCAACGCGACCTCCTACCCTCTCCCGCTCCAGCCGTCGGGATGGGGTGGCCTTCTCCCGCCGTACTATCCTGCTAGCGCGTTCACCCTCTTCCCGCAGGGCCAAGCCCCCAACGTCGACTAGCGTCGAACGCCGCCGCGTCTGCCCTGCGGCCCGCGCCCCCTCCTCGCCTAGGGCGGCGACGCCCCCGGTGGGGGGAGCGGGTAACGGACGACCGGTACGTTCATGAACTCGAGAACACGCTCGGCGCCGAGTTCGAGCGCACTCGCGTGGGCGAATCGGAGCAGCTCCTCCGCCTCCGCCGAGGTGAGCGGAGGGACCTCGTAAGTGAGCGTCTCGACCGGCCGCACGTGCCGGTCGAAGCAGACCAGGCTCCCCGTACCCGGAGCGAAGGCAAGCAGGAACAGCTTGAGCTGGAGGGCTACGTCGGGAGGCGGGGGGAGCGCGCGGTAGGTCTTCATCTCGAAGAAGCGGTTCTTTCGATCCCAGAAATCCGGCTGCGCGTAGTAACCCGCCTGCTCCCCGACGAGCACGAGACGGGAGCGCGGTCGCGACAGACCGAAGAGCACGCTGCGACGGAACTCCCGAAGCACTCCTCGTATCTCCTCGCGGATCGTTTCGCGACCTTCCGCGCTCGGAGGCTCGACGACCTCCGCAAGCGCCTCCTCGAGGAGCTCCTCGCCGTACCGCGCCATCGCCGTTGCGCTTGGACGCCGACCGAGCGCAGCCTCGTGGCTGTAGTGGGAGACCGCGCCGTCGATTGCCCTTCCCACGGCGATCCCGATTTCGTTCCGCTCGCTAGGGGTCCTCGGGTAGCGAAGTTCGACCAGGTCGTGGGCGGCAAGCGTCCGTACCGAGGTCATACGCCGACCTTCGAGCCCGTCGTCGACCTGTGCGCGGTCACCGGATCGCCACATGCCAGCGCTCCCATAGATGCGCTTGCCGCAGCCCCGCGGCCGATTCCTCCTGCCTCACATACTCCGGTGCCTTCGTCCCCGGGTGGCCGTCCCGCTCGGCCCGCCGCTCGCTGTCAGCGAGGCTGACGCCACCCGAGGAGACCCGCTGCCGCTCCTCCTCGAGCGACTCTCTCCCCTTCGGCGTGGCGGCTGCTGGTGCGGGCGCTCCCTCTACGGGTCCGCGCACGGCCTCCGGTTCGCCGCGGTGCCCGGGGAACTCGAGTTCCTGCGCGGGAATGCCTTTCACTCCGCGAGCTGTGCGGTAGCGTTCCTCTCCGACCTCTCCCGAAGCGTGGAGCGGGGCCTCGTTTCGCTCTACGCGGGCGACCGTCGCCTCGACCCTCGCGAAGCGCGGTCGCTCCTCGTGGGCTGCGTCGACACGATTCTTGGATCCGAGATTGCTTGGCGTTAGGCCGACCCAAGCCGCGGAAGATTCAGCCCGACGGCCGTCCTGTCGGGAGCTTCCACGGCAGGCAAGCAGGCCGGTTCAATTCGTAAACGCTAGCGCCGGGCCCGTTTCAAGGAGCTCGCCGAGGAAGGGGGCACGAAGCACCGACGCCTCGAGCTCACGGCGGAAGTAGCCTTCTTGGCCCCGGCTTGCCCGGCCCGCAAGGGTCCCCCTCGGGAGACCAAAGTCGACCTCCCAGAGCAGGAGGCGCTCGGGTTCCGCGAGGGGGAGGGACAACCGCTTCCGTCCTTCGAGTGCGGCCTCGAATTCCTTGGCGGAGAGTGCGCCTCGTTCGACGTCGCGGAAGGCGGAGACAAGCTTGCGCACCATACCCCAGACGAACCCGGGGGCCCGGATTTCGAAACGGAAGTGCCCCGCCCCTTCCACGACGCGCGCGCTGTCGATGGTCCGCCACTGCGGGCGCTCCGACGGCACAGCTCGACCAAAGGAACGCACGTCGATCCGCTGTCCCGACAGCAGAGGGAGGAGCGAGCGCCATCGCTCGGGCTCGCGCCCCGCCTTCGGCTCGAAGTAGTGGTACTCGCGAGCCGTCGCCGACCTCACCTGGAAGCTCTCCTCCACCTCCCTCGCTTCCGTGAAGAACACTTCCGGGACTAGGCCGTTCAAGGCGCGCAGCAGCGCGGGGGCTGGGAGGGCGCTCCTGAGGGCGAGCGCGTTCGCCCGGGCGCTTACACCGCGGTCGGTGCGGCTCGCGACCGCGAGGCCGGCCTCCGAACCGCTGGAGAGGAGTCCCCGGCGGGCCAAGCCCTCCAGGAGGGCCCCCTCGACCGTGCGCTGTCCCGGCTGACGGGCCCAGCCCGCGAAGCGCCTGCCGTCGTAGCCGAACGTGAGGAGCCAGCGACGCGGGGCCGAAGGCATCCCTGCTAGCCCGTCGTGGAGGGGGCGGAGCCCTCCTCCTTCTCTTTCTCGAGCAGCGTCCGGAAGCTCTCGAAGTACCGACCGTACGGGTCCGCACGGCGTCGTTCGGCGTACTCTCCGAGCGCGATCTCGTACTGGGCCTTATCGCGCGGTGCACCCTGCTGCGCGCGGACGGCGTACACGGCAAGCGCTTGGTAGGTGGGCAGCAAGATCGCGTCGGGGCGCGGGGTGCTCATGTCCCCCTTCCGGGGGCGGTAGATCTTCTCGACGGGCAAGGCGGCGGCGATGGCCTTGCGGTGGGAGAAGCCGAGGTACCGCCCTGGTCCGAGCACACGGTTCGCCTCGCGGAGCGACCCTCCGAGCGCGAGGATGAGTCGGTCCACCTCGAGCCAGCACCAAAGCCCGAAACCGTAGTCGCCCTCGAGATACGCCTCCCACGCCTTCCCGTACAGCTCCCGCTCCTGCGCTTCGCGGGAGGTCTCGGGGGCGAGCTCCGCCCTCCAGTCCGACACCACGGCATCGACCCGCATCGAGCTCGAGAAACTCCGCTGCACGGGCGGGGGCACGGGTCCCGGGATCCGGGCCGGCTCGGGAGCCGCCGCCACCGGGGGTTTCGCCTTCGCCACGACCTACACTCCCGCCACGAGGATCTGGTCGCGGTGGAACCGGCTCACGGTGACCTGCAGGACGGCGTAGGCGACCGCGGCGATCGCGAGGGCGAAGGCGAGCTGGCCGAGAAGGTTCGGGCCCACGGCGAGCCCGACGCCGATCACCGCGAGGAGGAGCGGGAGGATGAGGAGGGTCGCGATCTGCTGCGCGGAGCGCACCTCTTTCGCTTTCGTGGAGACAGCGAGGGCCACGAAGGTGGATAACAGTCCCAGGAGCGGGGCGAGGACGAAGGCGGCGAGGAGCAGCGAGCCCCAGGGGAGGTTGGTGAGCGGCTCCCGTGAGTTCACTATCGCGAGCGCGCCGAGGGAGTAGACGGTGTAGCTCGCCCCGGTGAGGGCGAGCGCCGGGACGAGCGGGGCGAGCGCCTTGCCGACGAGGAGCTCGGTGTCGGTGAGGGGCGTGGAGAGCAACGGCTCGAGGGTACGGTTGGACTTCTCAAGGACGACGCTCGAGGCTCCGAGCAGGATCGGGAGGATGACGGGCAGGAGGAGCAGGAACTCTGCGAAGGTGAAGAAGGCGCTCTGGGTGGAGAGCCCGTTGGTCGACAATCCGTTGGCGGCGAGGGAGAAGGTAAGGAGCGCGTCACCGGTCAGGAAGACCGGGACGACGAACAGCGGATAGAGCAGTTGACGGGACTGGGCGATCTCCTCAAGGTCCTTGCGCGCAAGCTCCTTCACGAGCGGCCATCGGATCGGCCTCATGCCGCCCCCGACGGCGGCGTGCTGGCCGCGCCGATCACCCGCAGGTAGGCGTCCTCGAGCGTGGGGTTGAGCGCCGCCACCGACCGGACCCGGTAGCCTCCCCGGACCAGAGCCTCCACGCCGCTCGGCACGATCTCCTCCCCGGTTCCCACCTCGAAGGTGAGGCGCGTACCCTCCCTCGTCACGGAGCGAACACCTTCGACCGATCCCAGGAGCTCCTCCGCTCGGGCGTCGGCGCGCAGCAGCTCGATCGCCACGAGGTGGCGGAAGAGGCGTTCCTTGAGGCCCGCGGGAGTGTCGAGCGCGAGCAAGCGGCCCCGGATGACGGCTACCCGGTCGGCAAGCCGGTCCGCGTCCTCGAGGTGGTGGGTCGAGAGGATCACAGTCCTTCCGCTCGCCCGGAGGGCGAGCAGGGCGTCGCGCACCCCCTTCGCGGCCTCGGGGTCGAGTCCCGAGGTAGGCTCGTCGAGAACGACGCAGTCGGGTTCGTGGAGGAGCGCCCGGGCGATGGCGAGACGCTGCTTGAGCCCCTTCGAGAGCGTGCCGGCCTTCTGCTCCGCGCGGTCGGCGAGCCCGAGCGAAAGCAGCTGCGTGCGAACCCGACCGTCGAGGTCCGTTCCCGAGAGGCCGAACAGCCGTCCGAACAGCTCGAGGTTCCGACGCACCGTGAGCGACTCGTAGAGGCCCGCCGCTTCGGGCAAGAGGCCGATATGCCGTCGGATCTCCGGTCCCGCGTCAAGGTCGCGGACATCGAGGCCGCCCACGTAGGCCGTTCCCCGGGTCGGGCCGAGCAGGCCCGTCAGGAGTCGGATCGTCGTCGTTTTTCCGGCCCCGTTCGGTCCGAGGAGGGCGAACAGCTCCCCGCGGCGTACGGAGAAGGAGAGGCCGTCGACGGCGGGCGTGGGCCCGCCGTAGCTCCTCGTCAGGTCGGAGGCGACGAGGTACTCCTCCACGACAGTCTTTCCCCCTCGCGGGGGATGAGGGTTGCGGGCGCGTCTACAGGTCGAGGTACCGGTAGAACTCGTACGGGTGCGGACGCAGGTTCAGCTGGAGCTGTTCGTCGCGCTTGATCTCCGTGTACGCCTCGAGGAGCGAGGCGGGGAAGATCCCCTTCAGGAACTCCGCGTCCGAGGCGAGGCAGTCGAGCGCCTCGGTCAGCGACCCTGGGAGCTCGCGGACGCCGAGCTCCCGCCGCCGCGCGGGCGAGAGCTTGTAGATGTCCTCGTCCACGGGCGCGGGCGGCTCCATCTTCTTCTGGATGCCGTCGAGCCCCGCGAGGGCGAGCGCCGCCTCCGTGAGGTAGATGTTCGCCGCCGAGTCCGGCGTGCGGTACTCGAGGCGCTTCGCTGCCGGGTGGCCTTTCAGGTAGTACGGGATCCGGACGTTCGCGGACCGGTTCGCGCGGCTCCACGCGATGAACACGGGGGCCTCGTACCCCGGCACCAGGCGCCGGTAGGAGTTCGTCGTCGGATTCGTGATGGCGCAGAGCGCCCGGGCGTGGGCGAGCAGTCCCCCCACGTAGTACCGGCCCGTCTGGCTGAGTTCCGCGTACGGGTCGTTCGCGTCGTAGAAGGCGTTCTCCTTCCCGTGCCAGAGGGACTGGTTCATGTGCATGCCGATGCCGTTGTCCCCGAACACGGGCTTCGGCATGAACGAGGCCACCTTGCCGTGCTGCCGGGCGACGTTGCGCAGCACGTACCGCACGTCCTGGACGTGGTCGGCCGCCGGGATGAGTTCGTCGAACCGGATGTTGATCTCCCCCTGGCCGGCGGTCGCCACCTCATGGTGGTGCGCGTCCATGCGGATGTGGAAGCTGTCGGCGAGGATGTTGCACACCTCGCTGCGGAGCCCTTCGAGAGCATCGTGCGGGCTCGAGCGGTGGTAGCCCTCCTTGAACCGGATCGCCGCGTGGCCGTCCCCCGGTTGCCACGGGGCCTCGGGGCTATCGATGGCGTAGCCGGCGCCTCCCCAAGCGTCGCGGACGGAGTCCGCGGACGGCAGGAGCCGCACGTTGTCGAAGACGAAGAACTCGATCTCGGGTCCCCAGTACGAGCGGTCGTAGCCGGCCGCCGCGAGCTTCTCGACAGCACGACGGGCCACGCCGCGAGGGTCGTGCCCGTACCGCTCCCGGGAGCCGCCCATCAGCACGTCCGCGATGAACCGGCCCGTCCCTCCGTGCTCGGATTGCCACGGGATCGTGGCAAACGTAGCCGGGTCCGGCAGGAGGATCATGTCGGACTCGTGGATCGAGCGGAAGCCTCGCACCGAGGAGCCGTCGAGCTTCGGCACCCCCACGGTGAACGACTCGGGCTCCAGCGCGTCCAGCGGGAGGTGGACGTGGTTGTAGCCGCCCAGGACGTCGGTGTAGAACAGCTCGACCCAGCGCAGCTGTTGGGCGTGCAGCTGCTCAAGGATCTGTTCTCCGCTCGCTCCGGCCATCCCCGACGCCCCGCCGTTCCCCTTTCCCGCTGCCTCCACCGCTAACTTCCCCCGCGGGAACGAACGGGGTCCCCTACTTCAACCCTCGGCTA
>JAKIWX010000086.1 GCA_022749845.1 Thermoplasmata archaeon
CGAGTGATTTGCACGTCAACACCGGTTCGGTCCTCCACCTATCTTTCGACAGGCTTCAACCTACCCACGCTTAGATCGATTGGCTTCGGGTCTTCCACCTGTGACTTCGGGCGAGCGCACCCCGTCCCTCACGCCTTGCGGCGCTGCGGACTGTCGGTTTCCCTGCGGCTCCGGCCGTTGAGGGCCTTCGCCTTGCCATGGATCGAAACTCCCTGGCCCGTTATTCAAAACGGACGCACGGATCCTGTGTCCACGGGCTTGCGCCCGCTTCGTTCCTTGGGGACCACGTACGGCTTTGTAGTCAGTTGATTTCAGGCTCTTTTCACCTCCCTTCCGAGGTACTTTTCAGCGTTCGTTCGCACTACTATTGCGCTATCGGTCTCGGGACGTATTTAGGATTGGAAGTCTGTACCTCCCAGCTTCTCGCGCGATATCCAACGCACGATACTCAGGATACCTCCAGTCTCGCCTCTCGTATTCGCCTACGGGACTTTCACCCTCTGTGGTCTGCCGTTCCAGGCACGTTCGGCTCTACGAGCCCGCGAGTGCGGAGGTCCACTACTCCACATCTCCCCACCCTCACCGGGCGGGGATTCGGTTTGTCCTCTGCCGTGTTCGATCGCCTTTACTAGCGGCATCTCGTTTGATTTCTTGTCCTCCCCCTACTAGAATGCTTTACTTCGGGGGGTTCCCTTTCCTTTCGGAATGACCCCTAAGGGTCCGGAGTTCCGATTCGGTAATCGGTGGATCGCAGGTTCCTTGCGCCTACCCACCGCTTATCGCAGCTTGGCACGACCTTCGTCGGCGCCCGAGCCCAGCCATTCCTCAACTGACAGGAGTCAGCTACTCTGATGGCGTTTGACAAGCGTCCAGAACGCGTGTGATCGGCGTCATCGATCCCCCGCGCCCGCGGGAGACCCTCGCCCTTCCCCGAAGAGGCCCCGGCCTCTGCGAGTGCATGAACCGCGTGCCCCAGGCTGTGGAGCGCGCGAACCCTCCCGAGGAGAAAGTCGATATTTAACGGCTCGTACCTGGGCTCGCCCGTGGGCGAACCGCCGACGCGGGCCGGATGGTTTGGGGCCTACGGTCCGAGGTAGCGGCCTTCGGCGAACCGGCAGAGCCCGTCGCGGTGCACCGAACATCGGGCGCAGTTGCGTTCGGCGGGGACCGGCGCCCGAACAGCGTCCTCCCGCACCTGGAGGAGCGCGTGGCGGACCCACGCGTCCCCCGCGTCGCCGTAGGGAATCTCGACCCACCCTTCGTGGGCCCCGTCGCCGGCCTGGTCCCCGTAGAGGAGGATGCCCGTCTTGGGCCGGGTCCCGGTCGACGCCTCGAGAAGTCGGCACTCGGCGAACAGCTGGATCACATCGAACGCGCGTCCGTGCGTCTCGTGGAGGCCGTGGAACGGATGGGTGGCCTTGTACTCGATGGGGACCAGGGCCCCGCTCGCGCGGAGCATCACGAAGTCGGGCCGTCCGTTCAGGCCCAGCTCCCGGTCGACGAGGGTGAGGCCGTGGGCGTGGAGGCGCGGGTCCGGGCGCACCTGCTCGGGGGGGAACAGGATCGGGAGTCCCTCCTCCTCGGTGTCCTCGTAGACGAGGGTGTCGTGCGAGAACACGTCGAGCCGGCCGTCGATGATCGGGGCGTGGACGCCCGGAGGCGGAGCGAGCGGAGAGTAGCGCAACGGGACGACGTCGGCCGGGGTCCGCGGCGAGGGGGTCGTGCCGGGAGCGAGCCGGCGAAGGTGCTCTACCTCCATCTCGAACGGGCACCGGAAGTAGGTGACGAGGTCGTGGGGCGACAGGTGCTCGGGAGTCGCGAGTTCGAGCGAAAGTGCGCTCATCGAGTGCGCGCCGGCGCGCGTAGGCTATGAAGGTAGCCTTCCAGAGGAGTGGGCCGCGGGCGAGAGCCGTTGCCCGAGGTCAGCGCGCTGCTCGGGGGAGAGCACGGACCGGTCGAGGGCGATCTTGAGGGTGGAGACCCGGAGCGACCCCTCAGCGGTCCGTAGAACGGCCTCGGCCTCGGGAGCGCGGCCGCGCTCCAGCAGTCGGACGAGCTCGAACTCGAGCGGAGCGAGCGGCACCCTTCTGCCGTGCCAGTCGAAACGTTCGACCCGGGTCCAGAGCCCGGGCCCGTGCCATTCTCCTTCGGGCGCGTGCTGCTCTACCTCCCGGGAAGCACCGCCCCACTCGACGCGCACCCCTTCGACGAGGGTCCCGAGGAACGCCGAGCCCCACAGCTGCCGCAGCCCGTCCCGGACGACGCGCTCGTGGACCGGCTCGGTCCGGGCATCCTCTAGGAGCCCCCCGATCGCTCGGGCGCCGTCGGCCGTGGTCCCGATGTCGATGTCCCTAGGCGCGATGGGCACGCCACGAATCCACGCGCCGGTGGAGCCGCCAATCTCCCAAGGCACCGAAGTGGCCCGTAGCGGCTCGAGAAGGCGGTCGAGGAGCTCCGTCAGTCCCCGTTCGATAGGCACCGGGCGCCGGCCCGCGCGCTGCTCGAGCAGTGGGCCAAGGATGAACCGGAACCGGTTGTAGTTGTTGCGGACCGAGCTCGGGCTTTCCTCGGGTGCCTCGAACGATCGCTCCCAGCAGCGCGGACCCCCGAACATGCACGCCGCGGCGGGGTGCGAGAACCCGAGCGGTTCGAGCGAGGCGGCGGGCGCGGCGGCGGCGTCCGTCCCGCCCTCCTGCAAGTGGTAGGTGTAACCGGCCGGCAGGGGCGGGCGCTCCTCGCTCAGCTGGAGGAGGAACCCGCCCCCCACATCGGGGCCCGAAAGAAGCCGTTGCGCGGGCTCGAACGGCACTCGGGGCCCCGAGGCTACTTCCGGCCCGGGGCGACCGACACCTCGACCGAGTGGATCGACGGGAACCGGAACGGAACGACCTCCCAGCTCTTCGCGTCGTCGGGGGAGACGAACAGGTCTCCCGTGGTGCTGCCGAGGTAGAGCCCGGGCGGGTCGAGCGAGTCCGACGCGAGTCCCTCGCGGTGCGTCCCGAAGGAGCCGGCCCATTTCGTCGCCGCGACCGTCGGGGAGAATTTTCGGCTCTTCTCGCTCCACCGGTACACTTGGAGCCGGCCGTCCTTCATGATCCTGGACTGCGAGTGGAGCGGGGCAAAGTAGGCCGTTCCGGGTCGCGTGGCGGGGGAGGTCACCACGAACCCGAAGTCATCGCCCAGCGGCTTGCCGACCCGGGTCCAATGCTCCATCGCGTCGTGGGTGACGTGGATCCCGTCGTGGTCCTGGCGGTAGATCGTGGAGGGGTCCGCGGAGTCGAGCGCGATCTTGTGGACGCACTGGCCGAACGGCGGGTTCTTGTCCGGCTGGAAACTCACCTGTACGCCCTGGTTCAATGGGCGCCAGTGCTCCCCACTATCGTCGGAGCGGAAGGTGCCGGCGGCGGAGATGCCGGCGTACATGCGGCCCGGGACCCGGTCGTCGACGAGGATGGAGTGGAGGCACAAGCCGCCGGCGCCCGGGTTCCACTTCGACCGGGTCTCGTGCTGGTTCAAGCCGTTGAGCGGCTCCCAGCTCTTCCCCGAGTCGGTGCTCCGGTAGAGGCTCGCGGGGTCGACGCCGACGTAGACGGTCGAGGGCTCTCGCGCCGGGCCGGGCTCGAGGTGCCAGATGTTGACGATGGGGCGGACCACGGTGCGGGGGTCTTCCTCCGGATTCGGCGGGGGACGCTTCGCCCGAACGGGCATCTGGGGCGGGGCGATCTCGGTCCACTTCTTGCCGTGGTCGCGGCTCCGGTAGAGGGCAGGTCCCCACCACGGGGAGTTGACACCCGCGTAGACGGTGCCGTCGTGTCGGGGGTCCGGTTGGACGTGGTAGACGTCCATCCCCTCGTGGTACGGGCCGCGCACCTTCCATTTCCGGCGCTTCTCGTCCCCTTCCGCCACGTAGGTCCCTTTCCGCGTGCCGAGGTAGACCCTTACTGCCTTGCCCGCCATCTGCTTCTATCCCCCTTGAATCGAGTGCAGCACGTCCACCTTGTCGCGCTCCCCGAGGCGCACCTCGGGCCAGTTCGCCCGGTCCACCGCCTCCCCGTTCTGGAAGAGGCGGACGAACGGACGGAGCGATCCGGTCTCGTCCCGGAGCTTCCCGCGCAAGCGCGGGAACTCCTCCTCGAGCTCCTCGAGGAGGGCGCCCAGGGTCGGAGCCGAGCTCGTGAGATGCCGGCGGGGAACGTACTCCCGCAGCATCCCGTCTAGGTCGACCGTTGCCACGGACTGGCGAAGCGCCGCGGGTTAAGTAGGGTTCGGGGCGAGTACGCTCGATACTCCGGCTACGGAAGAGCGCCCGTCTCGACGCCGACGAGTCCGTGGTCGGCGCGCCCGACGAGATAGTGCCCGTTCGTGAGCGACTTCCAATCGGCGTGGGAGGGGTCGAACGGCTCGCTCCCGACGAGGAGCTCGCGGGCGTCCGTGCGGTAGCCCATCTCGTAGTACGGCCGCGTCGGATTCGTGAGGCTTCCCCCATGCTCTCCGAGCGAGCTGCAGAACGCCCAGAGCTCGTTGGGGCCCCGGGCAAACAGGATGTTGAGTCCCGAGTAGGGTCGGGGTGGCTTGGGTTCGGCTTCCTCCCAGACCTCGCCCAGCTCTTCTCGCGTCCGGGCGAAGGCGCTCAACGGGTCCCCGGACTCCTCCACGTGCTTCGCGAACAGCCAGAACAGCACCTCGCTGTCGTTCACACCCTTCACGTTCGAGCCGAACTTCCCGAGCCGTCGACGGGTCTCACGCGGGAGGGAGATCTCGCCGTTGTGCGCGAACAGGTAGCTGCCGTGGACGAACGGTTGCACGTTCTCTAGGGCGATGAGCCGCGAGTGCGGGAGTCCCATGGGGTTGCTCGCGCGGCGCAAGTGGGCCACCACGAGCGGACCGCGCGCGCGCCGCGATGCGGACCGGAATCGCTCGAGCTCCCCCGGCTCGTACGCCCCGCGGACCCCCTTCTCGATCCGCGGGCTCCGCGTTCGGTCATACCAAGCTATCCCCCAGCCGTCCGACTGGAGCTGGTCCGACCTAGCGTTCGATTGGACAAGCAGGGAGGAGGGCGCGTCGAGGAGCCAAGGGGTGGGCGTCGCCTGCCGGCCCCCGAGGAGCCCCAAGAGGCGACACATCGGGCTCGCACGGGGGCCCGAGGATAAAAGGGGAGGTGTCGCGAGTGCCACGCAAGGGTTATTCGCTTTGGGCCCGGTGTACGGGCTGGTGACTAGCATGGTCCAGGTCGAGGTGACGCCTCCCGCGGTCGAGCAGGTCCTCAAGATCATGGACAGGCAAGGTAAGTCCGGGACCGCGCTCCGGCTCTTCGTACAGGGCGGCGGCTGCTCGGGCTTGAGCTACGGCATGAGCTTCGACAAGCAGGAGACGGGGGACGAGGTCGCCTACTCCGGTGGGGGCATCACGGTCGTGGTGGACCACGCGAGCGCGCCGCTCCTCGATGGGGTCAAGGTGGACTACTTGATGGGTCTCGACGCGTCGGGCTTCAAGATCATGAACCCGAACGCGAAGGAGACCTGCTCCTGCGGCAAGTCCTTCTCCGCGTAGGCACGCGCGCCACTGACCCATTAAATAGCGGCGGGCCGGTCGTGGGTTGGGGAACGCAAGGAGGGCCCCAAGCATGTCGGTTAAATTAGAAGTCACAAAGGAAGCTAAATCCCAGGTCGAGCAGCTCATCCGGTCCCAGAAGCCCGGCACCGCGGTGCGCGTCTACCTTCAGTCGTCCGGCGGCGGAAGCGCCGGGGGCGACTGCGGTGGCGGCGCGTGCGGCTGTGGTGAAGGCGGCGGCGGTGGGGGCGGGACGAGCTTCAGCATGGCGTTCGACCGTCCGCGCAACGGGGACGAAGTGATCCCCGTGGACGGGTTCAACGTCGTGGTGGACTCGGGCACGGCCCAGGCGCTGGAAGGAGCGACGATCGACTTCGTCCAGGGCCTCGAGGAATCCGGCTTCAAGATCGTGGCCCCCCTCCTCGCGGAGACTCCGCGCTCGGGTGGCGGGGGTTGCGGCTGCGGATCCGGTGGCGGCGGCTGCTGCTGAGCCCCGACCAACCCTTTCCAACGTTCCATTCTTCGCTAGCGAATCTTGGACTCGGCGGTCCAGCGTCCGGA
>JAKIWX010000087.1 GCA_022749845.1 Thermoplasmata archaeon
ACGGGATCACACCGGATCTCCTCCTCGCGACGGTGAAGACGTTCGACCTCCGTGAGGCAGGTGCCGAACTAGGCCGCCGTCTCCGACCTATCCCGCCCGTGCTTCTGCCCCAGAACGGGATCGGGGTCGAGCGGTTGCTGGAGGAGGGAGTGCGCGCCTCGGCCCCGAGCGCGCCTCCCCCGACCGTCGTGCGGGCGGTCCACACCATCCCGGTGACCCGATTGGGCCCCGGTTCGCTCAGAGAAGCCGGATCGGGGGAGATCGTGATCGGGATTCCCAAGGAGCCGGTCGCCAAGCGGGCGAGCGACCAGTTCGAGGAGCTGTTCCGGTCGGGAGGGATCGCGGTTCGCCGGGTGCCGGACATCGAACGGGAGGTCTGGCGCAAGCTGCTCGTGAACGCCGCGATCAACCCAGTCACCGCCGACCACAACATTTTGAACGGAAAGCTGTCGGAGGAGCCCTGGCGCGGCCAGGCGCAGGTGCTCCTCCACGAGGCACTCGCCGTGAGCCGCGCTGAGGGACAGGTGATCTCCGAGCCCGAGGCCGAGGCGGAGCTCTGGAGGGTGGTGCGCGCCACAGCCGCTAACCGCTCGAGCATGCTCCAGGACCTTCGCCGGGGTCGGCCGACCGAGATCGACGCAATCTCGGGCGAACTGTTGCGGCGGGGGAAGCTCCACGGCCTCGAGCTACCGGCAACGTCGCGCGCTCTCGAGAGAATCGAGCGCCGCGCGCGGGAGCGCTTGGCACGGCCGAGTTGAGGGGCCGAGGTCGCGGAACAGCTCGGCCTCCGCAAAGGGTCTTACCCCGAGTTCGGGTTCCCCGTTGATGGCGGAGAAACGGAGCGTACGCCAGGCAACGGTCCGGGGACGCCGGGTGCTCGTCCGGGTCGACTTCAACGTCCCGCTCACCGGCTCAGGGGAGGTCGCCGACGACCGCAGGATCGTCGAGGCGTTGCCCACCCTGCACCACCTCCAGACGGCGGGGGCGCGGACGATCCTCCTCTCCCACCTCGGCCGTCCGGACGGACGCAAAGATCCCCGGCTCTCGCTCCGCCCCGTCGCGCGAAAGCTCTCGTCTGTCCTGGGCCAGCCGGTCCCGCTCGCGGAGGACTGCATCGGCATCAACGCGCTCCAAGCGGCGGCCCGCCTGCAGAACGGCGGTTTCCTCCTCCTCGAGAACCTCCGTTTCCACCCGGGCGAGGAGGAGAACGACCCCACCTTCGTGCAGGAGCTCGCGCAGGTGGGCGAGGTGTTCGTCGAGGAGGCCTTCGGAACCGTCCACCGAGCGCACGCCTCGACCGTCGGCCTCCCCCACCGTCTTCCCGCCTACGCGGGGCTGCTCGTCGAGCGAGAGGTACGCGAGCTCTCGCGGCTCCGGGAGGAGCCCGAGCACCCGTACGTTGCCATCTTGGGCGGTGCCAAGGTGGCGGACAAGCTCCCCATCCTGAACGGTCTAGTCGGCCGGGCGGACGCGCTCCTCCTGGGCGGCGCACTCGCGTTCCCTTTCCTTGCGGCCCGAGGTCTCTCCCTCGGGGCGAGCCCTGTCGAGCCGGGGCTCGAAGAGGAGGTTGCCTCGCTCGTCGACCGTGCGTCGAAGAACGGGACGGTCCTCGAGCTGCCCGTCGACTGGCTCGCAGAGCGTCCGGGACAGAAGGAGGTGGTCCCGTGCCCCGCGGATGCCGTGCCCTCCGATGTGCTCGTGCGAGACATCGGCCCCCGGACCCGCGACCGGTTCTTCGCGCGGCTCGACGGCTCCGCCACGGTGTTCTTCAACGGACCGCTCGGCCGAGCGGAGGATTTCCGGTTCTCTCCGGGGACGCGCGAGGTGCTCGCGGGGCTCTCCACGCTGCACGGCTTCCACGTCTGCGCGGGCGGCGACAGTGCCCGGATCGCCCGCGACCTCGGGGTCGAGCAGGCGTTCCAGTACGTCAGTACCGGCGGCGGCGCTGCGCTCGAGTTCGTGGCGGGCCTCGACCTGCCCGGGCTCTCGGCGATCCCGGACGCCTAGCCCGCCGCCGCGGCACGGGCTCCCTCGACTCTGGGTCGATGCTCTCGAGGAGCCAGCGAACGTACGGCTCGTGCGCCCGGGACACTTGGAGCTCGACGATGTCCGGGACCGCGTACGAGTGGGCGAGGGCGAGGTACCGCATGAGCGCCCCGAGTTTTTTCGCGGAGGTCTTGAGGAGGAGCGCGTGCTCCTCCGCTCGTTCTACGCGGCCCTTCCACCAGTAGACCGAGCGGATCGGCCAGGAGTTGGCGCACGCCGCCAGGCGGCCCTCGACCGCCCCGGTCCCGAGACGGCGCGCCTCGGACGCGTCGGCGGCGGCCACGAAGACGACCCGCAGCCGTCGGTCGGCTTCGCTCGAGTCGAGGGGAGGGCCGGTCACGCCGCCACCGCGGTGCGGCCCGGGTCGGAGAAGTCGAGCGCGGTGAGCGAGAGGTCCGAAAGACGGACCACCGCGGCGCGGGCGGGGATGGGCGTGATGTTGCGCATGCGCTGGTACTCGGTCTCGGCCTGCCAGGTGGAGGCGTTGAGCAGCAGCACGCCCCGGTAGCGGTCGGCCCCGAACGTGTGCGCGTGGCCGGTGACAAAGATGTCGGGCACAGGGTCGATGAGGAGGCCGTCCCGGGGAAGGGGTGCGATGGGGGTGCGGCCGCCGTAGATCGGGGCGAGGTGGCGCATCGAAAGCATCCCCTTCATCACCTCGGTGGGGCGGGCGTAGCTCGCCCCCGGTATGGCGGGGATCAGGTCGTCGAAGCTCCGTCCATGGTACGCGCTCACGGCCGTGCCCTCGAGGGAGAAGGTGGAGGGGTTGCCGA
The DNA here is from genome assembly GCA_022749845.1 of Thermoplasmata archaeon. GTDB lineage: Archaea > Thermoplasmatota > Thermoplasmata > Lutacidiplasmatales > UBA184 > JAKIVR01. Next base: position 2,820 of record JAKIWX010000087.1, read on the forward strand.
GGGCACGTACGTTCGGCGGTAGGAGCTCGGCGAGTTCCGCGGGCAGCGCCGGTTGGGGCTCCGCGGGGCATACGGCGTCGTGGTTGCCCGGGATCACGATGACGTTCAACCGAGCCGGGAGCTCCGCGAGCCGCCGCCCGAGCTCGACGTACTGCTCCAGGATGTCGTGGATGGCGAGGTCCCGCTCCTGGTGCGGGTAGATGCCGATACCGTCGACCAGATCGCCCGCCACGACGACGTGGCGGATCTCGGCGGCGACCTCCGGGTCCGGACCCTCCCCCCGGAGGAAGCCCGCGAGGGCGGACCAACTTTCGCCGAGGAAGGAGCGGCTTCCGATGTGGAGGTCGGAGAGGAACATCGCGCGCGTCGTGCCGCTCGAGGGCCGCGCGGGTCGAGAAGCGGGAATATCCGGTCGGTGGACCGAGCGCACGATGGGCAACCGACCCGATTCGCGAGGAACGCTCACGGTGAGCCCGAGCACCTCGTCGAGGAGGAAGGTGGTACGGGTGGCGGGAGAATCGCGGGGGAGGAGGAGCTCGACCGAGCCCGTTTCGTCGTCGAGCGCGAGGAGGGTGTGCTTCTTCTCGCTCGTAATGCGCACCTCCCGAACGATCCCGACCACGGAGGCGGTCCCTTCCCGTCCCCGGAGCTCCTTGATCGACACGAGGTTCGGGAGGTCGGGCCGGCCCTTGAGCCAGCGCTGCACGGTCCGGTACCGGTGATGAAAGAGTCCCTCGTACGCCTCGAGAGGCTTGCGCCCGGCGACACCCGGCGCGAACCCTTCGCTCAGTAGCCGGAACGACGGGGTGCTCCCGACCGGTGCCTCCGCCGTGGGGGCCGGGCTCACCAGCAGGGGAGCGTGGAAGGTCAGCTCGCCTACCGCGAGCATCCGCTCGACCATGCCCCGAGTGACGAACGGCCCGCCGGCCTCGCTCTCTTCGAGCAGTCGGCGGGAAAGGCGGAGCGGTTCCGGCTGGGTGAGGAGGAGGGAGAGCGCCTCGGCCTCGATGAGACGCTGGTTCTCCTCGAAGTAACGGACCAGCGCTTCCCGCATCGGTTGGAGGACGCGGTGCGCGGTCGCCGGGAGCTCCCGGTCGGCGTGGCCCCGGTCCGGGGCGCGAAGGCGACTCTCGCTATTTCAAGGGGCGGTCGGCGCCGGGTAAGTCCGGTCCCGGCCGCTCAGGCCCGGTAGGATTCGCGCGCGTAGGAGGCACCCTTCGGGTACTTCTCCTTGAGGTGGGCGATGAACTTCTCAGGTCCGTGCTCGAGGTGGGCCGAGTACCACGCCACGACAATGTCCTTCAGGACCCTGTGCACTTCGCGCAGGTTCACCTTCTCCTCAGGGTCGTCGAACAGCACCGCCTGGCTCATCATCCGCATCCAGCCTGTGTAGCGGTGGTAGGACTCGCCGTCGCACCATTCGAAGACGCCCCGGAGGTGGTACTTCCCCTCGGGGTTCGCGTAGTACCAGAACCGGAGGGTGAACCCGACCCACCCCTGGGTGCGGTCCCGGAGCTCGATCGTCTTCACCGCGCCGAAATCGAACGACTCCTTGAACATCCACTGCTCGGGGTACTCGACGAAGGTCGCGAACAGGGTCTGGGAGGGTTCGACCGTCAAGTGGATCGAGGCGTTCTCGAACTGGTTGTGGACCTCCCACAGGTCCTGCAGGAAGCGGCGGTTCAGCTCAGCGCGGTGGGAGAAATCCTCGCCGTCCTTCTCGGTGGTGGACCGCTGGGTCTTCGCAAGCTCGCTCTTCAGCGAGGCGACGAAGTCGTCCTCCGGAAGGGTGGTGGGCTCCTCGCTCGGGGGGACGGGGGGCTGCGCAGAGGCCGGACGTTTTGCCATTCGAGATTGACTCCCGCGCGTCGATGAAAGGCCGGCTATAAAGAGTTGCGCGAGAGGGCGCCGTCGATTGACCGTTGGTCGAACTCCGCCACGGCTTGCACTCGAATTCCCGACGCCCCGAGCCCTTTCCTCCCCTTGCGGGCGCGCTTGAGAGACCACGTGCGTACGCGCGAGCGAGGGAGGAATCGCGGTGTTGCCGGGCCCGGAGGGGTGCTTAAATATCCGACCGTGCTTTTCGAGGTTGACCGCTTCTGGAGACGGAAGACGGACCCAGCCGCAAGCGCACGCTCACCAAGGACTCCTGCCTCATGATCGTCCCTAACGCCCCGCCCCGAGCCCTCGTCTACGTGCTCCGCTGCAAGCGGAGGGTCTGACTTCTGTCTTTGGTCGTGGGACCCGCGGAGCCGGGGCACGGCTCCAACCCCAACCAAAGGAGAAACCGAACACATGAGCAACGACCCAACCGCCGCAAAATACCAGATCCGCGCCCGCATTTCCGCCGAGGGCGTCATCGATAAGCCGGACGTCGTCGGAGCCGTCTTCGGGCAGACCGAGGGTCTGCTCGGGGACGAGCTCGACCTTCGCGACCTGCAGAAGTCGGGCCGCGTGGGCCGGATCGAGGTCGAGATCGATTCCCGCAAGGGAAAGAGCGAGGGGGAGATTCTCATCCCCTCCTCGTTGGACCAGGTCGAGACCGCGATCCTCGCCTCGGGCCTCGAGACCGTCGACCGCATCGGACCGTGCCGGGCCCGCATCGAGGTCATTTCGGTCGAGGACATTCGCATTTCGAAGCGCCAGAAGATCGTCGATCGGGCGAAGGAGATCCTCAGCAAGATCCAGGAGGAGTCGAAGGGCGTCGGACTCGACCTCACCGAGAGCGTCCGCAAGGCGGTCCAGGTGGAGGAGATCACGACCTACGGCGCCGAGCACCTGCCGGCCGGGCCGAACATCGACCAGGCGGACGCCCTGATCGTCGTCGAGGGCCGGAGCGATGTGCTCAACCTGCTGCGCTGCGGGATCAAGAACGTCATCGCGGTCGAAGGGACGAGCGTCCCGCAGACCGTGAAGGACCTTTCCCGTGGCAAGACCGTCACCGTCTTCACCGACGGGGACCGGGCGGGCGAGCTCATCCTGCGCGAGATGCTCCAGACGATGGACATCGATTTCGTCGCCCGCGCCCCGCGCGGCTCGGAGGTCGAGCTCGTCCCCGAGCAGACCCTCGGTCTGCCCGAAGACGGCTCCGACGACGTCCGGCTTGTCGATGACGCCCTCGGCGGAAATGCGGGCGCGGATCTGGTATTTTGCGGCGGTTGGGTCGTTGCTCATGTGTTCGGTTTCTCCTTTGGTTGGGGTTGGAGCCGTGCCCCGGCTCCGCGG
>JAKIWX010000088.1 GCA_022749845.1 Thermoplasmata archaeon
AGACGATGACGACGTGGGTGCCCATCAGGGCGGCAAGGCGGATCGCCGGCCGGGCGTAGTCGGAGAAGATGAGGAACGTCGCGCCGAAGGGGAGGATACCCCCGTGCAGGGCGAGCCCGTTCAGCATCCCCACCATGGCGTTCTCCCGGACCCCGAAATGCAAGTTTCGTCCGCACTCCCCCTCGTAGGAGAAGTCGCCCACGCCCTCCAGGTGGGTCTTGGTGGAAGGTGCGAGGTCGGCGGATCCGCCGAGGAACCCCGGTAGGCTCGCCGCGATGGCCTGCATGACCTTCGCAGAGGCGTCCCGGGTGGCGAGCTCCGGCGAACCAGCCGGGAAGGTGGGAAGCGACGCATCCCAGCCCGCCGGGAGCCGAGCGTCCAGCAGCCGTGCGAGCTCCTGCGCAGGCTCCGGGTACTCCGAGGCGTAGCGCAGCCAGAGTTCGCGCCAGGAGCCCTCGGCCGCCGTGCCCCGCTCGCGGCACCTAGCTCGATACGCCTCCGCCTCGGGGGGGATGAGGAACGGTGGGCTCACGGGCCAACCGAGCTTCTCCTTCGTCGCGATCGTCGCCTCGGGGCCGAGCGCCTCGCCGTGCGCGTCCTTCGTATCCTGCTTCGGGCTCCCGTAGCCGATGTGGGTCCGAACGCGGAGCAGCTGTGGAACCTCGGGGTGCTGCCGTGCCGTCCTAAGGGCCGCCTCGATCGCCTCCAGGTCGTTGCCGTCCTCGACGTGCGAGACCCGCCAGCCGTACGCCTCGAACCGCCTCCCGACGTCCTCCGTGAACGACCATTTGGTCGGGCCCTCGAGCGAGATGCGGTTGTCGTCGTAGAGGTAGACGAGCTTCCCTACCTTGAGGGTGCCCGCGAAGGAGGCCGCCTCGGAGCTGATCCCCTCCATGAGGTCGCCGTCCGAACAGAGCGCGTAGGTCCAGTGGTCGACGACCGGATACCCCGCGCGGTTGAACCGGCTCTCGAGGTACCTCTGCGCGAGCGCCATCCCGATCCCCATGGCGAACCCCTGACCGAGAGGACCCGTCGTCGCCTCCACCCCGGCGGTGAGCCCATGCTCGGGGTGACCGGGGGTGCGGCTGCCGAACTGTCGGAATCGCTCGAGCTCCTCGAGCGGGAGGTCGTAGCCCGAGAGGTGGAGAAGGGAGTAGAGGAGCGCAGATCCGTGCCCCGCGGATAGGACGAACCGGTCCCGGTTCGCCCATTGGGGATTCTGAGGATTGAACCGGAGGAATCGATCCCACAGCACGTACGCCATGGGAGCAGCTCCCAGGGGCAGTCCCGGGTGCCCCGACTTGGCCTTCTCCACCATGTCGACGGAGAGGAAGCGCAGCGTATCGATGACACGACGGTCATCGTCGTTCATGGACGACTCTCCACGGCTCCGCGGGCGAGCGCCGCCGAGCCTATGACGCCGGCGACCGGGCCTAGCTTCGCGAGCACGATTCGCAAGGAGTGGGCCGCGGTGGGGAACGCGTCTCGCTGAACTGGCGCTCCGACCCTGCGTTTGAGCCCCGGCAATCCGTCGATTTTGGCGCCAGAGCGGATCCGGGCCACCGGCCGTACGGTTCGAGAGCGCCCCGTGCTCATCGACAAGCTCCGTCCCGCGCGAGCCCAAACGGCAATCGCCCCGGAACTTCGGATGCGACGGACGACGAGCGGATAACGATTCGCCGAAGGAAGTACGTCCGGCTGGGCTACGGGAACACGCACGTCGCGGGAGCGCCGGTTGGTCCTAATCGGGGGGCGTGTCCCGCCGACGTGGGCACGGGCAAGGGAGGGAAGGGCAACGATCAGTGGGGTGCAGCAGCGCGCCTCGTCCGGGCCGGTTGGGAGGGTGGGGGCACTCCGAGGAGCCGAGGAAGGAAGAATGTCCAGCCGTTGAGGTGGTCCAGACGCTGCTCTACCCCTGCGGGGGAGTCCGAGTACGGACCTTGGCGGACGAACAAGGTGGTTCCCCCCACCGCCCCAGGCTCGACCGTGACCTTGACAACGCAAACGAGCGCCGGTTCGTGCTTCCAGCGCCAGCTGAAGGCGACCTCCTTGGGCGGGAGCAACGAGAGATACTCACCCTCGAGCTCCCACCCCGCTTCGGGCCAACAGAATCGGTAGTGGCCCCCGACTCGGAGGTCCATGTCGGCTTCCGGGGGCCACCATCGTATGAGGAGCTCCGGACGGGTCCAGCGGTCGAACACTGCCTCGGGACCCAGACGCAGGTAGTCCGCTCGGAGGAGGAGGAAGCTCGGCTCTGGGGAGACCAGGGTGAGTTTGAACTCCTGCCGGGGTGTTCGAGGGGTGGCCTGTTTCCGTGCCAAGATTCCTTCCCGCGGGTGCGCTCGAAGTGTACTGCCCCCTCCCCCTAGAAGAAAGCGTCGTCAGGTGGGAGTTCGGCCATCGGATTGATGAGCCATCCCATCGTGCCCAGCCGGATGCCTGCGATGAAGATGCCCAAGCCCGATCCCGCCGCGGTCGAGAAGTTCGAATCGCTGATTCCGGAGGGTTCGAACGTGACCGTCAAGAAAGTGTTTGGTCAACCGGCGGCGTTCGCGGAGGGCAACATGTTCCTCGGGGTTTTCGGGGAGCAGCTGTTCGTGAGGCTTTCCGAGCCGGCGCTGGCGGAGCTCGGAAAGGTCCCTGGGGTCCGACCGTTCGAGCCCATGCCGGGCCGTGCGATGCGCGGTTACGCTGTCCTCCCCCCCTCGCTCCTGACCGAACCGGGGAAAGCGGGACGTTGGGTTCGAAAGTCTCTCGAGTTCGCCCTGAGCCTGCCCCCCAAAGGGCCGGGTTCCAAGAAGCCGAAGAGATCGAAGCCTGCCTGAGCGCCCGGTCCTCTGGCGTCACCGGACCTTCGCAGCAGCTCGCTGTGCGCGTGGGCGGCTCCCCGCGCTAGCGCCCGAGAAGTACGAACCCTACGTACGCAGAGAGTATGACCAGCCTGGCCTCCGGTGCCATGGATGGACCCGGAGAAGGTTGGCATCGCGCTCTCCCTCCTCTTGCTCAGCCTCGTCCTCGGGTTTCTCTCGGGCCGTGGGCTGCTTCGTGCCGTTCGGGAAAGATCCCGGCACCAACTGATGTTCGGCAGCGGGCTCGCACTGGGGACTGCGGCCGTGGGAATCGAGGTCGTCGCGTACGTGGGGTTCGTGAACACCCCGCTGCTTCAGGCATATGTGTTCTTCTCGGCCGCCATCGTGGGGGTTCTATCGCTCGGCTCGGCCTCGTCGCTTCGGCCCGGTCGGTTCGAGGACGTCTACTCTGCGTTCATCCTCGCGGCGTGCGCCATCGTTGCGTACGTCAGCTTCTCGACCCCGGTCTCCGTTTCCATCGTCCGAAGCGGGGTGATCTCGGGCAACCCCCCGCTGGTGCTGCTCCTCCTCTCCTCCGTGGTGACCGTCCCTGCTACGGTGGTCCTGCTCGCCGCGTCGGTGCTTCACCTCCGGCGTCATTTCCACGCCCGGGGACTCCTGATGGTGGCCGGCGCCTCGATCCTCGGGGCGGGAGGAGCCTTCTACATCGCTTCCTTCCCGGTGGCGCTCTACTACGCCGAGTTCCTTGGGATCCTGATGCTCTTCTTGGGACTCGTGGACCTCTCTCGTTTCTCCCTCCGGGCCACGGTTCCCGCCCCAGCGGGGGCCCGCGGCACCCCGCGGTAGCTCGACCGGATAGTACGCGAACTACGGCGGTCCCTTCGCCGTCTCCCCGAGCAAGGGTCGAAAGAGCAGCGATACCGAGTTTACACAGTGGCGCACGTCCTTCGGGGTGAGACGCTCCCCCTCGAACACATGTCCGAGGTGCGCGCCGCACCGAGCACATTGAATCTCGATCCGGTGCCCGTCGGCGTCCGGTATGCGACGGACCGCGCCAGGTAGCTCCGCGTCAAAGCTCGGCCAGCCGCACCCGGAGTCAAACTTCGCCTCGGAACGGTAAAGAGGTGCATCGCAACGCTTGCAGACGTAAAGGCCGGGGCGAAACTGCCGGTCGTACTCGCCGGAGAACGGTGCCTCGGTACCCTTCCTCAGGATGACCGCTTCCTCCTTGGGAGTGAGTTGACGGAAGGCGGACTCGGACTTGGCCATACGGGAGTGAGAGCGTGCGACGGATATGAGCCGGCCCGGGCCACCGACTCGCTGCTCGTCGCCGCCGCCGTGCCTCGGGTAAAGGGGGGGACGAACCTGCGCATTGAAAATCTGGTCGATTCCGCAGTTCCGCACGGTTTATCGGACGCCGGCTGGTCGGTAGGGGCGTGGAACTGCCCGGCAGCCCTCCGAGTTCACCCGGCGCGGGCTCCAGCGCCGAGTCTGTAAGCGTCGTAATCCCTACGAAGAACGCCGGTCGGACGCTTCCTCACTGTCTCGACGCGATAGCGCGGCAGACCTTCCCCGCTCGAGAGGTGATCGTCGTCGACAGTCTCTCGTCGGACGATACGCCTCAGATCGCGGCACGGACGACGCGGCTTATCAGCCGCCGATGCGGAATGACCCTGGGACGTCTACTCGGAGCGAAAGAGGCCGTCGGGGAGTACGTCCTGAGCCTGGACGCCGATCAACTACTTGTGCCGAAGGCGATTGAGCAGGCGCTCGCCACCGGGCGCCCGGCCGTGGCCCTGGGGGAGCTGAGCGTCGGTTCCGGCCTGGTCGCCCGGCTGAACGAGCTCGACCGGAGGGGAATCGAGGTCAACTGGAAGGAGAGTCTGGACCCGGTGCGCGGGTCGATCCGGCCCCGATTCTTTGAACGGCAGATGTTGATTCGAGCGCTGGAATCGATCCCCGCCGCCCTCCTCGCGATCGAACCTTCCCCGTATTCGGAGGATTCGCTCATCTACCTTCATTCGGGGGTCCGCCCCGACGAGGTCGGCTACGTGCCGGCCGCGCTAGAGCATGTCGAGGCGCCGCTCGGGGCGTACCTGCGAAAATGGCGAGGCTACGGGGTTTCCGCCCAAGCCTACCGCGGGACGCGTTGGGAGGAGCTCGTGCACCGCCGAGGCCAGAGGAAGGGTTCGGTCGGTACACGGGTCATCGCGTTGCCGGCGCTCCTCCTCAAAGCCGTCCCGTTCGCGATCGGGTACAGATCGACGTAGCTTCGCACCACGTATGGCTGACCCTGGAAGCCTTCCGCACTTGACAGGTTCCCAACCAGAGAGCCCCTCGAACCCCACGTTCGTTAGGGTGCTCAGGGGGTACTTCCTCCCGTTTCTGCGCCGCACGACCGGCGCGTTGACCCGCTGGGGCCGCACGCGGGAGGCAAGGGTCCTCGCGGGGTTCGCGCTCGTGGCGAGCTTCGTCACTCTCCTCAACATCCGCGGTGGGTTCACCGTCCACTTCATCGACAACTCCTGGCCGCAGGACCCCGTGGGAGCTCTCCAGTCGCTCCTCTACGCCTGGGGCCCCGACCGACTAGGCTACCTCAACCTGCTGGGCCCCATCTCGATCCCGAGCACGGGTTTCGCCGCTGGTTTGCAGCTCCTGGGCGCGCCGAGCAGCGTGCAGGAGATCCTCCTTCTCATTCTGCTCCAGAGCGTCGCCCTGTTCTACACCTATCGGACGCTGGTCCGCTTCGTCCTCCGCCACGTGGAACCGACGTTGCGGGAACTCCTCGCCGTTGTCGGGGCGCTGCTGCTCGTCACGAGCTTCTACGTCCAGACTGTCTACTGGTGGGACTTCCTTCCCGACGGTTTCCTCCTGCTCGCGGCAGGATCGGCCCTCCTCTACTACGCCACCGAGGCGCTCTCGGATTTCCTCGAACGGCGCCCGCAACCCCGTCGACGGGCCGTCCTGATGGCGGTGGCCTCCACCCTCGCCTTCAGCGTGAACATCCCGTTCAATCTCTCGCTCTTGTTCCTCGTCTTCACCCTCCCCACGCTCGCGGTCATCGCCGCGGGCAGTACGCCGCTCCGGCTCGGGCGTTGGGTCCGGTTCCACCTCCTTCTCGCCGGTCTCGTCGCGGTCACCTCC
>JAKIWX010000089.1 GCA_022749845.1 Thermoplasmata archaeon
GACGCCGAGCGTCCGGGAGAGGAAAATGTGCTCGCGGGTCTGCTCCTGCACCCCTTCCGCGGCGGAACAGACGAGCACGGCCCCGTCGGCCTGGCTCGTCCCCGTGATCATGTTCTTCACGAAGTCGCGGTGGCCGGGCGCGTCGATGATGGTGAAGTAGTATTTCTGGGTGTCAAACCGCCGGTGCGCGATGTCGATCGTGACGCCCCGCTCCCGCTCTTCCTTGAGGTCGTCCATCACCCAGGCGAACTCGAACGTCGCCTTGCCCTTCGCCTCGGCCTCGGCGCGGTACTTGTCGATCTCCTCCTGGCGGATCACCCCCGTGTCGAGGAGGAGTCGTCCCACGGTGGTGGACTTGCCGTGGTCGACGTGGCCGATGAATACGATATTCAGGTGGGGCTTCTGTGCCATGAATGCCTTCCGCGCGCGGCCAAAATGTCCCTCTATATGAGGCTTGGCTCACGTCGAGGATAACGCTGCGCTCTCGACGGTGCGGAGCGACTTGGCGATGCGCTCACGGCCGCCTCTCAGGTTCCGGAACGTCGGGCTCTTTCGCCGCCGCGCTCCGACGGTAGCGCGTGTATAGGAACAGGAGGGCGAGCGCCGCCGCCACGGCGAGCACCGCGATCACGCCCTCGAGGAGCCAGAGGCTTGGCGCCGGCTTCGCGTGGGGCGGAGGCAGTTGAGTGACGGAGGGAGCTTGCGTGACGAGCAGCTCGGCAACGGAGCTCGCGAGCTTCCCTCGCGCGTCGGCCACCTGCACGGTCACGTTGTAGTAGCCCAGTCCCAGCGGCGTGCAGCTGAGATTCGGGCTCGCGGGCGGGCCCGAGAGGCAACCGGTCGGAAGCCCGAGCCAGCTGTAGCGGTAGGGGGCGACGCCCCCGGCGGGCAGCGCTTCGAATGTCACCGCGTGCCCCACTTCGACTTGACCAGGGGTCACCGCAAGCGACACGACGAGCGCCGCGATCGGTGGCCCGACAACGAGGAGGAGGTGGGCGCTCGCCCCTACGCCCGCTGCATCGCTGAGCAGCAGCTCCACGGTGTAGTTCCCCTGGGCCACGAACTGGTGGTGGACGTTGCTCGAGTTACCGGCGGAGCCTCCGTCCCCGAAACTCCACGCGAAGGTGGAGGGGGAGGTGCCGGTCGCGGGCGCGGCCGAGAACAGCACGTCGAGGGGGGCGGGGCCGCTGGTCGCGTTGGCGGCGAGCGCCACCGTAGGGAGAGGGTGGACGCTCACCGTCCAACTACGCGTGAAATTGGAGCTCGTCGCGTCCGAAACCCGAAGCGTGACGCCGAAGGAACCGGGTGCGGAGAAGAGATGGGTGCCGTTGCCGAGGGTCGAATTGGTTCCGTCCCCGAAGCTCCACGTAGTCCGGTACGGGGTGAATCCGCCCGAATCGTTAGAGAAGTACATCACCGAGAGCGGAGCGTCCCCCGCGAGCGCCGAGAGGGAGGAGCGCACCGCGAGCGGCACGCCGGTCACCCGGACGTGTACCCAGAACGAGGCGGCGCCGCCGGTGGCGTCCGAGACCGCGAGGCGAGCGGTGTAGTTCCCCGGGGTCACGAACGTATGATTGGCGTCGAGCGCTTGGTGAACCGGGGAGCCGTCGCCGAAATCCCAACTGGAGTTGAAGGGCGCCGTCCCGTTGAGGATGGTGCCTGTGAACCTCGCGAGGAACGGTGCCGCCCCCACGCTCGGGGAAACCGCGGCGCGCACCTCGACGGACCCTGCGGCGAGAGCGTAGATCGTTCCCGAACCCGTGATGTTGAGCACGGTGGTCGCGTTCGCTCCGGGGGCGGTGGAGAGGTTCGTCGTGCCGACCCAGGCCCCGAACATGCGGGCTCCGAGGGAGAGCGCGGAGAGAGGGTAGTTTCCTGCATAGAGGTGGGTCGTGAACCCGGAGGGGAGAGGGGTCCCGTTCACGTGAGCGAAGAAGGCGCCGGCGGGCGAGCTAACGAACGTGACTGGATACGCCACCCGCGCCGGAGCGGTGAAGGTCGCCGTGAGTGTCCCGCCGGACCCGGTCACGTTCAGGGTCGAGTCCCCTGGGAAGCCAGGTGCCCCGCCGACCGAAAGCCCCCCGGTGACGCTCCATCCCGAGAAGGCGTAGCCCGAGGCGGCTACCGCCTGCACGAGGTATTCCCCGGTTGTGCTCAGGTTGTCCCAGGCACCGTTCGAGAGCAGGCTCCCGGACCCCAGGCTGAGGTTGAAACGAATCTCGCCCCCCGATGCGGGCGCGTCGTCGAACCGGACGTTCACGCTGGCGCCGCTGGCAAAATGCGCGACGACGGTGACCGAGGCGTTCAGCAAGATGGTCGTGACGGCGCGGGTTCGGTTCCCGAAGGACGCGGCTACGGAATTGTTGACCGTCCAGCCCGTGAACTTCTCTCCGGCGCGCGGCACGGCCGCAATGGGGTAGCTCGTAGCGTTGGTCTGGTCCGGTGAGATGCGCGTTCCGTTCGGGGAAGGGTCCGCCGCCCTCCACGACACCGCGCCTGCCCCGCCGGTGGTCTCGAGCAGGACCGAGATGTTCGCCTCGAACTGTACGTCGAACTCCGAAAGGCCCTGTTGGAGGGTGAGGTTCGTACTGGACTGCAGATCCAGCAGCATGGAGTCGTTGTAGGTTTCGCTCGTGAGCCAACGCGAGCCGGCACCGGGGATCGCGACCACCGGGTAGGTCCCGACTGGGAGAGTGACACTGGTAGAGGAGGTGTAGCGGGTCCCGGCGAAGTCGACGGTACCCGCGGTCCCCTCGATCTTGAGGTTCACGGTCGCGGTAGCCACCGACACTACCTCGCCAACCGTGAGGGTCGTCCGCAGTCCGTTGAGCCGCGATACGACGAGCCAGGTGAACGGCAACCAGGGTGCGGCGAGTTCCGATCCTCCCGAGATCGACCAACGCGTGAAGTTGTAGCCGGAGGGCGAGTACGCCTCGACCGAGTAGATGCCCGGCGCCAGGTCGAGCGAGCTGCCGTTCCGAAGGGTGATGGCCGGGCCCAGGGTACCGGCGAAGTCCGGTCGAAGGCTCGCGATCCCGCCCATGTAGCCGTGCGGGGCGGCGAGGAGGAGAGTCACGTTGACAAGAGTGGGTGCCGCGCCGAACACCCCCGTAATCGTCCCGTTCCCGGCGACTTCCGCAGAGCTCCACGGGTTGGTCGGGTCGAGAACGGAGATGGCTCCGGCGGCGTTCCACCTGAGGAAACCGCTCGACGGCGGCGCGACCGCATCGAGGGAGTAGTTTCCCGGGCTGAGGCCCGCGGTCCCCGAGAAGACAACCGGGGGACCGCCGACAGCGGAGCTCCGATCGAGCAGCCGCACTAGGCCTGCGGTGGTTCCTGAGGCCGAGAGCGTCACGGTCGCCGCCGGCTCGCCGCAGGTGGGCACGGTCACGTTGGTAGTGCTGTAGTACCCGTTCCCTTCGAGATCCTGCACGAAGGAGGGATTGTATTCGTGCGTCCCCCCGAGTTCGGCGGCTGTACCGGGATACGGTGTCGCGCCGAAGGTGAACGCATGAGTGGCGCAAGAAAAGCTGTACCAGGGATAGCTGCAGAACGCACTGCCGTCCCGGCCCGCGCAGGTCCCGTTGCTCAAGCCATCGATGAACTGGAGTCCGCCGAAATCCTGCGAGAAGGTGATCTGGCTCGCTCCGGACTGCGTCGTCGCGTTCGAGAACACGGGGGGCGCGATCTCCCACGGCGCCTGGCTGCCGTTGGACCACAGGCCCGGGTCGTACGACGGGCAGGGGGTCGCTGGATCGCGGGCCGAAGGCGGGAACGGTCCGGCCGAGCAGCCTCCGAAAGAGTTGTTGTTCGGGTACGGGGCAGCGGTGTGTCCAATTTCGAAGGCGAAGGAGACGGGGAGCTCACCGCCGGGCGTCCACTGGAGCGCGTTCGGATAGCTGTCCGTCGGATAGGCCGGGTCGAGCGGAGCGTTGTACTGGAAGTCGTAGAGATCGAGGCTGGACCGGTTGCCTTGAGTGCGGTCGGTGAGCAGGATGTGCTCCCCGAGCGGGCTGTCCGTCGACCCGCTCAGCGCGACGCTGAGGTGGTCCCCCCCATGCATCTCGAGGAAGCCCCCGGTCGCGTCGTCGCCAAGCGGGCTGTAGTAGCAGGCGTCCTCGGCTCCGTTCGTCACGTCGATCTGCCAGGCGACAGCCGCCGCGTCCCAGGTGTTGGTGACGCCGCCTACCGTCCAGCTCTGGTCCGGGTATAGCTGAAGCTCGAGAAAGCACTCGTTGAGCCACGCGCCCGGTGCGCTCAAGACCAGCCCGAACCAGATCGCCGAGTAGAGGTTCGCCTGCAGTGTGGGGGAGGCACCGTCGACGGGAAGGGTGACTTGCCAGGTGACGTTGCCGCCGCTCCCAGGAAGATTCGAGTACGGGTCGAGGCCGGGCTCGTCGTGGCCGTAGCAATTGCCCTGGTAGGTGCCTTGGCCGCCCCAACTGCCGGGCCAGACCCCGTAACAGTTCTTGGAGGGGGACCACGCCGGGGCTGGAGATGCTCTTGGCGTGGGCCGGGCCAGACCGTGAACGCTCGGGAGCACCGTCGGTGCTCCCGGAGTCCAAGCGGGAGGCGCAGGAGGACCTCGCGCGAGATGAAAGGGGGAGTGTACGGGAGCGGCCGCTCGTTGGGGTGCCGCGGACGTTGGCGCGCTCCCGTGGACGGCCGCGGGAAGGAACTTGGCCGCTCCGGGCGGAGGCGGGTGTGCGACCGGACTCGCGCTCGCGCCAATCCCAAGGGGGGAGAGGAGCAGCATCACCGTCAGGAGGGCAACGGCTCGCGGTAGGGAGGGCAACCAAGTGCGCATGGAATGGAGGAGCGAGGCGCACCGCTCGGCGAGTTATGAAGCCCACTCGGCCCGGACGTGACGGGAGGATACGCCTCGGAGGTACGCTCAAGCCGGGGCGGTGGAAATGCTTTAGGGCGCGCACCCGTAGCACGGGCCGCCCGCCCCTCGGCGGGTGCTTCGGGGTTTCCGCGTGCGAGAGTTGGCCCCTCGTGGTGTGGCCGAAAGTCGATCCTCCGTGGCCCGGCTTACGCTCCCGACCGACGTGAACTTCATGGGCAACGTGTTCGGTGGCGTCATTCTCGAGGACATCGACCGCGTCGCCTACATCACGGCGACGCGCCACTCCGGCTTGAACGCGGTCACGGCGAGCTTCGACCGGGTGGATTTTGAGAAGCCGGTCCACGTCGGGCAAGTGCTCGACTTCGACGCCCATCTCACGTTCGTGGGACGGAGCTCGATGGAGGTGGCTATCGAGGTCCGCGCCGAGGCCCTCATGGGAGGACCGAAGTATCGCGTCGCTCGCGCCTGGGTGACGATGGTCGCGGTCGACCCAGCCGGGCACCCGGTTCCCGTCCGTCCGCTCGCGTTGCGTTCCGGTGCCGAACGCAAGGAGTTCGAGGCGGGACGCCAGCGCATGGACGAGCGCCGCCGGCATTTCCGGCCGCGGGGGCGTCGCAGCCGTGCTTCCTCTTCGGAGAAGAACATGGGAGCAAAGCATGCTGTGTGAAATGTGCGGAGCCGAGGTCGAGATACCGAGCCGGGTGCGCGTCGAGGGGAGCGTGCTTGGCCTGTGCCCGAACTGCTCCAAGTTCGGTACGGTGCTCGACCCACCGCCGGTCGCCGCCCCCGCTCCAGCGGGCGCGCCGCTCTACGCGGCCAGCCGCGGCAATCCGAGGGGACGACGACTCGACGAACGGGACGTGTTCCAGGAGATGCCGGAGCTCGAGCTCGTGTCGGATTGGGGAAAGCGGATACGAGAGGCGCGGGAGAAGCTCACGTGGACGCCGGAGGAGCTAGCGAAACGGCTCAACGAGAAAAAGTCGGTCGTCCTGAAGCTCGAGAGCGGAAGCTTCCATCCTCCCGACGCTACCGTGCGGAAGGTGGAGCGGCTCCTCCACGTCCGACTTCGCGCGAACCCGGGCGAGGTCGGCTAGCGGCCGC
>JAKIWX010000009.1 GCA_022749845.1 Thermoplasmata archaeon
GGTTCCCACCTGGTAACGGTGCCGAACTCGACTTCGCCGTCCGTCAACCTCCCTCCCGAGTGCGGCTCGAGCCGGATTCCGCTCCGAGCCAGGTTGTCGCCGAGTTGGCGGGCAAGAACTCGGAACGCCTCGGACGGAGTCGTGTCGACGGTGAATTGAACGAGAAGGTCGGGTCCGGGCAGGTCATCCTCGGCCGACACGGAGGTTGGAGTATTCGTCTGGGGTTAATCGTTTCGAGGAGCTCGTGAGTCAGAAGTCCAAGAGTGAGGGCAGCCTGTCGAAATGGTCGGACCCGAACCCCTGGTCCTGGTCCCCTCAGCGGCTGCCGGCCGGCCGGAACGATGGGAGTCACCGAATCAACGCGTGCTCGTCCGAGAACACCACTGCGATCCTCCGGTCGGATGCCTACTCTTCGGGAGGCGGGGTGGCGCGGCGGCGCCGGCGCACGACCAACGCACTCCCTGCCGCGACGGCGGCCGCCGCGAGGCCGACTCCGACCCAGATGAGCGCTGAGCTCGCGAGGGGCGCGGAGGAGCCAGAACCCCCCGCCGCTGCGACCGTCACGCTCGTGGTCGAGTTCGCGGTCGCCCCGAGCCCGTCGGTTACGCTCACGTGGATGACGTAGCTTCCCGGCGTCTGGAAAGCGTGCGCTACGGTCGTCCCGTTGAGGACGGCTCCGTCCGGGAAGCTCCACTGGACCTTCTGCGGTTGCACCCCTCCCGCCACGTTGGCGGACCAGGTGCCCGAGACGGCCGCCGTCAACGTCGTCGGTCCCGCGAGAGTCAGCGCGGGGTAGGCAGCGACCTGCACCTGGGCGGAGGATCCTTGGCTCGATCCTGTCCCGTCCATCACGAGCAGTTGAACGATGTGCGCCCCCGCCGTGGCGAAGATGTGGGTGGGCGAGACGGAAGAGGAGTTCGTCCGGTCATCGAACATCCACCGGTACGAGTACGGAGCCTCTCCCCCCGTCACCTCCCCGCCCAGCGGAACAGCCCGTCCGGCATCTGCAAGCACCGAGCCGTTGATCTGAACGAGGAGCGCCGGGTAGATGCTCACGTTCGCGTGGGCGGTCCCGGTCCCTCCGACTGAGTCGGTGACCGTCAGGGTGATGGGATAGGTGCCCACCGCGAGGTACGAGTGCTGGACGGAGGCGCCAGTTGCATGGAAGCCATCGCCGAACTGCCATCCGAGCGAAAGGGTTCCTGTTCCCCCGGAGGCGGCGCCGACGAACCTGAGCGCGATCCCGACGTCACCGGACGCGGGAGCCGAGTTGAGGACGGCGGCGGGGCCCGAGGTGACAAGAATCGAGGCGTTCAGCTCCGCAGCGTGGCCCGCTGCGTCTTGCACGTGGACGCGGACGGTGAAGGCTCCGGTCGCATTGTACCAGTGCGTCGAGCTCACGCCACTCCCTGGTCCGCCGCCGTCCCCCCAGTCCCAGGTGAAGGTGCGCTGCGGAACACCGCCCGTCGCGGTTGCGGTGAAGGTAGCGGCTTCTCCCACTTCGGAGCTCGTAGGACCGGTGATGTTGGCCACCGAGAGGGGCGCGGAGAGGACGTCGGTCGCAAAGTAGTAGGGATTTCCTCCTGCGACCACGAGGGTGTGCGCCGAGGGGTCCCACGCGCTCGGTCCGTACGCATGGTCCGAGGGATGGCCAGCCACCGGTAACGCGAGCCACGAGGAGCCGTTGAAGGTCCAACTCGCCGTGTTGTTCACCTGGGTCGATCCGACGAAGCCAAACCCACCGGTCAGCAGGATATGCCCGAGGTCGGGGTCGTAGAGTAGCGAGTTCGCGCAAAGAGGGCCGGGGGGTCCGCTCCCCACGCTCGCGGCGTTCGTCCAGCTCCCGTTTGCGAACATCCAGGTGTCTCCGAGACACTGGCCGGCGGCGTTCATCCCTCCGAAGACGACGATCTCCCCGAGTCCCGGGGCGTAGGCGATCGGCGCCCACGTACGAACGGGCGGGGGGTTGCTTGCGCTGATCATGCTCCAGGCGCCGGCTTTGTACAGCCACAGGTCGTTGAGGAGCGTTCCACCCGTAGGGTTCCGGTTGTCGTAGCCACCGAAGAGGACAACCCCGCCGAGCGCGGAGTCGTACACCATCGAGCCGGCGAGCCGGGCCGGTGGGGACGGGCTCAGGTGGGCCGAGCTCCACGTACCACCGGAGTAGGTCCAGGTGAGGTTCGTGTACGTGAACGGAGCGTAGGAGGCGAGGCCACCGTACATCACGACCTGAGCCGCCGGGGGGTCGTAGGCGAGCGCCGGACCGTCCAGCGGTCCCGGATTGCCCGAGGTACTGAGCACACTCCACGAGCCTACGGAGTACGACCACGAGCTCGCGAGATTCGCTCCGGCCCAGTTGTCTCCGCCGTAGTAGAAGAGGTAGCCATCGGCCGCGTCCCAGGTTCCTTCGGTGAACCACATGTTGGGCGGCATCGTCGTGCTCTCGGAGGTAATGTTCGACCACGCAAGCGTGAGCGTGGCTGGCGAAGGCCCCTTGGACGAGGGGTGGACGATAGACATGCCCGCCCGGGGAGCTCGCTCAGCGAAGGACACGGGAGAGCCCGTTCGAGGCGAAGGCGGAGACCCGGATCCTGCGGTGTGGACCAGCGGGAGACCGCTCACGAGCAGAACGAGGCAGCTGAAGGCGACCAGCAGAATTCTACACACTCGGGGAGGAGGAACGAGCGCCACGGGCCCAGCCTCATCGATGACCTCACGGGGGGTTCTTGAACCTCTCCAAACGATGTTGTCGGCGGGCCCGACGACGCGACGCTTGCGGACGGACCTGCTTCGGCAGAGCGCCCGATAACGGCTTGGGCTGCTCCGGGAACATTCGGCGCCCTCGCGCGACAGGAATTCGCACTCCTCGGACCCAGCCCGCAACCCCGGCCTTGCCGCCGTCGCCTTCGGATCGCGACCCGGAGCGAGGAACTCCAGCGGCCGGTGGGAGCCACCGACATCCTAGCTCCCGGAGTATCCGCCAGAGCCCGCTCCGCGAATAGCGGACCCCCCAGGTCTGCGCCGCGGCTTCCGTCAGTCGGGCCAAGGTCCACGCGTCGTCGGCGAAGCCGTGCACCTTGGCTCCGCTCGAGATGATTGCGAGCAGGTCCCCCCTGATTGTCCGCGGGACGAAGGGAGGACGGCCCGGTCGCAGTGCGGAGCGTAGCCCGTCGGGTCCCGTCTTCGCGGCCCGCCTGCGCCACCGGCTCACCGCCGCACCGCTCACGCCGAGTTTCCGGGCGACCTCGACTTGACTGAGACCACGACGAAGAAGCTCCCAGCCTTCGAAGCGCCGCGCCTCGAGCATGCTCGTGTCCCTCCTCCGCTGAGCCCAGCGCGCCACGCCGGGGCCAGCAGGGCTCAAACTTAACTCATTTAGTGAACGGTCGGTACTTATAGCGCCAGTAGATGAACCGCCCCATGGCGAAGGTCAAGCCCACTTTTTTCGGCCCGATGCTGATCGTCCGGGACTTTGCGGCGTCGCTTGAATTCTACCGCGAGGTGATCGGACTCGAAGGAGCGGGGGAGAGCCCGTACGCGGAGTTCGTCGCGAACTCCTGCGCGCTCGTCCTCCTCGACCACGCGTTCTGGAAGACCGTGGGGGGGCTCGGAGGGCCTTCCCCGCGCGTGTGGAAGCGGGAGGGGGTCGTGCTTGCGCTGAAGGTTGGGAACGTCGACGAGGAGTACCAGCGGATCAAGTCGAAAGGAGTTGCCATCGCCTCTCCGCCTGCGGATCGCCCGATGATGGGGCTGCGCAACTTCCAGGTGTACGACCCGGACGGGAATCTCGTCGAGCTCACCTCCCCGCTCCAACGGAAGTAACTCGCGAGTCACGTGCGGAGCCTCGACGTATCCTGGCAAGCGGCTCCCCGTGACGAAGGGCCGCGAGGGCCTCGTGGCGAATCGAGTGCGGTTGAGTGGATCCTATCGGACCGCTAAGGTTGGTGCGGGGGAGTCTCCCCTCCTGGCGCATGGTGCTCCGCGTCCGAGAGATCTCCAACGAGGAAGGCACCCGACTCCGGACCGCGGGCCGTCCCCGACTTTGGGCAGGTAACACGCTCCCAGAGCGGCGGGCCCCGACACTCGGAAAGGCGCGGAATCTGCGGGGCGCCGGGATTCTTATACCGGAACTTGAATGCCGCGCCTGCCGGGTTTTACCATGTTGGAGAAGTCGAGAGTTGTACGTCGAGTGGGATTCGTCGCAGTCGTAGCCGGTTTCTTGCTCCTTGCCTACGCCCCGGGACTCGTGGCCGGGATGACGGGAACGGTCTCACCGCCCGCTCACCTCGGCGTAGCGCATCCGCGGCCGAACGTGGTCACCCCGTGCACCCTGTCGACCTTTGTGAGCGATGTGATGGCCGGGGGGCTGGTCCAGTTCGGAGGGCCGTGCACACTCACTCTCACTTCCGCCATCACGATTCCATACACCTTGTCGGTCACCATCACGTCGGGCGGGTTTGCGGTCACCCTGAGCGGCGGATACACGAACCAGCTGTTCATCGTCAAGGGAGGCCACCTCACCATCTCGAACATCACACTTCAAGCCGGCCGGGTAACGGGAACCGCCGGCATCGCAGGAACGACGGGCAGCGCGGGCTCGCTCGGGTCGAACGGGGTCACTGGGACCAGTGGCACGGGGGGAACCGGCCAGGCCGGCGGCGCCGGCGGAGTCGGGACGAGCGGGGGGAGTGCCGGTGCGGGGACCAACGGGGCGTCCGGGACCGTCGCGAAGGGCGGTGCGATCATGATCCAGAACGGCACCGTCAACTTGATGGGTGACACGATCAATTCGAACGCCGCGACAGGCGGCGCCGGAGGATACGGCGCCTCCGGCGGCGCCGGCGGCTACGGCGGAACCGGTGGCCAGGGCGGCTTCGGAGGGAGCGCGGTCTCTCCCTCGAGCGGCTCGGGCGGTGCCGGGGGGGCTGGCGGCTCCGCAGGAGCCGGCGGGGCTGGCGGGAACGGCGGGAACGGCGGTGGCGGTGGAGCCGCGCTCGGAGGCGCGATCTACAATGGCGGGACGCTGAATCTCTCCGGCGACAGCTTCTCGAGCGACTCGGCTACCGGAGGGACCGGCGGGTACGGCGGGTCGGGGGGGTCCGGCGGTAGCGGCGGGTCTGGCGGTTATGGCGGCGGCGGCGGGACAGGCGGAACCCCGACCGGCAGCGGCACCGGGGGCACGGGGGGAGCGGCGGGCCCGAACGGTGCATGTGCCGTCGGCGGCAAGGCCGGGTCGGGTGGCGCCGGCGGTGTTGGTGGCGCGGGCCAGGGGGGCGCGATCTACAACGCGGGCAACCTCTCCATCAAGTCGACGACGTTCTACAATTCCTACGCCTACGGAGGTAGCGCGGGCGGAGGGGGGAGTGGCGTGGCCGGAGGCCCCGGTGGCACGGGAGTTGGTTCGTATCAGGCCGGCAGCGGAGGCACCGGTGGAACCCCCAGCTCCACGGGAGGTAGCGGGGGTGGCGGCGGCTCCGCCGGAGCGGCGAAGGCTGGATCGAACGGAGCGGCCGGGGGGGCTGGAGGCACCGGCGGCGCCGGCGGAGTCGGTGGCGCTGCCCAGGGCGGCGAGATCTACAATGTCGGCACGATCGTAGGCGATTCGACCCTCTACCAGTACGGCCGCGTCTACGCTGGCACCGGCGGGAGCGGCGGCTACGGGGGCAACGGCGGCTACGGGGGCGCAGGCGGGGCGGGCGGCACGGGCGGTTCGGGTGGAGCCGGCGGGTCCGGCGCTGCTGGCTCGCTACCGGGGACCGGTGGGTCGGGTGCCTCGGGTGTCTCCGGGTCCGCTGCGGGTGTGCCCGGCGCAGGTGGCATGCCGGGAGTTACGGGGAACGGCGGTGCGGGTGGAGCCGGCGGGGCGGCGCAAGGCGGGTGCGTCTTCACCCTCGGTAGCCATTCCTCCTTCCATGACAATAATTCGAGCTACACTTCCTGCAGCGCGACCGGCGGCACCGGTGCCTCCGGCGGCTCGGGCGGCGGCGGATACGGCGGCGCGACCGGGGGCGCAGGAGGACCCGGCGCGAACGGGGGGTCTGGAGGCTCGGGCGGGTCGAACAGCCCCGCAGAGAACGGAGGGACCGGTGCGGCCGGCCTTACCGGAACGGCCGCGAAGGGCGGCGTTTCGGGAGGCAACGGTGGAGCCGGTCGTCCCGGTGGCGCCGGCGGAGCCGCGTTGGGCGGCGCCCTGTTTGCCGGCGGAAATACGACCATCACGAACGGGACCTTCTCCTATGACATCGCCACCGGGGGCGGCGGCGGAGCGGGCGGACCGGGGGGATCCGGCGGTGCGGGCGGCTACGGCGGCTCGGGCGGGAGCGGCGGCTACGGAGGCTCGGGTGGAAGCGGGGTCTCGGGCGGCACGGGCGGCCACGCTGGCGCGGGTGGCGCGGGGACAGCTGGCGGCATCGGAGCTGCTGGCGCGAAGGGTGGCAACGGCTCGGCTGGAGGAGCCGGCGGGCTCGCCGAGGGCGGCGCTCTCTACAGCCCGTTGTACAGCTCGACGACCCATCTGAGGCTCCTCGACGATTCCTTCACCTACAACGCGGCGGTCGGAGGCCAGGGTGCCACCGGCGGTCCCGGGTCCCCAGGCGGGGCGGGCGGCGCAGGGGGAAGCGGCGGCTACGGTGGATCCGGCTCGACGGGCGGCGGAGGCACCTCCGTCGGCAGCGGCGGAAAGGGTGGTAACGGCGGCAACGGTGGGAGCGGCGGAAAGGGCGGGACCGGCGGCGGATCCGGCGCAGCAGGCAACGGAGGCAACGCGATCGGTGGGGCGATCTACAACGTGACCCCTGTGTACTACGAGGTCGGTGTCACCTTTGCCGCGAACAGCGTCGTCGCCGGCAACGGGGGCGTAGACAACTGCGCCGCCGGGTCCGCGTGTCCCGGGACGGCGGGCGCCGGCGGGTCTGCGGGAGCGGGGACCACCGGAGGCACGGGAGGCACCGATGGGGCAGGGCACAACCGTCAGGCGAGCGGCACGACGGGCGTGGCCGGGTCCAAGGGGGCGAAGGGCTCGATCGGAGTGAACGGTCTCGGTGGCGTAGCAGGAATCGCCAAGGATCAGAACCAGAACTAGCGAGACCGGCGGTCAGGACCAACAGGTTCGGGGCCGGGCGCTCCTGGGCGGCGACGAGCCGACCTGCGACCGAGGAGACCCGGCCGTGGGGACACCTCCCACACGGGCCAAGCGGGAGCCTCGGTGCCGCTCGGCGTTCGACGGACCGCGTGCGGGGGGTGGCTCGCCCGCGGAATCTTCCGCCCCGGAGGTTCCGGGGCGAGGAAGTTGAAGTCGGGGAAAGACGCCTTATTGTGAGATTCGGTGCGTCCGGCGAAGGGGAGAATGGGATGGCAGAGTACGCGGAGGAAGGAGTGTTTCCGATTCCGAGAGCGCTACTGTGGAGCTTCATCGAGCAGCATGCGGACCCTGCAACCGTCGTGAAGATCCACCCGGACATCGTCAGCCAGACCGTCGTGAGCCGAACCGGCGACGAGCTCGTCGTGGACCG
This sequence comes from Thermoplasmata archaeon, assembly GCA_022749845.1. Classification (GTDB taxonomy): domain Archaea; phylum Thermoplasmatota; class Thermoplasmata; order Lutacidiplasmatales; family UBA184; genus JAKIVR01. The sequence continues at coordinate 7,512 of JAKIWX010000009.1, forward strand.
CGGCCTCAAGTTCCGCAAGGCGGTCCTCCACGCTCACTGGAAGCTCACGGCCCAACGGCCGGACTCCTACCGCTGGGAGATCCTCGATGGCAACGGACCGATCTTGCCCGGCAGCCACATGATCAATACCTACTCCGAAGTGGCGGGCGGCACTCGGATCGTTTCACGCGGCGACGTCCGCATCCTCAAGGTGCCGGGCTTTCTCACGAAGCGGGTCATCAAGGGAGTCTTCCGGGACATCGACCGGCAGGATCGGGCGTTCCTGCACCTTCCGCCCGAGTAGGTGGGTCGCCGGCGACCGATCCGCCGGTTTCTCTCGAACTGCCGGGGTCAAGTAGGGGGGCCCTCCATGTTGGGCCGTCGGCGCGGCCCTCCGTGGCCGCCCGGGCCGTCCGCGAGCCTCGGACGCCCCGGCGATTCTGAGGGCAAGCATGCGGAACGAGCGAGAGAAGGGGTCGCTCCTCGGGGTCATCCGGCTGCTCCGGGTGACCGGCTGGGTGATCCTGATCGTTCTCGCGTCGTACCTCGCGCTCGCAGGGTACTCCGCCGTGACGCTCCGGCCGAACGGTACCGGTAGCGCGGAGTACGCGCTCCTCCCTGACGGCACGGTCACAATTCTCACCACGATCAACCTCAGCAATCCAGGGTACTTCGCCTTCACGCAGCTCTCTATCGCCTCGGCGATCACCCTGCCGAACGGGACGAGCCCCTGGCTTGAGGCCGTCTCTCCGTCCGTTACCCTCCCCGCCCAGGGGAGCGCGCAAGTACCGCTAAGGTTCAGCCTCACGCTCACCTCGCTCGGACCGGCGAAAGCGCTCCTCACTCAGGACGAGGTGCTGAACGAGAGCGACTACCTGAACGGCACGTACGCCACCTTCGTCGGATTCGAGCTCCACGCGGGCGAGCGGCTCAACTGGGGCGCCCCGTTCCACGCGTTCCGCGCGAGGGCGGGAACCCCTGTGGCCGAGCCGAACGGAAGCTTCCGCGTGCCGGTGACGCTCTCCTTTGGGAACGATGCGTCCTTCGCCGTCACAGGAGCCCTCCTCGCCTCCCTCACGTCAGCGGGCGGAGCCACCTGCGCCCAGGTGAACCTCCCGATCAACGACCTCCCGCACAGCACGACGAACCAGACGCTCACCCTCTACCTCCCCTCCGGCTGCTCACTCGCCGGCGGGAGCCTTCGATCGACGTTCGTCGCTCCCGGGTTCGCGGTCCCTCTCCCCCCGGAGGCACTCCCGTGAGCTTCGGCCCGGACCCTCCCGGGGCGGAGCTCCCGTCGGTGCCGAGGCGAGCGACGCTCGGCCTCCTCCGGGTGTTCCCTCTCCTGATCCTCCTTGTCGGAGTGCCCACGGCGATACTCGACTATCTCGCAGGTGCCGGGGTGCGGTCGGAGACGAGCGTCTTCACGGTGAGTGTGGGAGGTCTTGCCTTGACCGCCCTGTCCACGGCTCGTTACATCGCGCGGCCCACCGCCGCGTACGGGCCGGTGGGCCTCGTCCGTTCGATCGTCGCCTTCGGCTACCTCTGGTTGCTGCTCCCGACCGCCTCGGTGCTCCTGCCCGCGGGCTCCCACGTGACGCTCGCGCTCGACTACTCTTCCGTCGTCGAGGCGCTGTTCGTCATCCCGGCGCTCCTGTTCGTCACCGCCGTCCTCGTGACGGTCCAGGACCAACGGAACCTCGGCGCGCGGCTGCGGGTCGACTTCCCGGGCCGCCTCCGCTAGGCGACCTTCGGCCCGCCACCCTGCCTAGCTGACGGTAGCCGCCTCGATCCGGACGGGCTCCTTCGGACGGTCGTTCCGGTCGCGCGGGAGCTTCGAGATCGCATCCGCCACCGCCTGCCCCTCGACGATCTTGCCGAAGATGGCATGTTTTCCATCGAGCCAGGGGGCCGCCGCGACGGTGATGAAGAACTGGCTCCCGCCGGTGTGCGGTCCGGCGTTCGCCATCGACAGCATTCCCGGTCCCGTGTGCTTGAGGCCCGGCGCGAACTCGTCCCGGATGGTGTAGCCCGGTCCTCCCATGCCGGTGCCGTCCGGGTCCCCGCCCTGGATCATGAACCCAGGGATCACCCGGTGGAACGTCACGCCGTTGTAGAAGCCCTTCTGGACGAGCTTGAGGAAGTTCCCTGCGGTGATGGGGGCCTCCTTCTCGAACACTTCGATCCGGATCGTGCCGTGATTCGTCTTCAAGCTCACCTTTGGATTCGCCATCGAGGGCGGACTGCGGCGACGGGGTAAAACGGCTCGCCTCGCCGGGCTGCCTGACGGTCCCCCATTCGCCGTCGAAGGCCTCGGGAGCCCCCGCGCGTGTCCGGCGAAGGGTATTAGACCTCGGCTCCGCTCGTAGCGCTCCGTGCGAGCGACGAAAGGCGCCCGCGCGTTCTCGCTCCGTGCCTCGCTGGCGTTCCTTTTCGCCATCCTCCTCCTCGCACCCCTCGTTCCCGTTGGTGCAGCTTCTTCGGGAACTCGAAGCGGAACGAACCCGCCCGGGACTCCCGGGGGAGGGTTCCTCTACGGAGTGAGCTGGAACGGACGTGCGACCGCCAACGCCACCACGACCGGCAGCGCGCTGACCGTTTCGTTCGGGTCGACGATCACGATGCAGTTCCACTGGACCAACTCGGGAACGAACGGTCCGCCGGGAGGCGTGAGCGAGGTGGAGTTCCAGGCGTTCCTCTTCGGCTACTCCTTCCTCACCCGCGCGCTCACCAACAGCCCCGCGCTCACCACCCCCACCGGGGTCACGAACCTCACCTGGGACCCTGGGGCGCTCAACTACATCATCTCGGGGGTCTACCTCTGTCTCGCCTCGATCTTCGCCCCCAACGGCACCACCCTCTGGTCCGAATCGTTCTACATCAAGGCGAACGCGCCGTACACCGTGGGCGCCCTCCTGCCGCTCATCCTCCTCGTTCTGCTCGTCTACGAACTCTACTCCGTGCTTACGGTGAGGCCGACCCCGCCGAAGGGCGTGCGGCCGTGGTCTCCCACCGACGGGACGGAGAAGGGTGCGAAACCCGGCGCCGAGGACGCTGGGAAGGCGGACGCCTCCGGCCCCACGGCCGAGGACGGTAACAAGCCATGAGCGCCACGAGCTCGGGCGTCGTGTCGGGGATCATCTTCGGCTTCGCGCTCGTCTTCTTCCTTCAGCAGATCGGCCTTCTCAGCTTGAGCGGCCTCGCCACCGGCCTTCTCTACCTCCTCCTCTTCGTGGTGGTGTTCGCGGTCCTGTTCGGGCTCATCGGCCACGCGCTGGGGAAGCGGAGAGCGCGCAAGCTCCTACCGCCAACCGCCCCAACTTAACCGCTCGAGCGTGCTACTTAGGGCGTAGAGGAGCACGGGGGCTCGCGCCTCCGCGCGCCTCGAGAGTGGTTCGAGGTATCGCATCGTGAATCGTGCACTCACCTCCCTCGGCGCGCTCCTCCTTGCCCTCGGCGTCGTCGGGCTCATCGTGGCGGTCGCGTCGCCGGAGCTTGGCCCGCCGGCCCTGCTTCTCCTTGCGTCGACGTTTCTCCTCGCGTTCGGTCTGATGCTCACCCTCTACGGGCTCTCCCGCCCCGACCCCGAGGTCACGACGGTCGGCGGCTGGTTCGGGAGCGCCGAGGAGAACCTCCTGCGCCGCGAGCACGCGGGCGGAGAGCGTCCGCCGGACCGCCGGTACCTGCCCTCCCCGCGGGAGTCGGTCCACTGCGTCGGCTGCTACACCATTATTCCCTCGACCGTCCTCCAGTGCCCGCGATGCGCCCGGGCCCGACGCTGCGAGAGCTGCGGCCGACCGCTCTTCTTCCTCGCGGGGGCGGTGCGCTGCGCACCGTGCATCAAGGACGAGGTCTACTGCTCCTGCCCGCGCCTCGCGCACCACTCGGCCGGCCCCGGGCGGCGGCGGCCCGCAGGAGCCTAGCCCCTTGAGCGCTCCGGAGAGTAGGCTCCCGCGCGGGACCGTGCTCTACCCTGGGGTCGTGGATGTCCACTTCGACGGCGCGTGCAACCCGGCGCGGGGCGGGGGCATCGCGACCTACGGCTTCACCATCGAAGGGGAGCGGCTGCGGTACGAAGAGCGGGGCCTCGCAGTACGTCCAGGGGCGGCCCACGCCACGAACAACGTCGCCGAGTACACGGGGGCCATCCGGGCCCTCGAATGGCTGCGCTCGAGGGGGTTCCGCGGCGCCGTGATCCTCCGCGGCGACAGCCAGCTCGTGATCCGCCAGATGAACGGCGAGTACGCGATCCGGAAGGAGCACCTCAAGGCGTACCACGAGCACCTGAGTGCGCTCGCCCGCCAGTTCGTCGAGGTGAGCTTCCGCTGGGTACCTCGCGAAGAGAACACCCGGGCGGACGAGCTTACGAAGCTCGCGCTCGAGGAGGCTCGCGCGGAAGCCGCGGGGGTCTCCCCGAGCGCGGACTTGGGTCGCGAGGAACCCGCGGCAGGCCACGAAGGGTAGTCGGGTCGGCGCTCGACCGCGCTACGCCCACCGAACCGTGTAGACGAGGGTGCGGCCTTCCATGGCCGCGCGCGCTCGAGCAGAGTCGACGTACGTGGCGAACGCTGCGGCGGCGGAGGGGCTCAGATGCGGCCGGACACCGATGCCCCTGGGGGTGGCGGACCCGAGTAGGAACCGTTCCGCGGGGCCCGTGGGCCGGGGGAGCGTCGCCTCGGGGATGGGAGGTCGCGCTCCCCGGTTCACTCGCCCGAGCCTCCGTCCAGGGAGTTGGCCTCGAGCTCCCCGGGTCCGAAGGCGAGTTCGGGCGGAATGTAGGCGATCGGCATCGAAGGTTCGAAGGTCGGGTGCTCGGGCGCGCCCAGCCCGGCGAGGAAGATCGGATTCTCCTCCGAAGGAGCCACGGTCGCTTCCAATTTGTCAGACGCATGTCATACATAAAGCTCCTCTTTCGAGTCGAAACGGAGGGGTCCGCTGCGCGTTCTCGACGTGAGAAAGGGGCGGACGAACGGCGGACACACCCCCCCATTTCCTGTGGAATCTCGGCGGCCGACGACAGCCCTCCGGATTCGGCCGGTAGGCTCAAGTGGTCGCTCCGGTCGGCCCACGCGGATGACCGCCGACCACGACTGCAGGTTCTGCGCCTGCGTGAAGTGTTACCCGTGGGAGGAGGGCGTGCACAACTTCAAGCACAAGGGCAACACCGTGCGCTGCTCCTGCGACGCGTGCCCGGCGGAGAAGCCGTACTATCCAACCGTGGGGGATTCCGGGACCTCCGTCCTCCCGACTCCGGCCCCTGGTACGCCACCGGTATCGCCCGCGAAGCCAGCCGGCGAGGCGCCGATCACCTAGCGTTCACCCGCGACGGATGGCGGCGCGTACCCGCATTCCCCTAGAGTCGAGGCGCGCGTGAGCGGTGTGCCCGGCCGCGGAACGCCGTGCAGGAAGTACGCGTACTCGATATCGGGAGGGAACTCCGACCGGCTCCCGAGGTACTGGCCCTCGCGTCCGAAGTAGTTCCGACACGCTCGTGCTTCGGTCGGCGCGCACGGGTCGCAGATCTCGGGGTTCTCCGCGTCCGCCCCAGGGTCCGAGGCCATCTCCAGGAGCTGGTGGCCCAAGGCGAGCGCGAAGCTGTCGCTCGGATCGTCGAGACGAAGCCCGGAGCCTCGCACGTTCAGGAAGAGGTACGGGAGGCGTGCCGAGGCGTGGTACCCGCGCGCCCCCGACGAGCCCTCCGCGTCGCTGTTCACGACCGAGGGAGGCGCGAGCACCACGCACCCGGCGGCCTCGGGCGTGGTAGCCACAACCCGGTTGACCCACTCGGCGACCTGGGAGTCGCAGAAGCGGTTCGAGGCGAGAGCGACTGCCATCTCGTGGACCACGGGCGCAGGCGTCAACTCGACCTTGACGAAGGGGGCGAGGTAGCGTTCCAGCAACGGCGCTACCCGCGTTAGGTAGAGGGCGATCTGCTCCGTGTCTTCGGGTCCAACCGCGAAAGGCCCCTTGCGGGTTTGGAAGGTGGGGCGTAGGACGAGAAGGGAGCCCACGAGTCCCTTGGAGACAGGTTCGCTCCGGAGTCGAGGAAGCTTCCCGTGTGCGAGTGCGTCGCGCAGCAGGTAGCGCATCGAAGGGTCGGAGCCGTCGAGGATGCTGCGGAAGCCCTCGACCGGTTCGCTCGGCGGAAGGAGGTCCGGTACGGTGCGCTGGAGGAAGCGAGCGGTCTTCAGGAACCGGGTCTGACACGGGCCCGGCGCGAGAAGGTCCACGCCCTACTCCGGCGTCTCGACCCGCGCGAGCCGCAGGCGCGTGAGCAGCAGGGCGAGGAGGAGAATGGACGCGTTCGAAAGGTAGGCGCCGAGGCAGATCGGGCAGAGGGCGTGGATGATGTCGAGCTCCACGTAGCCGAGGTAGAGGGAGACCCCGAGCCCGACCCCCGAGAGGAGCAACACGGCCCCCAACAGGCGTGCGTCGAAGGTGGCTAAGAGCGGGAGGTCGAGCGCGAGGAGGACGAGAAATCCGCCGAGCCCGATGGACCAATCGGGCAGCGGGCCGATCGAAGTGTGGCCGCTCTGGTCGACCGCTCCGCAAGAGAAGAACGCCGAAACGGAGCAGCTCGATTGGAGCGCGGGGTCGAGCACCTCCGCCGTGGCGTAGAGGGAGAAGCCAATACCGGCAAGGATGCTTACGAGTAGGAGGCGGTGGAGGAGGCGTGCATCTACCAACGGCGCCTCCTAGCTGATCTGACCCAGGAACGCTTGGACCTCGGAGTCGCTACTGACCGACTGCGGCGGCGTGATGTTCGAGAGCTGGCAGGCCTTCGCGAAGTACGCCTCGAACTGAATCTGCGCTGCGTGCACGGCGGCATAGACGGAGCCTTGTCCGCTCGCGATGTCCTGCGCGACCACCTGCGGGTTGAGCGGCGTACCGCTCCCGGACTGCTGACCTGGCGCCGTCGTCAGCTGCGACGGGTCCACGAGGGTGCCGACGTGGAAGTAGATGCCGTCCACCACGACGAACGGGATGTTGCCTGCTTGGTCGTACGCCTGGACGTAGGCGTTCTCCTTGGCCGAGAGTGCGGGCTCGGAGATCGCGCTCGGGTTGGAGCCCTCCTTCGAGTCCCAGCTCAGGTAGTTGCTGCTGAAGCTAGACGCGTCTAGCCGGATCTCGGGAGTGCTCGGGAAAGTGTCCGACGGATTCGAGGTTCCGTACGGCGCATTCGACAAGGTGCCGAACGCCTTCAGGGCACCGGCGAGCGCCCAACTCGTCGCCGAGCAGTACGGGCAGGCGATCGAGCCAAGGAAGAAGACGACAGGGTGGTTGGAGTCGGTCCACTGGGCATTCGGCGCCGCGCTCCAGCTGCCCGGCTCGGAACGGATGTTCGGAGAGAGGACCGGAATGCCTGCTTCGAGGGCGATTAGCGCGACGCTGCCCGAGATCACGAGGCCGAGGACGACCCCAACGGCCACGACCTTGCGCAGGCTCGCAATGTCGCGGAGGGAGCCCCCGATGACGAAGCCGGCCCCCAGGAAGACGGCGCCAGCTACGATCACACCGACCGTGTACGGAACTACCGGCAGCAGCGTCCTCACGATCGGTTCTGCCAGCGCGATCAGCGTCCAGATCACGCCGATGAGGAGCAGTACGATGCCGAGGGGGAGAAGGCGAGCGGGCCAACGCGGGTGGGCAGCGTCCTCCTCCGGGTCCTGAGCGCTCCGGTCCCCGGAGCGTCCCGATTGCCGTCGCTTGGACTTGCGCTCAAGGTAGAGCGCCTTGAGGGCCCGTCCTGGAGTGCCGGCGCTCACCTCAGTGCGGAACTCGACCTTCGGATCCTCGGCGATTGCCTCCCAGTCGTAGCCCTTGGCCCGGAGTCGTTCGACACGATTCCAGTCCGTCATGCTCAGATTCGTTGGGAGAAGCCGACTAGTTGACTAAAGGGTTTAGGGCCGACCGGTCGCTCGCGGGCTGGTCAGACGCGCACTCCTACCTCGAGCCGAGAGAGCTCTCCCTCCAGGGCAGGCTCGGTGAGGATTGACGAGAGTTCGCGTAGCCGTCCGTCTCGCTCTCGCCACCTTTCCCGTTTCCATCGTTGCAGGCGACGGGACCCATTGTCCGCCAAGTTTCTGGCAAGGAGCAGCTCTAGGTCGTGCAGCTTCCCAATCGATAGGAGCAACCTGCGCGTGCGAGCTGGGTACGCGGTTGAGCCCTCGAAGACTCCCGAGTCGCGCAGGATGCGCATGCCCCTCACATACTTCCGGAGCCGATGGAAATTCACCACCGTGGGACGAGCGCGGGTTCGTTGGAGCGCGGTCCGAATCTGGTCGCGGAGTTCGGCGGCGGTCCGGGCGAAGCGCTTGGCCCATCTTGTCTGGAGGTGCGACGGGAGGATTCTCTCGAGGAGAAACTTGAGGCCGCGAATCCTGCCTTCCCTCACGAGCACTCTCGCAACCCTCGCCAGCAGCTCACGCCCACGCCGGGCCCGTGCGCTCAGGCGAGCGCGCCACTCCGCGAGGCTACCTGCCCCGGGCGCCTTCTGCGCGACCCAGTAATCGACCTGGGTCCGCGCGACGTCGATGTCCCGAACCTTCCCGCACGCTCGAGCGAAGATCCCTAGCTCGGCGTGCAGCGCCCGCCCGAGCGCGCGGTCCTCCGGTCGAAGGAGCTCCCTCCATGGACGGAACCCGACCCGGAAGCGTCTAAGATCGCGATGGAGTTCGTGGAGCTCCCCCACCCGGATATCGTCGCGCCGCACTAGACGGTCGAGCGACGCAGCGAGCTGTCTCGAGAGTTGGATCAGTTGGGCGCGTGCAACGGAAGCAGATCGCTTTCGGGACGCTCGCATCCTTCTCTCCTTCCCGCGTCCCATGTTCGGCGACCGCCAACGGGAATCCCAGGCTTGTAAAGAGCCGCCCGTGGCGCGTTGCCACGAATTGACCCCGTGGGAGGACTCCCTCGCCCCGGCTTCCTCGTTCGCTAGCCACGGTGAAAGCCAACAGGAACTCGGACCACCAGGGAGAATCGGCGCTAGGCGCGAAGAGTTGAAGCGCCACTCGCCTTGGAGGGATCAGGTCTCGAGTTGAGAGCAATCCTTCTCGCGCCGCACGGCAACGACCAGTCGCAGGGGTGAGGAATTGGCAAACATCAGCGAGGTCGTAACCCAACTCGAGCTTCCCCCCTCGGAAGTGACCCTGCTCGGTAGGACCATCGCGAAGGTCCCGGTCGCGACCGTACGGGCCCTCGTTCGAGACCGGTTGCCGGGTACCATCGTGCTGGTCACTGGGATGACTCCCACGCCTCACGGCGAGGGAAAGACCGTCACCGCGATCGGTCTCGCCATGGGACTGCGACGACTCGGGCGGCGCTCGGTCGTGGTCCTCCGCCAACCCTCCCTCGGTCCGACCTTCGGCCTCAAGGGTGGTGCAGCGGGATCCGGCCGGACGAAGCTCGAGCCGTTCGACGACATCAACCTCGGACTCACCGGCGACATCGAGGCGGTCACCGCGGCCCACAACCTCCTCTCGGCGATGGTCGACAACCAGCTCTACCACTCGAATCCGGTAAAGCTCGACGCGGGGCAGGTCGTGTGGCCGAGAGCGCTCGACACCGAGGACCGCACCCTTCGTGCGATAGAGACCCGACCCGAGAAGGGACCGGGAGCGGCGACGCGCAGGGCCTCCTTCCTCATCACCCCGGCTTCGGAAGTGATGTCAATCCACGGGCTGGCCGAGGACTACGCGGACCTGAAGCGACGGTTGGGGAAGATTGTCGTCGGGTTCACCGCCTCGGGAGCTCCGGTTCGGGCCGCCGATCTCTCCGCCGCTGGTGCGATGGCGGCGCTCCTTCGACGATCGCTCGAACCGAATGTCGTGCAGACCTCGGAAGGCACCCCCGCACTCGTCCACGGCGGCCCGTTCGGCAACCTTTCGCACGGAACCGCGAGCCGGATTTCCATCGAGCTCGGGCGGGCCACTTCCGAGTTCTGTGTCGTCGAGGTGGGATTCTCCACGGAGCTGGGGCTCGAGAAATTCGTGGACATCGTCGCCCGTGCCGCCCGCTTCCACGCCTCTGTCGCCGTGATCGTGGTCACCGCCCGAGCCATCCGCTACCACGGAGTACCGAAAGTCGGCGGCGTCGAACCCCCACCGACGAACCCCTTGGGCCCTGGCCTCGAGAATCTGGAGCAGCACATCGCGAACATCCGCGCGTTCGGCCTGCTACCCATCGTGGCCCTCAACCGGTTTGAAGGCGACTCCGAGGGCGACCTGGCGGCGATTGCCAGCTTCTGCCGGGAGCAATCCGTTCCTTGCGAGCTCTCCACGGCCCGCGACCAGGGTGGGGGAGGTGCGGAACAGCTCGCCAAGGCCGTGATCGAAGCTGCCTCCTCGTCGAAACGCAGCTCACCGATCTACGAGCTCGAGGACTCCCTTCCCTCCATCCTGGGCACGCTCACCGTGCGGCTCTACGGCGGGTCGAGTGTCGAACTCCTACCTGGTGCGAGCGCCGACCTAGAGCGTCTGATGAGCTACGGCGAAGCGCGGGGGCCTATTTGCGTGGCCAAAACGCCCCTCTCGCTTTCGGACGACCCCAAGCGCTTGGGTCGCCCTCGGGGTTTCACGGTGAGGGTGAACCGGTTCGCGCGCGCGTCGGGGGCCGAGTTCACCCTCGCCTACTTGGGGACGGTCACGGCGATGCCGGGGCTGCCCGAACACCCCGCGGCCGAGCGAATCGACCTGACGGCGGACGGCCGGATCACCGGACTAGCCTGATCCCGACGTGGGGAACGAGTCCGACGCCGCCCGGCCATTTCCGAACCTCTCGCGGTTGCCCGGTTCCTACCAATCCGGCTGTCCGCGCCTCAGACACACCCAGCGCGGTTTACCTAGAACCTAATAATTAGGGCCACCTTTAAATCTTCTGCTCGGGTTCTCCTTCTCATGGAGCCCCTGCAGCGGCTGACTCGCCGTCAGCTCGATGCGTTGCGGTCGATTGCGACGGAGGAGAGACCGGGGCCGGGTGTCCCGCTCAACAACACCGCCTCCGCGCTCGGAGTGCGTGCGCCCTCCGCTCTCGGCTACCTGACCCCCTTGGAGGAGCTAGGGCTCATCTCGCGCCACCGCGGGAAATCGAAGCTCACCCCGAGGGGCCGAAGTACCCTCGTTGAGTACCAACGGCACCACCGAGTCGCGGAGAATCTGTTCAGTCGGCTCGGGCTATCGCCGAAGGATACGTGCGCGGCGGCCCGTGAGGTCGACCTGGCCATGTCGCACGCGACGGTCGAACGTGTGTGCGTGGCCGAACAGCATCCAAGCGTCTGTCCCCACGGGCAGCCCATCCCCCCGTGCTCCGCGGACCGGTAAGGGCGCCGAGACATGGCCGGAACGACGACGGACACGGGGCATCCCATCGCTCCGGTCCCGGGGTCCCCCCACGCGTCGCTCGGCACGCGCTCCCCATCGCACAAGAGCTCCCGGGCCGCGCCCATCGCCCTTGTCGTCCTCCTCCTCCTCGCGGGGACGCTCGTAGCGATCCACTTGAGCGCCAAGCCGGTCCCTCTCGGCACCTCCTGCGGTGGGATCCAGGTCGTCGCGGCCGAGAACTTCTGGGGGAGCCTGATCGGGCAGCTCGGCGGCACCCGCGTGTGCGTCGTGAGCATCGTGTCCGACCCTAACGCCGACCCTCACGAGTACGAGACGAGCACGGTGGATGCGGTTGCGATCGCGAACGCGCATCTCGTGATCGAGAACGGTGCGGGCTACGACGATTGGTGCCTCCACCTCGTGTCGGCGAGCAACTCTCCCCACCAGATCGTCCTCAACATCGCGACGCTCCTCGGGAAGGTCTCCGGCGACAACCCGCACTTCTGGTACGGCGCGGCGTACGTGAACGCGAGCCTGGCCGCGATGTTCGGGGACCTCGTCGCCATCGACGGGACGGACCGCGCCTACTTCCAGTCGCAGTACGCGCTCCTCAACGCCTCCCTGACGCAGGAGGTCCTCCTCCGCGAGAACGAAATTCGGGCGCAGTATGTCGGAACGGCCGTAGCGTCCACCGAGAGCATTTTCGTCTACCTGGCGAACTCGACGGGACTCGACCTCGTTTCTCCCCCAGCCTTCATGAACGCCGTCTCCGAAGGGAACGACCCGCCGATCGCGAGTGTCACCGAGTTCGAGAATCAGTTGCAGAGCGGGAACGTGAGCCTGCTCGTGTACAACGAGCAGACGCTGACGCCGCTCACCGAACAGATGAAGAACCTCTCGGTGCAGCACCACATCCCCGTCGTCGGAGTGACCGAGACGATCCTGCCGTCGGGCACGAGCTTCGAGGTGTGGATGGGGGGACAGTTGCTCGCTCTCCAGAACGCCCTCGCCCAGCGGGCTCCCTGAGAATGAGCGCAGCGGGCCAGGGGCCACGGACTCCCCCGTCCTCCGCACCGGCGACCTCGGTCGTGCGTGCGAACCGCCTGGAGGTCGGTTATCGAGGAGCCCCGGTCTGGCAGGACGCGAACTTCTCAATAGAGCGGGGAGAGTTCGTGGCGGTCATCGGCCCGAACGGCGCCGGCAAGACGACCTTGTTCCGACTCCTGCTCGGCCTCCACCCCCCGCTCGGCGGCACCCTGTCGGTGTTCGACGCACCTCCGCGCCGGGGAAGCCCGAAGATCGGGTACGTACCCCAGCGGCACACGATCGATTACGAGACCCACGTGCGCTGCTTCGAACTGGTGCGGCTCGGCTTCTCCGGCCATCGCTGGGGCTTTCCACTCTCGAGGCGCGCGGAGACGGAGGCCGCTTGGGAAGCGCTCGAAGCGGTGGGAGGGGCCGAGTTCGCCGACCGCCCGCTGAGCGCCCTCTCGGGGGGGGAGCTGCAGCGCGTGTTCCTCGCCGAGGCGCTCGTGAGCCGCCCGGAGCTGCTCCTGCTCGACGAACCGCTCTCGAACCTCGACCTTCGACGCGCGAAGGAACTCGTGGGACTCGTGAACGGGATCGTCCGCTCGAGGGGCGTGACGGCGTTCCTTGTGGCCCACGACATCAATCCGCTCATCCAGTACTTGGACCGGGTCCTCTACCTCGCGAACGGCCGGGTGGCGAGCGGCACTCCCCAGGAGGTGCTCACCTCCGAGAGCCTGTCCCAGCTCTACGGGGTTCCCGTGGAGGTGTTGCGCGATTCGAGGGGCAACATCGTGATCGTCGGCGGCGAAGGTCACGTCGAGGGGGAGCTCGTCGGAGGAGAGGATCATCACGAGGGCGAACTCGCGGGCGGCGGCTTCCGCGGAGGAGGGGCCGGATGAGCGCGTTCAGCTACGACCTCATCGGCGACGTCCAGCAGATGCTCCGGTACCAGTTCATGGTGCACGCCTTCGAGGCCGGCACCCTCATCGCGATCGTCGCCGGCATCGTCGGCTACCTTGTCGTGCTGCGTCGGTCCGCGTTCGCAGCGCACGCGCTAGCCCACACGGGCTTCGCCGGGGCCGCCGGCGCGGTCCTCCTGGGGGTGAACCCCGTCTTCGGTTTGCTCCTGTTCACGACGGTGAGCGGCTCGGCGATGGCCACCCTCGGCCGCCGCGCCGCGCACCGGGACGTGGAGATCGGCACCGTGCTCGCGTTCATGCTGGGGCTCGGACTCCTGTTCATCAACCTCTACCGTGGCGGGGTCGCGACCGAGACCTACTCCATCCTGTTCGGGGAGATCCTGGGCATCAGCGGCGACGCCGTCCTCCTCACCCTCGAGGCGTTCGTCGTGCTCCTTCTCGTGCTCGCCGTCGTGTACCGTCCCCTCCTGTTCTCGGCGCTCGACGAAGACGTCGCCGAAGCGAAGGGGCTCTCCATCCTGCTCCTTGGCGTGATTTTCATGCTGCTCGTCGCGGTCGCGGTGTCGATGGCGGTCCAGGTGGTGGGCGTCCTCCTCGTCTTCTCGCTCATGGTGACTCCGGCGGCCATCGCGGTCCGCCTCTCGAATCGACCGGGGTACGCCATCGCCATCTCCATCGGGGTGGCGCTCGGCGCAACCTGGGCCGGGCTCTTTGTCGCCTGGTACGAGCCCTACCCGGTGAGCTTCTTCATCACGAGCATCGTCTTCGCATTGTATCTCGCGGTTCGGGCGTCGCAGGCGCTCGCCGAGTGGGCGGGGAAGCGAAATCGCGCGATGAGCATCACCTCCCGCCTACGGAAGCTTCTGCGCAAGTCTGACCCGCGAGGGACCTAGTACCCTCCGGGAGACCTGTGAGCGAACCGAGCGCCAAGGAAGCGAGGGTCAGGGTGGCCGCCCAGGTCAAGAAACTCGGGCTCTTGCCCTTCACCGACTCGAAGGCCCCCTCGTTGGTCTCACTGGTTGCCGGTGCGCCCATCGCGGGTTCCTGGTGGGGCCATCCCGCGGGGGGGCTGATCTACGAGGTGGGCGAAGCGCTCGAGGCGGAACCCGGAGTTCTCCTCGTACGGCTCTGGCGAGGGAAGCGAACGTTGGTGGACCGGCGACTTTGGCCGGCGCTCGTTCGGGTAGGGGAGTCCCACGAAAGCTGGCAGACCCAAGGGCTCGATGGGCCCGCCTCCGAACTGCTCGCGCTCGTAAGGGGCGCAGGTTGCGTTCGTAACGACTCTCTCTCGGGGTGGGGGCCGAAGGGCGCCTCGCGGCTATCGGATCCCTTTCGCACTCTGGAGCGGCGGTTGCTTGCGGTTACCCGTTCGGTGCACACATCTTCGGGAGCGCACGCCCTCGAGGCCGAGAGCTGGAGCTCTTGGAGCAGCGGCCGACACCTCCCCAAGTTCCGGGGCACCGTCGCCCAGGCGCAACACGAGATCGAGGATGCGTCCCGGAGGCTCGCACCGGGCGTCGACCCCAGGAATCTGCTGCCTTGGGGAGTTCGGGGAGGAAGCAGGCCGACCCGAGGCTGAGCGCCCCTTGCTGGCCCTCGGACTGGGACCGAATGCGATCAGTGATTCGGGCCCGGGAAGCGGCTCGAACGACGATCCGGTCGGCCCCTAGCGAGGCGAGCACCGGGGCCCGGCTCGACCAAGCGGGACGCGGCGGGAAGTAGCCCAGCAGGGCAAGCCGACCGTAGCGGAAACGAACCGATCCAAGCGGTTCAGCGGGAGGGAGGTACCTCGGTTACTCTCCTTCGGAACTGGAGGACAACGGCAAGCAACGCGACGCCTAGTCCTGCTGCGAGGATTCCGAGCCCTACCGCCTCGATCCACGGAACCGACGCCGAGGCGATCGGCGCCAGCTCAATGTGGACGTACGTCGCGGAACCGGGGGAGATGGAGATGTTCTCTCGGTAGGTCGAGTACCCGGGGTGCGCAACCACGAGGAGGTAGGTTCCGGGCTTGAGTTGATCTACCAAAAAGATGCCCCCGACCGGACCCGGAACGGTCGCCCCGTTCAGAAGAATTGTTGCCGACGTTGGAGTCACGGTACCGTCGAGCGAGCCGTTGAACTCAAGAAACTGTATCGTCCGCTGAAGGTTCTGGCCCGCCACGGTCAGCGCGATCGTGAGAGAATAGAAGCCGCGGGCCTCGGTCGATGGGGACACTTGGTAGGATCCGTTCGCGAGAGAGAAGTTGAGGTCGGGACCGAAGCTCACCTGGGTCACATTGCCGATTTGAACCAGCCACGTGGAGCCGTTGGGGAGACCGGACTCGGAGAAGGTCACGACCCCCTCCGTCTCGGACCAGGGTACGGCAACGGTTACATTCGACCCGCTGACGTTCAACGATTGGAGTTCGTTCTGAGGGTGGAATCCGGCGACGTAGCCAATTCGAAGCGGGTAGTTTCCGTTGGGCAACCAGAACCCAACGGTGGAGGTCACCGAGTTGTTGGCGAAGCCCGACACGGATGCCAACCATCGGGTCCCCGAAGGCAGCCCGGATTCGTTCACGTTGATTCGGTAAAGCTCCTGATACCCCAGGTGGAGCGTCGTCGTGGTGTTCCCGTGGACCCAGACTGCGAAGCCTCCGTAGCCGTTGCTCCCTTGACTGACCTGGAACGTGTAGTTTCCTGAGGGAAGGGCAAGAGCCACCCATCCTCCTCGGAATCCGATCCGATGTCCGAGGCCCGCCTCGACGGAGAGTCGGCCCTGCTGCCCCGGCCTGCCGGAGGACGCTGCGCCGGCAAAGTAGGCCATCATGTTTCCGTAGGAGAGGTCGACTTCGACGATTAGCTGGCCCCAGAGGCTCGGACTGATCGGCTTGTAAAGGAGTCCGCGTCCCGCGCCCAGGTGCCACCCCCATCCCAAGTACTGGCCGCCGTTGGTGGCGTTCTCGACGATGTTGTTGACTGTTTCGGCGGTGTTGCTGCCGAAGTTGTAGGTGTACGGAGCGGTCTGGTAGTTGTAGGCGTTCGCGAAGTAGAGATAGAAATTCATGTCCGCGGCCGACACTGTCGTGGTCTCGCCGTTCTGCTCGCCTCCGAGGATGAACTCCGCGTCGTAGAACAGGTTCGCCGGATTGTAGCCGTACCCGTCGACGAGGAACCGGGATTCGCTGAATCCGGCGGCCCAAGGGAAGCTCACCGAGTCGAAGAGATTGATTCCGTTCCCGTCGTTGAAGTAGAACGCTACGGTGGGGACACCCGCCTCGAGGTCGGTCGCGACGTTCAGCGTGAGAGAGTACGGGGGCGTGAGCTTGGTGCAGGACCCGGTGTTCGTCCCTCCTCCGCTGTTGCACGAGTCGAATCCGTAAAAGGTCGTGCCCTTGAAGTTGACCAATTGGCCCTGCCCCGAGAGCGTCGTCGGCAGAATATTGGCGCTTGGAGCGCTCAGGTTCCAGATGTTGTTGTTGATGTCCATGTGGCCGTTCGACGTGTTGTAGTCGGCGACGTCCTGGATCCAGTAGTCGTACTGGGATCCCTGAAAACAGAAGACCTGGCAAAGGGCCAGGTTCACGTTGAGCTGGAAGCTCACGCTCGGGTTGGTGCCCGACGCGTTGAGGGCCTGGATGGAGTTGATCGACGCGTCCCCCTCGAAGCTCGTGGTCACGTACTGGTAGGGAAACCCGAAGGTATCGACCCCGTAGTCGGTTATGCCCATGGGCGCGGGCTCAAACCGGTAGTTCTTCGAGACGTTCACGGCATGGGCGGGGGTCAGGGCGGGCCGCTGCGTCACCGTCCGAGGGGCTGCGGTGTGTGGGTGCTTCCCGTCCGAAAACTTGGCTACCGGCGGTTGGGGAGCCAACGTCGACGAGAGCAAGCCCGGGAGGGGAGAGACCAGGAGGAGGACCACCAGCCCGGTCCATACCGTGTTCATCGCGCCTCACCAGGGATGGAGGTGAGAAGGGCTCCGGATATAGGAACCCTCGCCCGCGGCACGGCGGGGTTCGCAATCCAACGGAGCGGATCGCCCGGCGGAATGGCGGTGACTCCTCCCCCGCCAGGCTGAGCGGGCTCCGACCTGCCTTGAGGAATGCACCCCTGGCACGCTCGTGTCTCCCTTCGTCGATCCCACGCTCCCCTCCGACATATGGGGCCCTAAACTCGTACCTCAAGCCGATCAAAAAAGTGCGTCGTCCCATGGCGGGAAAGAAAAGAACGCAGCTGGTCTCACCGAACTCCGCGGGCGGATTCACGGACCAGGAACGAGCCGCGTTTAGAGAGACCGTCCGCGAGCGAAGATCTCCCCCACGGCCAGGCACGGGGGACGGGAAGACCAACGTCCTCGCCAAGATCGCCGAGATGCAACCGTCGGATCGGCGCATGGCCGAGCGAATCCATGCCCTCATCCGGGCCGCTGCCCCAGGCCTCACTCCGAAGACTTGGTACGGGATGCCGGCCTACTCCAAAGACGACAATCTGCTCGGCTTCTTCCGGAGCGCCGAGAAGTTCAAGACGCGGTACCCGACGCTCGGCTTCAGCGACGAAGCGAACCTCGACGAAGGTCGCATACGGCCGACCGACGACGCGCTCGTGGAGCTGACGGGAACGGAAGAGGCGCGGATTGCCGCCCTCGTGAAAAGAGCCGTGGGTTGTAGCTCTAGGTTGAACGTAACCATGCAACTGGCCGGACCGCGCTCCGGCCCGAGATCAGCGACCGAGCGAACTGACAGGCGCCCGGCGAGTAGCGAGTAACACCAAATCCTGAAGGGGTGCCTAGCGCTGGAAGGGTGGGGCGGCCACGCCGTCCGGGGGAGCGGGCGTCGAGGGGCCGGGAGCGTTGGTGCGGCCACGGCTCCGGCGCTGGATCAAAAGTGCAAGACCGACGACGACGGCGACGACGAGAACTCCGAGGAGCACATACCCGAGCAATCCCGAGAGCCCAAAGATTCCGGCCGTGGCGGGTTCGGACACGGTGATATTGAGATGGGCTACGGAAGAGGCCCCTGCACCATCGTCGACCGTCACCTGTACGTCGTAGTTGCCTTTGGAACGATAGCTGTGCGTGGCCGTCGCGCCGGAGGCGCTTGAGCCGTCGCCGAGGTTCCACGTGATAGAGTACGGTTGGGTGCCCCCCGTGACGGTCACCGCGAGCGTGACGGACTGGCTCGTGCTGGGCGACCGGTCGGAGCTTGTCACGGAGACGGCCGGAAGCGGGTTCACCTGGATGTGGGTCGAGGCGGAAGCCACAGCCCCGGCAGCGTCGGTCACGTTAACGATGGCTGTGAAATTCCCTGCGCTCGCGAAGGAGTGGGACACGTTCTGCGTGGTCGCAGCGACGCCGTCCCCGAACGTCCACCGGAACGCGAACGGGGGGGTGCCGCCCGAGAGCTGCGTGACGAACGATGTGGCCTGCGTGACGTCGAGGGGAGCCGGAGCGGCGGACGCTTGGACGGCGGCCGCAGGATGCACGACGATCGTCAGGGATGCTGTCGAGGTGATGCCGAACGAGTCCACGACCGTCAGGTTCACGGTGTACCGTCCGGGGAGGCTGAACGCATGCCCTGGGCTCGGCAGGAGGCTCGTCCCCCCGTCCCCAAAGGTCCAGCCGAAAGTGTCGGGTCCGACCCCACCGGAGACGTTCGGGTTGAGCTTCACGGGCAGCCCGACGTCGGTCGGGTCAGGGATCGCGGAGATCCCGGCCCCGAGCGGTGCCGCGAGCGCCCACTGGCTGTCCGTCGGCTTGTTCACCGAGAACGAGTCGTTGAAACCGTCGAACAGGAGCAGATAGGCCTCGGGGCTATCCCAGACCAGGACGCCATCGGTCCTGGCTGTAGGCGTCGCCCCGGTCAGCCGTGTCCAGCCGCCCCCCGCAAACGACCAGCTGTCCCAGAAGTCGTTGCTCGCCGTTAGGTTGATCCCGCCGAACAACACGAGCTCCGCGCCTGCCGGATCGTACGCGAGGCTGAACGAAGTTCGCGCCGAAGGTGACGTAGCCGTACTGAGGTGGGTCCAAACTCCGGTCGCGAAGGTCCAGGTGTCTCCGAAGCAGAAGCTGCCGTTCTCGCCTCCGAATAGCACCCCGTACCCGTCGGCCACATCGTAGCTCATGCTGGAGCCCCATCGAGGACTTGGCGAGCTGGTGGGGTGTTGCCGGGTCCAGAGGCCGCCCGTAAAGGTCCACGTGTCCCCCAGCGCGCCGGACAGGTTGTCGCCGCCGAACATCACCACCACGGACTGCTTCTCATCGTACGCGAGGGCCGCATCCCAGCGAGGCGGGGGGGACAACGGCGGGAAGAGCTCGGTCCAAACGCCTTGGGAAAACTTCCAGGTGTCCGAGAAATCGTTCCCGCCGTAGACGCCCCCGAACAGCAGCACGTATCCGTCCTTCGCGTCGTACACCATCGCCGGCCAGCTTCGAACGGACGGGGAAGAAGGTGGCATGAGCGGCGTCCAAACGCCCGCGCTGAACTTCCAGGTGTCCGTGAACTCCGCCGTCCGATTCCCACCGCCGAACATCACGACGTACCCGTCCGAGGCATCGTAGACCATGTTGTCGGCCCAGCGAGCGCCTGGTCGGGCACTCGAATGGTTCGTGATATTCCACCACTTCGATCCCAGCGGAAGCGTCCCTGGCACCGACGAGAACGACTGAGAGCAGACCGCGTGGTATGCCCGTACCTCGCCGCAGCCCGTCGTCCCGGCGGCGGGAAGTTCGGAACCGCGTTCGAGGGGTGCTCGAGCCTCGGCCACCGCTCCTGCCGCAGCAGGGTGGGCGTCCGTCGTAGCCGCGGGTCGCCCTCCCGCGGAAGAGGTGGAGCACGACGGGAGCCCGGGCATCAGCAGTACGACGACGGCGAGCGCGAGGATTCCAACAGCCCTTCGGGTGCGCCGCAAGGGAAACCAGCATCGTCGGAGCTCTCGGCCGGACACTGACGAGGCCGGAGAATCGAGGGCAGCTAATCTAGGTTCCGCTCGGCCCGGGTCGCTCGAGCTGGGAAGGTTGCCCCCCGAAGGCGAGAGAGCGGACTCGGATTTCCGTACGGGCCCTTGGTGAGCCGCCCGAGAGCGGTTGCGGTGCCGGGTTATCGGCCGCTCCTACTGGCCCCAATGTCCGGAGTCCTACTCTCGGTAGCGCGGGAAGGGGACGATGGACACGGGGGTGTTTGAATCCGCTCCGTTTTGGACCCTACTGTACGCGCTGGCGAAAAGAGCGCGGGTGGGAAAAACCCATCACCATAGTCATCTATAAATGGCTATGGTGTACTTGCCACGACAATGGGCACAACCACGATCCAGCTCACTTCCGCATTGAAGGAAGAACTGACAGCGATGAAGATTCACCGTCGAGAAACTTACCAAGAGGTGCTAGAACGAGTTCTGGAGGATCTGAGAGAGCTCGACTCGAAGACTCGAGAAGAGCTCGCCAAGGCGGAGGCAGAGATTGAGCACGGAAGGTCCGTAAAGCACCGTGAGCTTGGGGCGAAGCTGGGCTTCTGATGCCCTTCGAGATCATTTGGTCGGACTCCGCGGCGCGGCAGCTGCAAAAGCTCGACCGGCAGGTGGGGAGGCGGATCTTCGACAAAGTGGGGGAGCTCTCCCACGAACCCTTTCGAAATGTTCGTCGCCTGACTGGTGCGCCGTACTTCCGACTTCGAGTTGGGGACTATCGGGTCATCCTCAGAATTCGCGAGGAAGAGCTTGAGGTACTGGTCCTCAAAGTGGGGCCTCGGGAATCGGTCTACTGACGAGGTAGCCCTGTCGGTGGAATGTCGAGGCTCTCGGACATGTGGATGCATGGGCGATTACGAGAGCCTGTTTCGTGAGGGGACCGAGTGACGATCGATTCAGGGAGCCTGCTCGCGAAGTGGGATTCGATGTTCCTCAGGACGGTCGACCCGACCCGCGAAAGGCGGATGGAGGCGATCCTCGGGGTGCTCGGGCCAGGCTCCCATCGGCCGATCCGGGTCCTCGACCTGGGGACGGGCCCCGGACCGCTGGTCGCCCGGATCCTCGACCGGTTCGGGGGAAGTCGCGTTGTCGGGGTGGATGCGGACCCCGTTCTCCTCGAGGTCGGTCGTCGAGCCCTACGGCGACACGGAGAACGGGTATCGTGGGTCTTGGCCGACCTGAGGGAAAAGGATTGGAGTTCCGGGCTCCGCATGGCGAGCTTCGATGCGGCCGTCTCCTCGCTGGCATTGCACTGGCTGGAAGAGCGGGAGATTCGGAGCCTCTACCGCGACCTGCGACGGATCCTCCGAGACGGCGGACGAGTGGTCACCGGCGACTTCCTCCCTTCCGAACGGACTCGGAAACGTAGTCGTGATCCGGGAGGTGCGAGCGGCGGGGACTATCGAGCCCAGAAGGAAGACGCTGCCGTCCGAGCCTTCCGCGTCCAGTGGACGCGGTGGTGGAGCGCGTTGGAGAGAGAGCCGACCATGCGCTCGGCCTTCAGGGAGCGAGAGATCCGCCTGCCCGGGGCGATTCCACCCCGAAGAACCCCCGGTCCAACCGACCCCGTGACCGTCGAAACCCACCAACGCTCGTTGCGAGACGCCGGCTTTGGTGGGACCGCCGTGGCATGGCGGGAGGACGGATTCCGCGTCTTGGTCGCAACCAAGTGAGTGACCGGGCGTCCGATGGTCACACTTTTCGCTCGAAAGTTGGCGCAGAAGGGGGCTATGGACACGGGGGGATTTGAACCCCCGACCTCTGCTTTGCGAAAGCAGCGATCTTCCGCTGATCTACGTGCCCGCGGCGCTGCCGAGCTGAGACCGGTCTTAAGGATTTGTGCGCCGAGGCACGAGCCGGGTCGGCGGGGGAGCGGTAGAGGTCACCGGGGCAAGCGCTTCCCAAGAGGATGTCGACGGCGGTCCCAGGGCTGGGTTTCCACCGGAGGAGGCGACGGGAGCCATGGACCCGTTCTCGCCGGCTGCGGGGTCGGACCCGGGTGGCGAGCGGCCCCCACCCTGACGGGAAGCTCTTCGGACCCTGGTGGGGAGCAGTACGTGCTCGTCGGCGTCGTACCGGAAGAGCTCCGTGAATCGTCCCCAGTTGATCACGTTTAGCTGGAGGTCGTCCGCCGGCGCGGTCGTGAAGGCGATGAGCCGGTGCACCTCCTCGTCGGTGAGCTGGTGCTCGGGGGAGTTCTCGAGCGCCCGTACGAGCGCCTTGAAGAGGGTGGTCTTGCGAAGCTGCTCACGGAGCAGCGTCTTCCGTTCCCGGATGGAAGCGCTCACGAGCTTTCGGCCGAAGGGCGTGAACGACACGCGCGCGTCCTTCACCCGCACGAGCTCGAGCGTCTCCGCGAAGTCGGCGGCGGGGAGAATCTCGTCGATTTCCAGGTCGAGGTCGTCCGCGAGGCGGGCCAGATCCTCCTCTCCTTTGTGCGAGTCCAGGAGAACGAGCAGCCCGAGCATCTCGGCGGGGGTGCACTTGGGGTACGGGGTCGGCACTTCGAAATCACTCCCTCAACTGAAGACTCGGAGTACCCGGCCGGTGGGCCTTAAGCGTTGTGATTTTCACGGGCGCGGCCGCCGAACCTTCCTTAACTTCGACGGATGGACGGGGGGACGAAGGGCCGCCCGGTGCCCTCATCCGGAGGGCTCCGGGGCGACCGCGGAAGGCGGCGGAGCGGCGGGAGCACCGGGCCCCTTCTCCGTGATGAGCGTGTAAACGTAATCGGTCAACTCGTAGAACTCGGGGCTTTTGCGGTCGCGCGGCCGCTTCAGGTTGACCGGCACCCCCGCCAGTACGCGGCTCGGGCGGTGCGACAGCACGATGATCCGGTCGGCCATGATGAGCGCCTCCTCGATGTTGTGGGTGACGAGCACGACCGCGTCGGGTGGGAGGGCGGGGTCTCTCCAGAGCTGGAGCACCTCCTCCCGGAGACTCTCGGCCGTGAGCGGGTCGAGCGAGGAGAACGGCTCGTCCATGAGGAGCACCGCCGGCTCGACCGCGAGCGCCCGCGCGAGACCCACCCGCTGGCGCATCCCCCCCGAGAGCTCCCTGGGGTAGGCCTCCTCGAATCCCACGAGCCCCGTCACGCTCAGGTACTTGTCGATCTGCACCTCTCGGCGCTCCTCCTCCCAGCCGAGCGCCTCGAGCCCGAGCCCGACGTTCTCCTTCACCGTGAGCCACGGGTAGAGGGCGAAGTTCTGGAACACCATCGCCATCTCCGGACGGACGGACTCGACGGGTGCCCCGCGGAACTCGACACGACCGGCCGTGGGATGGTCGAGCCCCTGGATGAGGCGTAGGAGGGTCGACTTCCCACAGCCCGACGGACCGACAAGGGCGAGGAAGTCGTTCGCGGCGACGGAGAAGGTGATCCCCGCCATGATCGAGATGGTCCCGTGGTGGGACTGGAAACTTTTCTCGACGTCGACGACCTCGATGAGCGACATGGGGATCTCGGGCTAGTCCACCTTGTACTTTTCGATCGCCTTACGGTACATCGGCTTCCAGAGGAGCTCGTTCAACGCGACCACGGCGATCACGAGGGTGAGGAGGGCGGAGACCATGAGCGGGAGCCCCTGGTTGTTCGGGTAGTACAGTCCCACGTTGATGAGCTCGCCCACGCCGAGGACCGAGAACGATTGGCTCGCGCTGTAGTGAAGGTATTCGGCGATGACGAGGGTGTTCCAGCCCCCCCCGAACGCGGTGATGGAGCCGGTGACGAACGCCGGAAAGATCGCGGGCAGGAGGACACGCCGGTAGTACACTTTCTTCGGCAGGGCCAGCGAGCGCGCGGCCTCCTCGAGGTCGGGCGGCACGCCGCGCAGGCCCGAAAGGATATTGAAAAAAAGGTACCACATCATCCCCGTGATCAGCATCAGCACGGCCGCCCCCTGGAAGCCGAAGTACGGGAGGAGCGCGAAGATGAACAGCGGGAAGAGCGCGGTCGCCGGAACGCTCGCGACCACCTCCACGATCGGAAGGCCGACGCGGGCGGCGCGGGGGCGGGATGCGATCCAGATCGCGATGGGCAGGGCGATCGCGAGCGAGAGGAGATAGGCGGCGCTGACGCGAGAGAAGGAGAAGAGGAGCGCGAGCGGAAGGAGGTCGATCTTGGCCATCACCGCCGGGACGATCGGCATCGAGTAGACGTGGTAGATGGCGACGGTGAGGGCAATGAGGAGCAACCAGACGAGAACGAGCATGGTGCCGAGAGCCGCCGTCCGTAGCGTGGAGCTGAGCCGGGTCCGGGATACCTGGAGGCGACGGGGTCGGGGTACGAGGGTGCCGAGGTACAGAAGCGGCGTGCCTACCCGCGTGACCCCGGTCCTCACGTACCGAACGACCGCCCCGGCGGCCCGGCGCAACGGCACGGGCGGGCCCCGTCGGGTGATCATCCCGTCCGCGGCGCCGCTCGGGGACGTGTCGTACCGGAACCGTTCGGCCCAACGGCTGAGCGGCCTCCAGAGAAACACATCGAGGGCTGCGATGAGGGCTACGAGCAGGAGGAGGGCCGCGATGAGCGCCGCCGTGTCGCCGGAGCTTGCCGCGAGCAGGAGGAAGCTCCCGATCCCCGGAAGGACGGTCGTCGATCTCGAGACGGAGATGAACTCCGCGGCCACGAGGAAGTACCACCCCGCCGTCCAGGAGAGGATCGAGTTGTAGACGAGCCGATTGGCGGTGGCGGGTAGCAGGACGCGACGGAGTCGTTCCGTCCCCTTGAGCTGGAAGGAGTCCGAGGCCTCCCGGAGGTCCTGGGGCACGCTCTTGATCGATTCGTACACCCCGAAGGTCATGTTCCAGGACATCGAGGTGAAGATGAGGAAGATCGAGGCGAAGTTCGGTCCGACGATGCTGTTCGGGCCGGTGAGCCCGACGAAGAAGACGATCGCTACGGGGAAGAACCCGAGGATCGGCACCGACTGCAGGACGTCGAGCACCGGGAGCAGGACCTTCTCGGCGGAACGGTGCGTCGCGGCGTAGTAGCCGTAGCCGAGGGAGAACGCGAGCGAAAGGAGGTAGGCGAGCAGCATGCGCAGAAACGAGGCGCCCAGGTCGATCGCCGCGGTGGGCAGCTCCGCCCCCACGGCATGCGCCCCGGGGAGGAGGCTTGCAGCGACGAACGGGCCGCCAAAGAGCAGTCCAACTCCCAGCAGGACGGTCCAACGCGAGAAGTGGAGGTTCGGGGGCCCCCGAGGGGCGCTCCCGTTACGTGGGTGGGGGCGCGAGGTCGTGGCCGGACCCCTTGAGGTCCCAGGTCGTGAACCGACGAACTCCATGCGCCCACCGCCCCATGGTTTCGTGCACGACGGTCTGCCTCTATATTTCGATGTGGGCGAACATGCGAGCTCCGCCAGAGGCTGTGGTCGTTCGAGCTCAGGATTCGGCCGTGCCGGAGTTCGTAGTCCTTCCGCCGCTGTTCCGCCCGGCGGACCTGCCTTCGTCGAGCGAGGCCTCCGCACCTCAAAAACACTTATAGTCCGACCGCCCGTCGGCCGGTCGTAGCCCCGTAGTGTAGTGGCCAATCATGCGAGACTCTGGATCTCGCGACGCAGGTTCGAAGGAGGTCGGCGTCGCACGCGCCGGTCCCCGAAACTCCTGCCGGGGCTACTCCGGCGGCCTCCTCCCTCACCTCTTTCCGCTGCGGGGGTGCTCCAGTTCGGCCAAGGCGGACTCCCTACCGGGAGCCGCGGCCACCGAGGCAGGGCTTAGGACCCTGTTGCCCAGGGCATTCGCCGGTTCAAACGCGTACGGGGCGAGCGCTCCGTCGCTGGAACTCCGGCCCCCCGCAGCCCGCCTAGTGCACGGGACCTAGCTGCCGTGCCCGACGCTGCCCCCTCGTCGGTGCTGGCCCCTCGGGAGATCCTCCGTCTCGAGCCGGGGCAGGCGGACGACCTGCTCGACCGGCTAGAGGCGGAGGTGCCGGTCGCGACCGGTACCGTGGAGCTGCCCGGGCCTCCCGCGGTGGATGCGATCGTCATCGGAGACACGCACGGCGACTGGGCGAGTACGTTGGCGGCCACCAGCAGGTTCCTCGAGGCGCCGGGGGAACGCTGCTTCGTCGGCCTCGGGGATTACATCGACCGGCCGCCGGACGATTGCCCGAACGGCTCCGTCGCGAACCTCCTCTACCTGCTTTCGCTCCGGGCCGCGTTCCCGGACCGGGTCGTGCTGATCCAGGGGAACCACGAGACGACCCGACGGTTCCCCGTAGTACCCCACTCCCTCCCGGAGGAGGTGGACGACCTCTGGGGCCCCGATGAGGATCGGTACTCGCGGCTCATGGGGCTCGCCGAGCGAGGGCCGTACGCGGCGATCTCCCCGAGCGGGGTCTACCTCGCGCACGCCGGCTTTCCTATCGAAGGCCCGGCGCGACGTTGGCGGGAGAGCCTAGAGGAAGGGGCCGACGCTCCCGTGCTCGACGCCGTCTGGCGCTCCGCCGACGCTTCCCGGCTCGACCGCGGGTTCATCTCCTCCTTCACCGAGGCGGAGCTGGACAAGTTCCTCGATGAGATCGGGGCGTCGGTCTTCCTGAGGGGCCACGACCCGGACCTCACCGGCCGCCCGGCCTACCACGGTCGCCTCCTCACGCTGCACACCTCCCGGGTCTACGAGCTCTACGGCGGCGTGCTGCTCGCGCACATCCCGCTCGACCATCCTGTGCGCTCGGTCGCCGAGCTCCGTGTGGAGCACCTCGAGACCGAGACGAAACGTAGGAACCCCACCGGCTAGCTCCTTCCGGCGGCGGGTGGGTGGTAGGTTCGCCGTTCGGCGGCGCGCACCTCTTCGGGCGTCGCGCAGGCGGCGTAGCTCGCGAGAGGAACTGCGTTGAGGTCGAGGAACGCCGCGCCGCCCGCAAAGCCCGAGAGGATTGCGCGGGCCCGCTCCGCTTCGCCGAGAACGCAGAGCGCCGCCCCGAACGCCTCGGCGGTGTTGAGCTCGGCCAGACGTCCGTAGTGCTGGGGATTCCCGGCGAGCAGGAACGGAAGACGTCGGCGGTGCGGTTGGTGATGGAGCCCGGGAAGGCGCTCCGGAAACCCGCCCCGGTCCCCGAGGCGGTTCCACGAACAGTCCACCCCGAGCAGCCCGCCGTCAACCGCTCGGGGCCGGTCCGCGGAACAGAGGGGGGTCTCCGCGCGAGGGTCGAGCAGGATCGGGTAGGCTCCGTGCGGTCGGGAGCGGTCGCTCACCTTAGCCAAGCCGCGGGCGAGCAGCTTCCGTCCCGTGCAGGCCCGGGCATGGTCCTCCCCCGCGACCAGCAGGAAGAGCGGGATGCCCGGGGGGTCGCTACGGTGCGGACTCGGCGTACTCCCGGAAGATGGCATGGAGGTTCCGGGTGAGCTCGAGGGCGTCCTTCCAAGGCCGCTGCCAGAGGTTGCGGCCGAAGATGATGCCGGTCGCGCCGGCCTCCATCGAGGAGCGGACCTTGCCGACGAGCTCCGTGTCCCCCACCTTCTCGCCGCCCGAGACGAGCACCAGCGCGCGACCCGCGCTCTCCACGACCTTGCGGAAGGCGGCCTCGGGGGACAGCGCGAGCGTCGAGTAAGGTGCGGGGCTCTCCTTGTCCTTCTCGGAGGCGACGGGGTAGTTCACTTTCACGACGTCCGCTCCGAGCTCGAGCGCGACGCGGGCGGAGTAATCGATCGCGTACAGGCTCTCCTTGCCACCCTTCTTCGCCACGGCTTCCCCCCGGGGATAAGCCCAGACGATGAGGGGCATGCCGAACCGGTCGCAGTCAGCACGGATGCGGTGGAACTGGTCGAAGTCGCGGTCCTGCGCGGGGGAGCCGACGTAGACGGTGTAACCGACGGCGTCCGCACCGAGCCGGACGGCATCCTCGACGGTGCCGGTGAGCGCGGAGAACGCCTGGGCATCGGAGGGGATGGCGGTCTTCCCGTTGAGCTTCAGGATGAGCGGTACCTCCCCCGCGTAGGCCGGGTAGTATTTTTCGGCGAGGCCGATGTGCACAGCGATCGCGGAGAAGTGCCCCTCCCGGGCGAGGCGGAACTGGTAGTCGGGGTCGAGCGCTTCGGGATTCGCGAAGAAGTCGACCGGCCCATGCTCGAGTCCCTGGTCGATCGGGAGTACGAGGAGCGTGCCGCCCCCGGGACCGTGGTGGAAGAGGAGCCGCTTCAGGCGTGTCCTCTTCCCGGGGGAAAGGCCCAGCCGGTCGAGCGACGGTCGCAGACTCGGGCGGTGCGAAGTCGCTCCCACCGGTGGGTGGGCCGAACCCACGGAGCCTCCCGAAGGACGCGAGACCTCGACCATGGGTTGTCTCCGGACCGGCGACCCTCGCGAGCCATTTAACGGTATGGCGAAGCGCCCCTCTCCTCACGCCTCCGAGGCAGATCGGGGCACGGTTCGGCCTCAGGCGCGGGCTTAATGCGCCGGGGGGACCCATGGAGGCCAGAACCGAGGATGCGTCCGCGATTCCTGTTCACGGCGACCGCGATCAGCGACATTGTGCTCGTGGCGCTCAACGGCGCGGTCGCGTTCATCGGAGGGAGCCGGATCGTGCTCTCCGAGGCGGTGTTCAGTGCGGCCGACCTCCTCGGGAGCGCGATGCTCCTGTGGGGACTCGTCGCCTCGCTGCGCCCTCCGGACGAAAGCCACCCCTTCGGGAGTGGAAAGGAGCGCTTCTTCTGGGCGTTCGCCTCCTCCCTCGTCACCTTCTCGCTCACGGGCCTCGGAGTGTTCCTCGTAGGGTCGCAGCAGCTCTTCGACCCGCACCCGGTGAGCGACGTGAGCGAGGGTCTCCTCGTCGTAGGGGCGACTCTTCTCGCGAGTGTCGTCGGGATCGTGCTGCTCCTGCGGGAGCTCCGGGCGACCCACGAGTCGCTCTCGAACTTCCTCATCTCCTCTCAGCTGGGGCTCAAGACGATCTTCTACCAGGACCTCATCGCCGGCTTCGCCTCCGCGATCGCCTTCGGCGGGCTCCTCCTGCTTTATCGGACCGGCAGCGGCTCCATCGACGGGATCACCACGATGGGGGTGGGGGCGCTCCTCGTCGGCACCGGCTTCCTGCTGGCCGCCGAGAGCCGCGAGCTCCTCGTCGGCAAGGGGGTTACGGCCGAAGAAGCGAAGGAGATGCTCTCGCTCGTAGCCCGCGCCCCGAACGTGCGCAAGGTCCGCGGCTTTCAGACGATGATGCTCGGGCCGGACGAGCTGCTGCTCGCGATGCGGATCAATTTCCTCGACGGGCTCACCACCGACCAGATCGAGTCCACTATCGACGACCTTGCCGGGTTCCTGCGCCGGAAGTACCCGCGCTTACGGCAGATCATCATCGAACCGGAGTCGTGAGCCCCGGGGCGGGCGCCCGCCGAGAGTCGAGGACCCACGCCGACGTGAGGGCAGCGAGCGTTACACCCACCGCGCCGAGGAACAGCTCGATGCCGCGGACCCCGAAGGCAGAGAACAAGAGGGAGCTCCCCGCGAGGCCCAC
>JAKIWX010000090.1 GCA_022749845.1 Thermoplasmata archaeon
ACCTCGCAAAGCTCAAAGCGAAGCCGGCGGACGTGAAGAAGGTCCTCCTCACCCATCTCCACAAGGACCATACAGGGAACCTCCGCCGTATCCTGGCAGCCACCCAGGCGAAGTCTCACGCGCACTGGCTCGAGGCCGGCTTCATCGCCCGCAACCCCCCTTACGACGGTCCAGGTACTCCGCCCGATGAATCGGTCGAAGTGGACGTGCAGCTGAAGGACGGCGACTCCGTGGACGAGGGCGAGGGGCTCGTCGCCTACCACACCCCAGGGCACACACCGGGCCACACCGCCTACTTCGAGCCCTCGCGCCGGCTGCTCTTCTCGGGCGACTTGTTCTTCGGGGTCCCGGAACTCGCCCTCACGCTGCCAGATTACACTCATCACACGGGCTCCGCCCAGATCTCCGCCCGTCGGGTGCTCGGCCTCAATCCCGAGGCGCTCCTCACGTACCACGGTGGGCCGTTCCTGACGAAGGCGGGCAAAGAGCTGCGAGCTCTCGTCGAGAAGTTCTAGGCCTGTACCTCTCGTGGAGCCCGCCGAGCTCGAACGGGTCCTGCGCGATACGTCCTACACCGGGTGGCGCCGGCAGGAGGGCGCGCCGCCGCTCATCGTGCGGCGCGCCCAGGGGTGCAGGTTCTACGACGCGGAGGGTCGGAGCTACCTGGATTTCGCCTCCCAGCTTGCGGCCACCAATCTCGGTCACGGGAACGCCGCCGTGATCGCGGGGATCGCCGAGCAGGCGGCGAAGCTCCAGTACATTCAGCCCGGATTCGGGACCGAGGTGAGGGGGGAACTCCAGCGAGAACTCACGCGCGTCCTCCCCTCCGGCCTGGTGCGCTTCTTCTGGAGCACGTCCGGGACCGAGGCGGTGGAGGCCGCCCTGAAGCTGGCCCGGGTGGCGACCGGAAAGCCGAAGATCCTTGCGCGCACTCGCTCCTACCACGGTTCGACCGCGGGCTCCATCTCCGTGAGCGGGGACCTGAGGCGCACGGCGCTCGAGGGCCTGCACCTGGTTCCCGGCACCGTCTGGGCACCGGATTGCTACTGCTACCGCTGCCCGCTCGGCCTGCGCTACCCGAGCTGCGCCGTGGCCTGCGCCGAGGAAGTGGAGAAGGAGCTCGCGGGCCGCGATGACGTCGCGGCCATGATCCTCGAACCGGTCGTGGGGACCAACGGGGTCATCCCGCCGGTCGCCGAGTACCTGCCCCGGATCCGGGAGATCACGCGCCGTCGCGGCGTGCTCCTCATCGTGGACGAGGTGATGACCGGGTGGGGCCGCACCGGCGCGTGGTTCGCGTCGGAGCGGTACGGCATCCTTCCCGACATCCTCGTCACTGCCAAGGGGATCACGGGGGGCTACGCCCCCCTCGGGCTCACCGCGACGACGCAAGCGGTGTACGAGGCGTTCCGCGAGCGCTACCTTCCCCTCGGCCACACCTACGAGGGCCACCCACTCCTCCTCGCGCCGGCTCTCGCCGCCATCGGAGAGTATCGGCGCCTCGACCTCATCGAGAAGTCCCGGCGGGACGGGGAGTTCTTGCTCGAAGAGCTCCGGAGGCTTGCCCAACACCACCCTTCTGTCGGGGAGGTTCGGGGCGTGGGCCTGTTTGCCGCGGTCGAGCTCGTCCGGGATCGATCCACCAAGGAGCTGATGAACACCCCCGAGGAGAAGCTCGCCGGCAAGCCCTTGGTCGTCGACGAAGTCGCGAGGACCATGCTCGCGGAGGGGGTCTTCGTCATGTCCTGGGTCTCTCACCTCGTGCTCGCACCCCCGCTCACGATCTCCCGCGAGGAGATCTCGGAGGCGATGCGCGCGCTCGACAAGGCTCTCACGATCGCGGACCGTTCGGCGGCTCCGGGTGGCCAGAGCCGTGGAGAGCGCGACGGAACTCGACACTCCCCTCGCCCCTAGGCCTCACGATCGAGGGCCGCTCTCCGCACAACCGTAAAGGAGGGGTCCGCCTCGGCGTCCCGTGCGTCCTTTCTTCGTGGTCCTTCTCTGCACGTGCTTCGTACTCCTCCTCCTAACCCCGACCGGAGGGCTCTCGCGCCGACCCGCGCTAGGAGTGGGCGAGGCAGGACACCCGCACGGAGTTCCGGAGAAGGACGCGAGAGCGACGACCCCGGTTCGCCCGTCCCACCCTGGACCCCAAGGGAACGTCGGTCCCATCAACGGCGCTTACTTCAACGAGACCAACTCGAGCTTCGGGGGGACGATGCAGAATCCGCTGCTCGCGCTCAATTCAACGAGCGGCACCCTGTTCGCTGCCGATCAGTATCACGGATTCCTCACCGCCGTGAACGCCTCGAACGGCGCGTTGCTCCGGTCGGTCGTGTTCGCTGAGGATCCCCCTACGGGCGCGCAAGTGACGGGCCTGAGCTTCCTTCCGAGCTCCGACCGGCTCGTGGTCTCGTACGATTGGGGTGCCTCGGGTTCCCTCCTCGCGTTCGACGGCCGTACCCTCGCCCCGATCGCCAACCTGACTCCCTTCCCGGGGTACGCCGATTACCCGCCGGGTAAGAGCCTCTACCTCCCTTCCACCGACGAGCTCTGGGTCCAGGACCTCGACCACGGCGCGCTCGAGGTGTTGCGAGCGAGCGACCTAGGACTCGTGGCGATCCTGCCCACGACTCCTGGATGCTCCAACGGCTGCACGACGCTCGGTCTCGTGGACGTTTCCTCCCACGGCTACGTCCTCTCGGAGACGGGCGCCGCCTCCGCTTCGGAGGTTTCCGTTTCGACCCACGCCGTACTCATGTCTCTCTCGGGTTCCAACGCCTCGTTCGTCTTCGGCCTCGCCACCTTCGACTTCGCCACGAACGAGCTGTGGGTGCAGAACTTCTCCTCGTCGCCGGTTCGCGAATTTGGTCTTCTCAACGCGACGACCGGCGCGTGGGCGGGCGTTGCGCAGACGAAGTCCGTCAACCTTCGGGGACTCGCGTACGATGCGCGCTTGCACGCCGTGCTGGTGAGCGAACGCGACCCCGCCCGATGCGCCACGAACCAGATTCTGTGGTTGAACGGCACGAACGGTTCGCTGCTCACCTTCGTCTGCGGACCCGGGTTTCCGACGGGTGCTCCGACCAGCTACAGCCAGCTTCTCGCTTGGGACACGGCCACCTCAAGCTCGATCGTCGCGACCGGTCCGGCGGAAGGGGAACTGTTCTCCCTCCAGACGAGCCCGTCGACGAGCTTCCAACGCCTCGCGACCTACCCGGAGATCATCCCCACCTCGGCGGTGTTCGCGTTGCCAACGACGAACGGTCTCCTCACAACTGGAACCGACGCGAACGGAACCGCGCTGCGGCTGGTCAACGCCTCCACGGGGGGGCTCCTCTGGGCGATGAAGATCCCGGAGGTGGATCCGGTGGCGGTCGACCCCGGCCTTGGCTTCCTCTACGTTGCGAACGGAACAGGGGCGGTCCCAAGCTACCGGATCTCGGACGGCTCGGGCACCGGTCAAGCGCTCCCCGCTCCGCCCGCGGCCACGACGGGGATCGCGGTGGATGCGGTTCACCACTGGCTCTACGTCCTTTCTACCCGGCCGAACGGAACGCTCCTCTCGGAGTACGCTCTCTCGGCGGCCGGGGGAGCTGTGGCCGCAGGGAATCTCTCTCTCCCGGGTGTCGCGGCGTGTGCGTGGGCGACCGACGCGCCGAGCGGTACTCTCGCCGTCACCTCCTGCCATCTTCCGTCGACCCCCACCGGGAACAACGTGACGCTGGTGAACGGCACGAGCCATTCGAAGCTCGCGAGCGTAGCGACGGGGATTTATCCGAGCGCCGTCGCCTCCGACGGCGCGGGCAACCTCTACATCGTCGCGGCGACTTCCGGATCGGTGACGGTCGTGAACGCCACCACCCTCGCGTCGAGGCAAGTCTCGACGCCGGGCTTCGCCGCTACCTCGCTCGTCGCCGACACCCCCCACGGGCTGTTGCTCGGGACGGTGGGCGCCAACCTTTCGGTCCGCAACCTGACCGACCCTCGCCTTCCCCCTGTGGCCGTGATCACGGGGCCATCGGTGCTCGCGGGTGTCGTGACGGAAACGGCGAGCACGGCCATCGCAGCCGTCACGGCGTGGACCGCTCAGCAGGTGAGCCTGGTGTCGGCGGAGACGCCAACGATCGTCCCGGACGTTGCGGTGACGCGCGGGAACACCACCCTTTCCGTGAGCTGGCGTGCCCCGGCCAATCCCATCGGCGGGAGCTCGCTCTCGTACTCGGTAGCGCTGGCGAACTCGAGCTCCGGAGGCTGGCGTGCAGTCAACGTGACCAGCGCGCTTTCCGCCGAGTTGACGGGTCTCACGGATGGGAATCTATATTCTGTCCAAATCGCGGCCGCCAATACCGCCGGCGTGGGACCACCCTCCACTCCGGTGAACGGGACGCCGGTGGGGCTTCCCTACCCACCCTCGTTCGTGACAGCGAAGGCGAACCTTTCCGACATTGAGGTCACCTGGGGGACACCGGTCCAGCTCGACGGCAGCCCGCTCGTCGGGTACGTCCTCGAATGGGCGACGTCCGCTTCGGGTCCCTGGAGCAGCCTCCACCTCGGAGTCGTAGGCGCGTACGACGTCTCGAACGCGAGTCGGGGTAGCACGTACTACTTCCGAGTAGCCGCGATGAACGGCGTGGGGGTGGGACCGAGCACCGCCTCCTCACCTGTTCCATTCGGCAACGGCAGCAAGGCACCTGGTTTGTTCGGCACCCCGGCGTTCCGGGCGGGGGTGATCCTGGGGGTGCTTGCTCTGCTCATTCTAGCCGTCATCGCGATTGTCCGGTTCCGGCGCGCCGGACAGGTCGAGCCTCCGACGGACGTGTTGGCCGAAGTCGAACCGGGACCAGGAACTCAAGATCCAAGCGCCACGGAAGCTGAAACCGGTGCCGCAAGCGAGACCCCAAGATAGTTCCCCTGCTCTCCGGAGGAACGGCAGGGCCGTCGAGTCTCCCGGTTCGATCGGTCCGCGCGCGGAAGAGGGGATCGCTGAGCGGATTCCTAGAATGGAAGTGGGGGGGCGGCGCGAGCCGGAAACCTGCGTCGTACCCCGAAAAGCATCGCGCCCGCTCCGAGGAACATGAGACCCACGCCCAGCCAGCCTTTGAGCGCAGGCTCCGTAAGCGTGACCGAGAGGGAGACTCCGCCGCCCGTGCGGTTTGGGGGGAACCCCCCTTTCGCAAGGATCCCGTACGAATGACCGGCGGTCACCTGTTCGTCCGTGCTCCCGGTCGGCGAGGTCGCCGAAACCCCGATCGGTCGACATGAGCCCCCGTCCGAGCCAGGAGAAACCCCGCAGTCGTAGAGGGTGAAGTTGTAGGGAGGGCAGTAGATTCGGAGGACGTCAGCCGCAGTAAGGCAACTCTCTCCCCAGCTGAGGTGAAGTCGCAGGGGAGTGGGAAACAGTTCGGAGTTGGCCGTGACGGTAAAGTTGAGCACGCTTCCGTCCGAAAGGCTCGAGTTTGCCAAGCTTCTGGTCTCGAGCGGAACGACTAGAAATCCAGCTCCGAGCAGAAGGACGGCGACCCCAACGGCAACGATTCGTCGGTCCATGCGCTCGGTACCCCTCGGCCCGGAGGCATACGAACTGCCAGCATCCACTAGGCGCACCCGGGGGATGAGACCTCGCCCGACCTGGGTGGCCCGGTAACTGGGCTAGGGCTAGCCTCCGCGCGCCGATGCACGTCGCCACGCCGCAGCGGTTTCCAACCTGAGGCGGCAGAGGGAAGCGGGTTCAAACACTGCCATCGCCGACTGGTTTCAATCCTGCGAGAGGCGTGGCACTCTCAAGCGCGGGAAGGCCGGCCGCAGCGTAGGTGGGACTGGCCAGATTTGAACTGGCGTCTCGGAGTCCCGAACCCCGAAGGATGGACCAAGCTACCCCACAGTCCCGACCGGGCCGCTCGGCTCGCGCACCG
>JAKIWX010000091.1 GCA_022749845.1 Thermoplasmata archaeon
CCTGTCATCTCCTTCTCAGTCGGCTCAGGTGCAGTCTCCTGCACTCAGGGGGAAGCACCCTCGGCGCAAACAAATTCTTCGCCTTAAGTTGAACACCGTCCTCCTGCTCACCCCTAGACTCCTCGCCACCTCCGTCGCGCTCCCGTCGAATGGGTCCTAGAACCGGTGATGGCTCCTCGCTCGTGGAGCGAATCGCAGATATCTACCGCCCTTACGTCAGCTGAAATGGCGGTTCGGCGAGTGGCTACTTGTTTGGGGGTGCGCCCTTCTCGCGAACGGCCTCATAGTGCAGGACCAACTCACCGTAGCGCATGTGGCTCGCGGAGAGGAGCTTCAGGTTGGTTTGCGTCTTCATCGGATCCCAGTAACGGGGCCCCCGCCCGAAGACGACGGGCATGACGAGGAACAAGTAGTCGTCCGCGAGATTGAGACGGAGGACCTCGTGGATGAGCCGGGGTCCCCCTTCGATGATGATGTTCCCGCCCTTCTCGCTCCTGAGCTTCGCGATGATCTTCGCGAGATCGCCTTTCAGGACCCGCGAGTTCTCCCAGTCGAGCCTCTTCAACCGATGCGAGAGGCAGACCTTGTCCACCTTGTCGAGGAAGCGAGAGTAGTCGAACATGAACTTGGGGTCGTTCGGCTTCCGTCCCTTGAGGGAGTGGACGCGACGGTGGCCGGTGAACGAGCGTCGGCCCATGACGACCGTCGTGACGTCGGAGTAGCGGTCGGTCCACATCCTCCGGAAATACTCGTCCGGTTCGTCCGGATTGCCCGAGGGGAGATCGGAGCCCGGGTACGTGGGGAACTCCCCGCGTCCGTCGAGGGTCATGTACAGATTGGCGGTGATCTTTCGCATTCTCGTTTCCTCCGTTCCTCAGCAGAACTCGTGAAGCCTCGTTCGACCCCTACCCGTCCCACCGAGACCGCAGGTCATGATGGGTCTCCAGGACCGACTTGAGGTTCATTCCGTAGTAGGTCCACCCCCACTCCGAGACCCCGTAGAGGTCCATCCACCTCTTCTCACGAGGGAATCCACTGTGGGCGAGCTGGAAGAGCGCCCCTCCTTTCTTCGCGCGCACGGAGAGCGTGAGAACGGTTCCCTTCAGCGGGACGCCGTCCCACGCCCACGTCAAGGCGATCGACCGTCCCGCTTGTAAGCGCTGGACCGTACCCCGGTGCCGCCAGCCCCCGTCGAACTCCAACTCGTACCTCGCACCGGTCTTCGCGGGCAACTCCGCACGCGCTACCATCCAGGAGGCCAGCCCCCGGGGCGTCGAGATGGCGTCGAAGACCGTCGGGGGGGAGGCGCGGATGAAGAACTG
Organism: Thermoplasmata archaeon; assembly: GCA_022749845.1. GTDB lineage: Archaea > Thermoplasmatota > Thermoplasmata > Lutacidiplasmatales > UBA184 > JAKIVR01. The sequence goes on from JAKIWX010000091.1 coordinate 1,323, forward strand.
TCGATCAACGGTGAGGTTCTTGCTCGGGGACATCGGAACCCGCCGACCCATCACATGCCCGCATGAATATATATCCTTGGAGGCATGTTATGCCGATGCCCGATGTCTTCCAGCTCCTCTCGGACCCGTCCCGAAGACACCTGCTCGAGGCTCTTCGGGACGGGGAGCGGTCGGTCAATGACCTAGTCGACAGCACTCAGATGTCCCAGCCCGCCGTTTCGAAGAAGCTGAGGTTGCTCAAGGACTCGGGCATGGTGGCCCTGCGGAAGGACGGGCGGCAGCACCTGTACTCCATTCGGGGGCAGCCGTTCCGAGAAGCTTCGGAGTGGTTGGGTTTCTACGACCGATTCTGGCAGGAGGGCCTTGCCCGGATGGACGAGCTCATCGGGTCCGAGGTTCCACGGAGGAGCAGGAGGAAAACATGAGCGAGCCCAGCGCAGGTGAGGATACCGTCCGCGTTGAGCGAACGATTCGCGCGCCACCGGAGCGCGTGTTCCAGGCATTCCTCGATCCCGACCTGATCCAGCAGTGGATGACCCCGGGAGAATTCGTGATCGACCGGGTTTCCGTGGACCCCAAGGTCGGGGGGAAGATCCAGATCGCCCACTCGCTGAAAGGGGTCAGCTACGGAGGCTTCGAGGGCGAGTTCGTGAAGATCGTGCCGAACCGAGAGCTGGTCTACCGCTGGGCGTTCGTCGGAACCGAGCCGGAGAAGGGGGAATACCACGATTCGCTCGTCACGGTCTCCCTCCGCCCCGCTCCCGGAGGGAAGACGCGGGTGAAAGTCGTCCATGAGAAACTTGCGGACGTTCGACTGAGAGCCCCGAAGATATTCGCCCAGGTCGTCTGGGGATGGAACAACTCGTTCGACAAGTTGGAGAAAGCCCTCGCAGGGCCCTAGTGAGGGAAACTCGAGCCTCCGCCTCACAAGCTGGGCTGTCAGTGGCGAAGCGTCCGGACGGTGGTCATTGTAGGTGCTCTGCGTACGGCCAGGTGCCCGCACCGCGAGCCCCGTCCGTCGGGGCGAGCGGTCGATAGGGGGCGGCGAGGAGCGCGCGGGACCGGTGCTATCCATTCCGTCGGTCGCGGTTCGTTCTCTCCTCACGGCCCCCCTGCGCCGGGCCGAGAACCACCCAGCTCCCGATTGGTGCGTAGTACCCGGCAGAGCTATTTTCCGCTTCTCGGTGCCACGGAGCATGGCCGCCTCGAGCCACCGCGCCGGAAGGTCGTCGCTCGTGGTGGTCGTCGGCCTCCTGGGAGTCCTGCTCATCCCGACCTCCGCCCTCGCACACACGGGGAGCGGAACGTTCCCCCCGCTCGCCACCAAGCCCCCGAATGCTCCGTCCGACCTAGGGTCGAGAGCCGCAGACGCACTCGTGCGACCCGAAGGCCCGGGCCCGTCGACGCCACCTCCTTCTGCACTCTCGTCTGAACGCCCGCCCAGTGGCGAGGCAAGTCCGCTAGGATCTCATCCCTCAATCGTGAATCCGGTTCGGTACTACACCGGAGAACCGGCCCCGATGGGCATCGCCGATTTCGGCGTCACGGGAAAGCCGCCGGGCTCGAGCGGCTACGAATACTTCTCTCCGAGCTTCCAGGGAGAAGCGGTCGTCCGATCGCTCTCGGTCTCGATCGGCGGCACGTCGTCGAAGGTCACGGCGTTCGAGCTGAACGCCGTGGTCGTGCTGGAACGGAACGGGATCAACTACTCGTATTGGATTCAGAATGGACTCCACCTGGACGCCGGTTCACACGGGTTTACCATAGGGGGTGCGTATGTCTGGAACTTTTCCTCCTCGGGCGCCACGCTGAGCCCGGGCGAGCTCAAGGGAAACGCCGGCTCGGCCCTTGCGACCGACACCTACTACTTCATCCCCGGCTGCGGGCCGACGTTCCCCGGCCAGTGCAGCACACTCACCCTTCCCGCGACCCTCACCGGTCGGATCTTGACGTCGACGAGCGCAGGTATCCCGTACGTCGCCTACGAGTACAATCTCGGCTCGGGCTGGGTAACCTACGACAACGTGTCGTTCGCCCACTTGGCCAGCGCCAGCGACTCGGGATTCCGGGTAGACGGCTTCGTGCCGACTCCCTACGCCCCAGGGCTCTACTACGACGCCGAGTGGGTCTGGGTCGGGGCCGGGGGCGGCTCGGCCAGCACCGACCAGAAATCGGACCTCAACCTGAGCCTTTCGCGGTGGAACGGGCACAACTACCAGGCAATCCCGACCGCCTGGGACTTCGGCAGCAACACCGGCGAGACGTCCACCAACGTCACGGAGATCGCGACGGCCCCCTTGGGGGCACACCTCGCCAGCGGCCCTGGCACCCTCGGGGTCCTCTACAACTTGAGCGAGGTGGGCTTCCTCAACCTGTCGGTTCCCACGAGCGGTCCCGCGACGGTCCTCGTCGACGGGGCAGCGATACCGTTTGGGCGAGGCTGGGCGAACATTACCCTCCCCGTCGGTAGCCACTCGCTCTATCTCCAGAACTTTACGAACGCATCGGATGCGTTCTCCATTGCCGCTGGAGCGACCACCGCCGTCAACCTCTCCGGAGCGGGCGAAGTGACCTTCAACGAGACCGGACTCGCCCCGGGCACGCCGTGGGGGGTCAGCGTCAGCGGTACGGTCTATTCGACGTCCGGGTCGATCCTGAGTCTGAATCTCGCCAACGGCACCTACCCCGTAGCCTACACGGCGGTTGCGGGCTACTACCGCACCGGTTCGAACCCAATGACCCTTGCCCTCCCCGGGACCTTGCGGATCTCGCTCCTCTTTGCCCAGTTCACTTACCAGGTGAGCTTCACGGAGTCCGGACTACCTGCTTCGACTCCCTGGTGGATCAACGCGAGCGGTAGCCAAGCCCAGGGCACGGGCACCTCCCTGCAGGTCACGGCCCCGAACGGCTCGACGCCCTACGAGGTCGGTTCGCTGTACGAATTCCTGGCGAACCCCAACGCGGGATCGATCCTCGTCTCGGCCGGTGTCGCTTCTCCCGTGGATGTGGCGTTCTCGTACCGACCCACCTTCATCGTGGGAACGGTCGTTCCCGCCAATGCTCAGGTGTCGATCGGCGGGATAGTTCAGCTACTCGCCGGCGGCAGCTTCAACGACTCCGTAACACCGGGGTCGTACAACCTCGTCGCGAGCGCTGCGGGATACGTCACCGACCGATTGATGGTGACGGCTACTCCGGGAAATCATACGTGGGAAAATCTCACGCTCGTGGCCAACCAGACGCACTCGCCAGTACCTCAGCCCACGACCGGCGGTGGGATCTCGCCCCTCACCGCGGCCCTAGTCCTGGCCGCAGTTGCCGCCGTCGCAGTCGTAGCCGTCATCGTGTTGGGCCGTCGCCGACCTTAGTATTCTTCTACTCAGCGATGGCCGCCGAGAGGGCGGAGCCCGCCTTGGGGCCTACGTCCGACCGAAGCGCCTTGGACGCAAGGAAGAGCGCGAGAGCCACGAAGAGCACCGCCCAGGCGAGGAGCCCGAGCAAGTAGACTCCGGCGGAGTAGGCGTAGCCGGCGGTGCCGAAGAGGCTCATCCGCATCACGTTGACCGCGAGCGAGATCGGATTGAATCCGACCAAGTACTGCAGCCAAGCCGGCATGATGCTCGTCGGGTACATCGCGTTCGAGGTGAGCAGGATGGGCAGCTGCAGGATGGTGACCACCCCGAAGTAGCTCTCGATCCGCTGGGCGGCAAAGCCGAAGGAGAGGAACAGCGACGTGAAGGCAAGCGACAGTACGAGCGCGGCGGCGAGGAACTCCGCCGCGTTGAGCGGGGAAACGCCGCCCGTGAGCTTGAGGCCGGCGACGCCGGGGACGTGCGCAAGGAGGAGGGCGAACCCGACGACCAAGAAGGCCGGGATGAGCGTCAGGATGCCTCGGAACACGAGCGAGGAGAGGAAGACCGAGCGTCGGGAGATCGGCGTCGAGAGGATCCGCTGGAGGATGCCGAGCTGCTTGTCGAAGATGATCCCGGTGCCGGAGAACATCGCGGCGGTCACGCTCGCGAACGCCACCATACCGACGGCGAAGTAGGAGAAGTAGGTCGGAGCTCCCGACAGCGCGGAAGCGAGGGCGCTCGGCGGCGTACCGGGGGGCAGAAGCTTGCCGAGGTCGAACGCTTGCCCGAACAGGAGAAGGTACAGGATGGGGCTCATGAGCCCCGAGATGACCCAGGTCGGGGCCCGGATCCAGCGGAGATACTCTCGGCGAATGAGCGAGGCCGCCGGAAGCAACATCAGGCGCCTCCCGCCGCGCTCGCGGTCCCCGCGTCCGGGCCGGTCACGGCCGCCGGCGCTTCGCCCTCCTCTCGGTAGGCGTGACCGGTGAGGCCGAGGAAGACCTCGTCGAGCGTCGGCTTGATCACGGCGACCCCGAGGACGTCGATGCCGGCCTGGGAGAGCGACATCACGGTCTTCGGCACGAGCGCTTCCCCGTTGGAGCACTTCGCCCGATAGGTGTTCCCCGTCCGGGTGACGGACGTCACGCCCGGCAACGCGCCCAGCAATCCGCTCGGGTCCTTCGCGCCGGGCGCGAGCGA
>JAKIWX010000092.1 GCA_022749845.1 Thermoplasmata archaeon
CAGAAGCTTGCCGAGGTCGAACGCCTGCCCGAACAGGAGGAGGTAGAGAATGGGGCTCATGAGCCCCGAGATGACCCAGGTAGGGGCCCGGATCCAGCGGAGATACTCTCGGCGGATGAGCGAGGCCGCGGGCAGAAGCATCAGGCGCCTCCCGCCGCGGTCGCGGCCCCCGCGTCCGGGCCGGTCACGGCCGCCGGCGCTTCGCCCTCCTCCCGGTAGGCGTGTCCGGTGAGGCCGAGGAAGACCTCGTCGAGCGTCGGCTTGATCACGGCGACCCCGAGGACGTCGATGCCGGCCTGGGAGAGCGACATCACGGTCTTCGGCACGAGCGCCTCCCCGTTGGAGCACTTCGCCCGATAGGTGTTCCCCGTCCGGGTGACGGACGTCACGCCCGGCAACGCGCCCAGCAATCCGCTCGGGTCCTTCGCGCCGGGCGCGAGCGAGAGCTCGAGCGTGTCGCCGCCGACGCTGTCCTTGAGCTCGCGCGGGGTCCCGAGGGCGATGATCTTACCCTGGTCGATCACGGCGATCCGGTCGCAGAGCTGGTCGGCCTCCTCGAGGTAGTGGGTGGTCATGAACACGGTGAGGCCCTTGGTGTCGCGGAGCGCCCGGATGTACCGCCAGAAGCCGGCGCGGCCTTGCGGGTCGAGCCCGAGCGTGGGCTCGTCGAGGAAAAGGAGCCGGGGATTGTGGACGATTCCGACGGCGAGTTCGAGCCGCCGGCGCATGCCGCCAGAGTAGGTCTTGACGAGCTTGTCCGCCGAGGGGGCGAGCTCCATCTGGGCGAGGAGCTCGCTCACGTGAGCGTTAACCGCCGCGCCGGAGAGCCCGTAGAGGCCGGCTTCGATGCTCATATTCTCGCGGCCGGTCAGCTCCTCGTCGGCGGTCGACTTCTGGAAGACGAGTCCCAGCTTCCGACGGACGTCCAGGGGTCGCTCAAGGACGTCGATCCCCTCGATGTGAGCCCCTCCCGAGGTCGGGGCTAGGAGCGTGGTCAGAATCGAGATCGTGGTGGTCTTGCCGGCGCCGTTCGGCCCGAGGAAGCCGAAGATCTCGCCCCGCCGGACTTGAAAGCTGACGCCGTCCACAGCGACGGTGCCCTTCTCCCCTGGTCTCGTGGCAGAATATACCATCCGGAGTTCCCGCGCGTCTACCACTACGTCGGCGGGGGTGGGAACGGCCACCTCCGATGACCCAGGTTCGCTCATGAGACGGGTCGACGAGATTCGAGGGGCATTTCAAGGCTTGCTGACCTCGGAGAAACACGCTTCGTCAGCGGTTCAGTCAGGAACTTCTCGGTCCCCAGAGTTCCCTAGCCCTCGGAGCCGTTTTGGTTGGCTCCGCGGCTCAGTTCACGGCGGAACGATGGCTGGCCCATCCATGATCGTCCGGACGGAGCTCGAGGAGCAACTTCGACAGCGCTAAGGAGCGATGGAAGCCGAACGGCTAGCCGCCCCCAACCCTCATCTTCTGCCGATGCCAGTACTCCTTTGCGAAGACTCTGTGTAACGTAGCGGAACTCAAGACCACTCGCGCGAGAACGCGCGAGCTCGGGACGAGTCCCTGCTCGGAGCGCAAACGTCGGAGCACGAATCGAAGAGCGTCATGGAAGGCAAGTGAGGTTAGGACAATGGAAACAAAGCACGTGAAGAGCACGAAGAGGAGTGGCGGGTCATCGATGGACACTCGGCCGAAGGCTGTGCTTACGCCTAAGGAAGTGGCGCTCGCCTCACTCGATCGAACGATGGAACCGTTCATCCGGACCTGGAAACAAGCCACCCACGCTCATGCCCAGGCGAAGGCGGACCTCGCCGAGGCGGCCTACAACAAGGCCCTCGACGCGGCGAGCGCCAAGTACGAAGCCTGGTGCAAGCTCCACCACGAGACGCCCTAAACGAAACGACGGGAAGCCCTTCGCGCCGGATCTAGTATCCGGACTCGCCCGGGGCCAGCGCACCTCCGACGCCCATGGTGCGTCGCGGTCCCGGAGCGGGCTGGCGGTTGGGCCGCCGCCCGCACGGCACCCCCTCTGCCGCAGGGGTTCCAGCGAGCGAGAAGGCTAGCGGCTCCCGTGCTCCTCGTCGATCTTCGAACGGGTTGGCCCTCGCGGCCGAGGACTTCGAAGCGCTGAAGCCCGCCTACCTGCGAGCTATCCCGGACGCCAAGTCACTGGGAAATGGCAACCGGTTCCGCGCCGAACACTAGGGCGACGCCCCTGGCATTTCCCTTTCATGGACTCTCGCCGCCAGTTGAACACCGTCCTTCTGCGCCCTCCGAGCCTCCTCGCGAGCTCCGTCGCGCTGCCCATGGGCGGATCGGGTCGACGTACCTTTTCGCGCGTCTTTCGACTTTCCGAATCCCTAGGACCCTTGCATCCTCGAACCAGTTGGCTTCCGTACCAAGCAGGATCAGACTCTTGCCTCGCACCAGGACATGAATCCGGACCGCTCTTCTCGCAGCGCTGAAAGCGTACTACCGGTCCCAGTGGCGGGCGGAACCCTAGATTGCTGAGCCACAGGATCGCTGGCGTGGCTGCGCAGTGAGCGCCGGCCTTAGCAGCCTTTTAATGTAGGCATGTGCCTTCTCCGGCCGTCATGGCGAAGAAGACGACGAAGTCAAAGAAGAAGAAGAGCAAGAAGAGGTAACGACCGCCCACGGTCGGTTACTGAGTAGAGCCCAAGGGATTGCTTGCGCGGACCTCTCACCGCCCATGAGACGGTGAAGTCCGCGGATCCCGACAATTTGTTCCCATCAAGTCAACGTCGATGTCCGGCTTGCGCGCCGCCGCAACATCCGCGCCCAGAGCACCGGCTCGTTCCCTAGGCTCGCGTCGCTACCAGCAATCCGAGATTGCTCCCCGTCCCTAGGCGGTCGCCGAACCACTTCGGCAACCCGGTCGCGCCCGCTTGTAGTGAATCTTGGTCGACCAGCCGGACCCCCGTCATCACGTGGAACTGGTAACTCGACGAGCTTCACGACGGCCAAGCTCGGTGCGAGCGGGCCGCACCTGACGCACCTTGCTTTGAACTTAGACTTGTGATTTTTTTCCGGCGGCAGACTTATCTCCCAGTTCCTCGCAGATGGTCCACCGGATCGGCCCTCGCGCCCCGCTTCCTCCGGGCTTCAACCCCGCGGGGGAGGGCGGCTCGCCAGCCGGGAAAATCACCTGTGTCGGAGCCCTCTTACGCACGCTACACGCTCGACCGGTACAACAGAACCATCCAACGGGTCGCGACGTTCCGCTGGAAATACGCGATCGTCGTTGTGGCACTGAGCGCCATCGGGCTTCTCCTCATTCCACCGTTTTCGCAACGCGTCTCCGGGCATATGCGCCCGCTGGAGTGGCTGACGCTCGTCTGGGCTTTCCCTGTTCCACTCATTCTCGTGTCGCTATTCGCCTACCTCTTCTGGTTTCATCCGAAGAGGTTCCTGCTCGCTCCCCCCTCCCCCTGGGAGGGGATCGGCGGTCCTATCGTCCAGTTCCAGATCACTAGCACCGGAGTGAACGCGGAGACGGTGGTCAACACCGCCCGGTCGGTTCTCTACTGGACCCGGGCACATCCGGAGGTCTGCTTCCAATCGCAAATCTGGCTCGTGGTCGAGGAGTGGGGGTACGGCCCGAACCGGGAGGCGCTGGACCAACTTCGCGACGACGGGGTCCGTCTCATTGTCGTGCCTACTTCCTACCGCACGGAGGGCGGAGCGCTCCGGAAGAGCCGGGCGCTCCAGTTCTCGGTTCAAGTGCGCCGGAGCGAGGCGCTTCCGCTCGCCGAGACCTGGGTCTATCACCACGACGACGAGACGGCGATCGGTGAGGACACGGTCCTTGGGATCGACGAGTTCCTCCGCGAGCACATGGGAACGAAGGCCGTCGGTATGGGCATCATCATCTACCCTCAGAAGGGCGATGACTTCCGTGCCTCCTTCGTCGCAGATTTCAACCGTGCGAAGGACGACATTCGGGGTCTGTACGCCCTGACGAGCCGCAGGAACGTCCTGTCGGGCTTCCACGGTTCGCACTACATCGTTCGGGCGGATGTCGAGGAGGAGGTGGGCTACGACATCGGAGAGAACCTCATCGTGAGCGAGGATTTCGTCTTCGAAGTCCGCGTCCGGGAGCGGTTCCCCGACATCTTCCACATCCTCAAGGGGTTCGCCTACGAACAATCGCCCCTCAACCTGATGGATCAGATCAAGCAGCGGCGACGCTGGGTCTGGAACCTGCGCGCGGCCTGGCTCCATCTCGAGCTGCCGGCCGTCCGACGGGCGGTGCTGGCCTATGGGCTCGGTTCCTGGATGTGCGCGGGGGTCTCGACGATCGCCATCGGTGCCTCGCTCGCGCTCGGGTTCGGGGCGATCGTGCCCCTGGGGGGATTCCTCGCGGGCATCGTCTGGGCGATCATGGTGATGAGCTACGTGATCGGCTACGAGCTCCACCGGGAGTACGTCGCACCCCGCCCCAACTTGTGGAAGGTGGTCGTGAACGGGATTGCCGGAGCGCTTACCGACGGCGTATCGGTGTGGGCCGGAATGCTCACCCGCCAGAAGCGGCGATTCGAGGTCGTCCAGAAGGACACAGCCGCCCCACCCGTTGCCGGTCGCGGGACGGTGGACTCGGTCTTCGAACCGTTCTGGGTCGCCCCGACGACTTCCCCACGGGGGACAGGAATGGGCGATCCGTCCCCCCTTGGGGCCGAAGCCAACCTCTGAACCCGGGTCGGGTCTCACGACCATCCTGGGGCCTCCCCGCGTTTCTCCGAGACATTGACCAGGATCGTGCCCGACTCTCCTTTCACCGAACTCGGCGCTAGCCGAGAGACCCTATCCTCAGGCTTGGTATCGACGGGACGTGGCCGAGGCGCCCCTTCCCCAAGATCTCGAGGTTCGCTGGATTCCGACGGCCAAGCGGCCCACCCTAGGCTCCAAGGTGTTTGCCTTCGCCACGTTCCAGGCTCTCGGGAACCGGGTGGACGTCGACACGGTCGGAGTCTCGGACGGCGGGGTGACCTTTGTTCGCAAGACTCGGTCGACGATGATCCCCTGGGCGGAGCTCATCCCGTCCAAGATGCAGTACGGCCGGGGCTACATCATCCTCATGGCGAAGGACGGGACCGCCCAGCGAGGTGGACCTTGGGTCGTGAGCGCAGAGCAAGGCCTCGCAATCCTGCGGCACCGGAACTGGACCGACCCAGAGTGGGCTCGGGTTGTCACGCCGAAATGGCTGGCATGACTCCTTGAGGCGTCCCGCAGCCGCTGCTTCACCGCGAGTACCCGCGCTTCCTCGTGAGGACGCGGAGCTAAGCGGTCGCTGAGGGAAGCGGCACTCGGATCCTGACCCTTCCATCGGTGCGCAACCGAAATCGCGCAGCGAGGGGGGGCTCGCCGCAGGGCGATCTGCGAACCCCGGAGCGTCCCTCGGAACCCCGGAGCGGCCCTCGGTCGGAGGCGCTACCGGCTCTTCCAGGTGACCTTGAAGGTCGTGCCCCCGAACGAGAGGCCGGAAGGGGCAGCGTCGATGACCAAGGCATCGGTCATGCTGATGGCAAACACCTTGGAGAAGGCACTGATGCTCCCCGAGGTGCCGGAGATCGTCGCGTGGGCGTTCCGGAAGGTCACGCTTCCGAACGGGGTAATCCCGCCCGATGGGCCGCCGTTCGAGTCATCCTCGACGATCCACTCGGCCGAGCTGCGCACGGCGCTCGAGAACGTCCGCGAATGCGACGAGGTCTTGCCGGTGGTCACGTCGGTCAGGCTCGTCGTGAACACCTTGGTGCTGGCCTTGTACGAAACCTCGGCCGACATC
>JAKIWX010000093.1 GCA_022749845.1 Thermoplasmata archaeon
TCACCGACGCGGACAACCTGAGCACGAGCGCGCACACGACCCTCACGGTGACGGCCTCGGTGGCGCCCGGCACCGCCGTGTGGCAGTACGCTGTCGAGGGGTTGCTGCTCCTCGGGGGGCTAGTACGCGTCGTCGTCATCCTCCGGAAGAAGCTGCGCTCCTCGAGTTCGGGCTCCCCAGTCGCGAGTACCCGAGGTGCCCCGACCTCTGCACCCCCCACGGCCTCCCCTGCGGCGCCCTCGGTTCCACCGGCGGGAAGATCGCCTCCTCCGAAGCCATGAGCGGAGCATTGGGTGTCGAACGTGTGTCGGGGGCGCGGGGAAGCCAGCGCTCGGGCAGGCTCCCAACCGTCCTCCGGCCCGGTGCGATGCCGGGGACCCGCTCCACTCCGGCGATTCCATCAGGCTCGTACTCTCGGAACACTAGCCCCCCCGCGGTAGGCGGACCGAACGAGGGGGGACAGTGATCGGCACGGAACCCGCAAGCACCAACCCCGAGACACCCTCGCCTTGGACCCCTGCGGAGCTGCCGACCGATGGCCCATCGGCTGCTCGCCCGGTACGAGGGCTCCGCGAGCGGGTCACCCGGATCTTCGAGTTGCTGGGTCTCGAGAGACCGAACCGTTGGCTCTGCATCCTCGCGCTCTCGGTCCTCGTCGACATCGTGGTGTTTTCCTGGGCCCAGATCCTCGCCTACGGCGCCTACTACACGTTCTCGCAGGATTTCGGCTCGTTCAACCAATCGTTCTACACCGCCGCCTTCGACCACAAGTTGTTCTACTACACCTCCAACATTCCCGCCGGTACGAACGGGACCTTCTTCGCGGTGCACTTCTCGCCGTTCCTCTTCGTGCTCCTTCCGTTCTACGCTCTCGCCCCCGCGCCGACCACCCTTCTCGTGTTCAAGGTGACCGCGCTCGGCCTCGCGGCGTTCCCAGTTTACGGCATCGCCCAACACCGACTCGGGTCGGCGAAGTGGGGTGTCGGATTCGGTCTCGCCTACCTGCTCTCTCCGCTCACCATGACGCTCGACTGGCTCAGCTTCGACATGGAGGTGTTCCTGCCGTTCTTCGTCCTCTCCGCATTCTACTTCCTGACGGTGAAGCGACGGGTGGGCTTCTTCGTGTTCTGGGCGCTCGCCCTCGCCTCGATAGAGACCGTCGCCCCGCTCTTGGGGCTCAGCGCGTTCCTCGCCCTCGTCGGAGCCTACTGGGGCCCTCGTCGGGCGCCGACCGCCGATCGCCGGTCGGAGAGGCTGCTCTGGTTCGGGGCCTGCGCCCTCACGATCGGATGGTACCTCCTGGCCTTCGAGGCGGTCCGCGCCTTCAACCCCGCCGGGGGGACCTTCGGCGTGGGCTACCAGAGCCACTACACGGTGCTCGGCGCGTCCTCCTTCTTCGATGTCATCCCTCGGGCGCTGCTGAATCCCAGCGCGGCGGGGGCGGCGCTCGCTCACGCGGGCTCGACGAAGCTCCTCTACAGCCTCATCTTGGTCGGATGCCTCGCCTTCTTCCCCCTCTTCGGCGAGCTCCGCTACTCGTTGCCGGTGGCGTTCTGGCTCGCCCTCGCCCTGCTGAGCAACTTCCCGCCGATGTACTCGCTCGGCAGCCAGTACCTCGGGTACGTGAGCCCCTTCCTGTTCGCCGGCGCGATCGGGGGGGTCGTCTACCTGCGCTCCTTGTTCGCGCGGGAGTTCGGGCAGCCCGCACCCGTCGCCCCCGAGCCGCCGCGCAGGTGGACGCTCCCGGGTCGGGAGGAGTCGATCCTGCCGGCCTCGCTCGGCCTCGCGGTCCTCCTCTGCCTCGTGGTGGCCAATCCTCTCACCACAGCTCCGGTCGCCGGCCTCTCCTCGATCCAGTACGGCATCCCCTCTCCGACGCCGCACACCCAGCTCCTCGACCGTGCGATCCAGCTGATCCCAAGCCAGGCGGGAGTCTTGACGACCGCGCACCTGTTCCCCCAGGTCTCCGACCGGCCCAGCGCGTACGTACTGCCCACGACGCAGCTGTTCGCCGGGAACAGCAGCTACTGGGGCTCCCTCGACGCGTTCATCAACGAATCCTCCTTCGTGCTGCTCGACTTCACGATCGACCAGTACCCGGCCCAGCTCATCCTCTATTTCGGCAACTTCACCGGCTTTGGCACCGTCGTCTGCTCGGACGGCGTGTACTTGCTCGAGCGCGGCTGGACCCAAGCTCCGCTTCCCGGATTCTGGTCGGGGAGCAGCGCGATCTTCCACGGGTCGAGGCTAGCGACCCGCTTCAGCACGGCCGTGAACGAGAACGAGTCGCTCTACTACGTGAACGGGGGGACCTCGGGGGTCAACTTCTGGCGAGGTCCGTCCGTGAGCTTCGTCACTCCAGGGACCTACACCCTCAACGTGAGCTTTCGGGTCCACTCAAGCTCGCTCCTCCCGTTGTTCTCCTTCCGGCCGTTGTGGACCCCGATCGTGATCGACCCGGTCCAGTACCTCAACAGCTCCGCTGGCCACCACTACGCCTACGTGTTCGTGCGGCAGTCGCCGGAGGTCGTGGCGAGTGCCAACGTCTCGATCATGTCCGGCTCCCAGGGCAGTTGGGTGACGGAGAACTCCTCCCTGACCGTCACGGTTACCGGCTTCGGGACGCTGAGCTCCGTCGGGGTCTCGCTCGGGCCCAGCTTTGCGATCTACGTGGGCGCTCTCTCCCTCTCCCTCGCCGGGCCCCCACCGTACTTCGGCGACCAGGCGAGGCCCTAGCTCCCACCAACCCGGGCGGAGCCGCCGCTGGGCCGCAGCGCCCCCCGCGGAGGTTCGCCGCGAAATCGGACCCGCGATTGAGGGACGCCGACCCTCGGGCGGGCGCGACCCTTGCGAACAATGTTATTAGGGCGGGTCGACGAGTACGAAGCTATGCGCATTCGTACTCCGGGTGGATGTGCAGCTCGCCTCGAGGCAGGTGCTGCCTCCGAGCGGGGGTCCGTCGTGCGAGGCGTCCTGGAGCTTCTCCGGACCCGACAGCGCGGCGCGGTCGTACCCCCCGGGGGTTGGGCCGGCCTCCGATGAGCCCTCAGCCCGCGCAGTCCCCCAACTTTCTGGTCGTCATCTTCGATGCCCTGAGAGCCTCGGACTATCCCGGGGGAACCTCCCCCGTCTCCGAGATGCCGTTCACGACGAGCCTTCTCAACGACTCGGTCCGATTTCCTCACGCCGCCACCGTCGTCCCCTGGACGATACCCGCCCACGCGAGTGCGTTCACCGGGCTCTACCCGTGGGAGCACGGGTGCCACGCCCACGCGAACCTGGTCCTGGAGCCGAGCGTCCCACGCTTGCCGGCCGCTTTGGGGGCGAAAGGGTACCGCTCGCTCCTCCTCTCCGCCAACACACTCCTCTGCCCACGGTTCGGGCTCGTCGATGGTTTTGACGAGGCCGGCTGGGGGGGATGGTGGGAGTCGTACATTCGCCGTGCCCGGATCGACTCGCCCCCGTGCTCGACCCGAGCCGTCGCGAGCGAGGCGAAGCTCCTCGAACGGTTTCGGGACGGGGCGCTCGGGAAGATCGTGATCAACGCCACCGAGGCCGCCTACCGGTATCCGTTCCTGTTCGATGTCGCCGACACCGTCCACCAGCGCCTCGCGAAGGGCGACGGCGCGCGCGACGTCTCGACGGCGCCGTGGATCGAACCCTCCCTCGCCGAGTGGCTCGCGCGTCAGCCGAAGGACGCGCCGGTGTTCTGCGCCATCAATCTCTGCGACACGCACGAGCCGTACTTCGCGGCCGCCGGCGCGCGGGAGGGGCTCGGGAGCTGGTGGCGGACCGCGCGCGTGCGCCAGGACTTCGTCCGGTGCATCGCCGGAAGCTGGAAACCCACCGCGGAGGAGCTCGGGATACTACGCGGCCTCTATCGGCAGATGGTCCGGAACCTCGATCATCGCCTACGGAGCATCGTGGAGGCGTTCCAGGCGGCGGGGCGGTGGGAGAACACGGCCCTCGTGGCCACGAGCGACCATGGGCAGGCGTTCGGAGAGCACGGAGAACTGTTCCACCTGAACGGAGTGATCGACCCGATGCTCCGCATCCCGCTCATTTACCGGCCGGTGGGCGGGACCGGCCGCGCGGTGGAGGGGAAGGGATGGGCGAGCCTGATCGACGTGGCCCCTACCCTCCTGCGTGAAGCCGGAACGAACGGCATGAGCATGCCTTCCGCCATTCCTCTCCAGGATCTCATCGACGCCCCGCGACCCGCGCCGTTGTTCGCCGTCTCGGACGGCCTCGTCTGGAACCACCTCAAGAAGGCGGTTCCCGTCGAGCGGAAACCCGAGTTCGACCGGATCCGCGTCGTCGCCTACGCCGACGAGTGGAAGCTCGTCTACGATGCGACCCGCGACGAGACGCAGGCCTACGAGCTCTCGAGCGATCCGGGAGAGCTTACGAACCGCTGGGGGGATACGCCGGAGTTCGTGACCCGGCTCAAGGAATCTGCGACTGGGATCGGCCAACGGATGACGCAGTCCCGACCGGTACCGCTCGCGCCCGACATCGAGGAACGTCTTCGCGGCTGGGGGTACGTGTAGTCGGGGAGTCGTGCCAGCGTCGTCGCAGCCGGGGGAGGCGAGAACAGTACCGTCGACGGAGGGGGCCGTCGCCCGCCCGCTCCGGGTACTCATCGTCGCCGCGCGCGACCCGCGCAATCCGCGCGCTGCCGGCGGCGATCTTCACCTTTCCCTCCTGGGGCTCGAGCTCGTACGCGCCGGCCACGCCGTACAGCTTTGGTGTTGCTCCTCCCCGGGCCTGCCGCACCGGGAGCAGCGGGAGGGGGTGGACGTAGAGCGCCTCGCACCGACTCGGTTGCTCGCCCCGGTCGTATGGTCTAGGTTCCTCCTGGGTCGGGCCTCCCGGTATGACCTCGTGGTGGAGGAGGTGATCGGGGGCGAACGGACCCCGTTCCTCGCCATCCTACTCTCTCGCCGGCCGTGCGTGGGGATGTGGTATCAGGACAACCGCCCGCTGTTCCGTGCCGCCTACGGGCCGACGGTGGCCCGGCTTGCGGGCGTGGTCCAATCGTTCCTGGTGAGAGCGTATCGGGCCGGGTACCTCCTCACCCCGTCCGAGCGGACCCGGGAGTGGCTGATCGGCTCCGGTATCTCCGCCCAGCACGTCGAGATCCATCAGCCGAAGGTGCTCGCCCGCCGGGGGCTCGACGGCGGCAGGAGCTTCGGCGAGCGCCGGAACCGGTTCGTCTGCCTCGGGAACTTCCGCCCCTACAAGCGGTTCGACGAGGCGATCGAGGTCCTCGAGGCGCTCCGCAAGCAGCTCCCCGACGCGGAGCTCGTGATGATGGGGCGCAAGGACGACCCGGGCTACCTCGCCTCCCTCGAGCGACGTGTGCGCGAGTCGCCCGGGAGCGCCGGCATCCTGCTCCACACGAACGTCTCGGACGCCGAGAAGTTCGAGACGCTGCTCACGTCGAAAGCGCTCACCATCCACAGCCCCATCGAGGGGTTCGGCTGGACGATCCCCGAGGCGGGGCTCTGCGGCGTGCCTACGGTGGCGAACGAGGGAACGCCGCCCGAACCGCTCGAGGAAGGGGTGAACGGGGTGCGCGTCCACTCCGGTGATATCCAGGCGTACGCCCGGACGCTGGGGGCGTGGATGACCGACGAGGCGCTCTGGAAGCGGTTCTCGGACGGCGCACTACGCCATGCCCGCCGTTTCCTCGAAACGGGTCTTCGGCCGGAGGTGGAACTGTTCTTCCGACGGTGCA
>JAKIWX010000094.1 GCA_022749845.1 Thermoplasmata archaeon
CGGAATCCTCTGCGGCAGGTTCCGTTGCAGGGGCTAGAGTTTTGGGCCCGGCGCGGGTCGCAGCGAGGAACCCATGGGACTCCTCGAAATCTCCTTCCGACTCCCGAACCGACCGGGCGCGCTCGCACGCGTCGCGCGCCTCCTCGCCGAGAACCGAATCAACCTCGCCGCCATCTCGGTCGAGGCGACCTCCCGACGGGGGACGGTCCGGCTCATCGTGAGCGACCCCACCCGTGCCGTTCGGCTCCTCGGGAAGGCGGGCTACGAGCCCACCACAGGGGAGCTGCTCCCCGTTCATCTCGAGGAACGCACGGGAAGCCTCCTGCAGGTGCTCGACTGCCTCGCCGAGGCGAAGATCAACATCAGCTTCGTGACGCTGCTCGTCCAGCGGGAGGGCGCGCGCGTGCTCGTCGCGCTCGGGGTTAGCAACACCAAGCGCGCCCTTGAGGCGCTCCGGAAGGCCGGCTACTATTCGACGGGTGCGAGCGGCATCGTCTCGAACTCCGACCTCGTCGCGGCCGCCCCCGCCATCCCTTCCGAATCGGTCGGGCTTCTCCTCTAGTCCCGCACAATCCTCTTGAGGGTCGGACCCTCCCCTGCGAGCGCGCGGTTGTGGTCTAGTGGTTAGGACGGTAGCTTCCCAAGCTACCTACCCGGGTTCGAATCCCGGCAACCGCATCGCTCCTTCTTTCGCGTTCGGACCTATCCGCTGGACGGAGCGCGCAGACGCTCCTCCATCGTCCGAAGCGCCCGGTCGTCGAGCCCCACCATCAGGGGAGAATCGATCCTCCAGACTGCCGATCCCTCGCGGAACGCGATGAGGGCGGGGACGACTTCGATCCCGAACAGCTCCCACAACGGATTCTCTTCGTTCGAGATGTCGGCGAGGGCGAGCGTCGCAGGGAGCTTCCCTTCCTTCGCGACGAACGTGGGCACGAATCGGTGGCAGAACCCGCACCACGTAGCTTCGAAGCAGACGACCACCGTCCCCGGTCGGCGCAGCCTCGCGCCCTCGAAGTCCGCAGGGCCGAGCGTCTCCATGCGTAGATTCGAGTGCCGGCGCGGCGATAAGGTCGCTCGGAAACCCGCACCAGCGGGAAGTCCCGGCTGCCTGACTCGAACAGGCGACCTGAGGATACCTGCGGGGGCCGCCGGTGACCGGCGGTCTCGACTACAGTCCCCCGCTCTACCACTGAGCTAAGCCGGGACCCGGGCCGGCCACGGGGGTGCGCGGCTTAAGGGTTTGGCCGGTCGAGGGCCTCTCGGAGCCGGTGGCCCACTTCCGTCGTCGTGCCGGATGCATCGATGCTCCGGAGCTGGCCCGTCGAACGGTAGAATTCGAGGAGTGGTTCGGTCTGCTCGCGGTAGGTCCGGAGCCGCGTCCGGACCGCCTCGGGCGCGTCGTCGCTTCGCTGGAGGAGGGGCGAGCCGTCCTCGTCGCATCGTCCCGGCACCTTGGGCGGCAGGGTCGCAAGATTGTAGAGCCGTCCGCAGGTCGGACAGCTTCGGCGCAGCGTGAGCCGTTCGATCAGGGCGTGTTCCGGAAGCTCGAAGAAGAGCACGATGTCGACCGGGACGAGTCGGGCCAGGGTTTCCGCCTGCGAGCGGTTGCGCGGATAGCCGTCCAACACGAACCCCGGCCGCGCGTCCGGTTCCTCGAGCCGTTCGGTCAGGATGTGCAGGACGAGTTCGTCCGGGACGAGACGTCCCGCGCGCATGTACACGTCGGCCTCCCGGCCGAGGGGGGTGCCTCCCGCGACCGCCGCACGGAGGAGTTCGCCGGTTGAGAGGTGGGGGACGCCGAGCGTCTTCGCGAGCGGGCCGGCCTGCGTCCCCTTCCCTACGCCAGGGGGCCCAAGGAGAACGATGCGGGGCATCGGCCGCCCGAGGAACGCGCGCGGAAAACGGTTCGCCGCGCGGGACTACTCGACGCGCGTACCCTGGAAGGCCCGACCGAGCAGCGCCGACTCTAGCTCCGCGAGATCCCGGCCGTCTACGATGTAGATGGGGATGCGAGCGCGGGCGAGAAGCTCCGCTCCCAGCTGGTCGAACACGAACTCCTGTCCGGGTCTCGCCCGTCCGAGCCCGACGAGCCGCGCGCGGAACTCCTCCCAGCCGATCCGGTCGATACGGACTGCCTTCGGGTCCTTGCGGGGATCACGGTCGAAGAGCCCGCTCACGCTTGTCGCGTTCACGAGCCGCACCGCGCGCAGTCTCGTGGCGAGGAGTGCGGCGACCCCATCCGTCGTGTGACCGGGCTCGGTCCCTCCGAGGACGACCGTCGTACCGCGATGCGACTCGCGCACCGCCTCGGCAATGCTCCCGGCGGGAACCGGGGGGACCGGCGGACCGAGCAGGGCCGCGAGAAGCCGGGCGTGGAGGCGCGTCACATCAATCCCGACCTCGTCCAGCTCGACGTCGGTGAGTCCAAGCTCCCGGCCCAGCTCGATGTAGTCACGCGCCGTTCGACCTCCTCCGGTCGTCACCACGAGCCTGGCCCGCACCGCCACGCCACGCAGAAGGGCCGCCAGCTTCCGGAGGTACTCGGCATCCCCCGTCCCGGTGCGGAAGACGGAGCCTCCGAGCGAGAGGACGACCGTCTCCAGGGCCTTGGTAGACGGCATCCCGCGGGCGACGGTCCACCTCCCCATGTACGTTGGGGTAGGACGGGAGCCGGGATTCGGGCCCGCCGCCGGGTTTATGTGCCTGCATCCCCCGGGCCGGCCGTGTCCGGTGACGTAGCGCGCGCCAAGGGCGCGGCTGCGCTCGCGGCCGCGACGCGCGTGCCGCGGGGCGCTACGGTCGCGCTCGGCACGGGTTCCACCGCGACCCTCGCCATCCGCGCGCTCGCGGAACGGTACCCGGATGGTGGGGGGCTCGCCACGGTTGCTAGCTCCCGGGCGACCGAGAAGCTCGCGCACGACCTCGGGCTCCCCGTGCGCTCCCTCGAGGAGGGGGACAGCTTCGACCTGATGATCGATGGCGCCGATGAGGTGACGCCCCGCCTCGAACTCACCAAAGGCGGCGGCGGTGCGCTGTTCCGGGAGAAGCTTCTCGCGCGCCTCGCGCGAGAGCTCGTCATCGTGGTCGATTCCTCGAAGCTCGTGCCCCGGGTCGGTAGCCGCGTTCCCATTCCGGTGGAGATCATCCCGTTCGCCCGCCCGACGCTCCTGCCCACCCTCCGCGCGGACGGCTTCGGCCCGGTCCTCCGCGCCGACACCCAGGGCCAACCGTTCCTCACGGACAACGGCAACGAGGTGCTCGATCTCACGCCGGCGAAACCGGTCTCGAGCGCCGCCCGACTCGAGGAGCGCCTTCGCCGGCTCCCCGGCGTCGTCGAATCGGGACTGTTCGTCGGGCTCGCAAGCCGCGTCCTCGTGGGGTTCCCGGACGGCAGCGTGCAGGAGCGTCTCCCCCCTTCGGCCGCCGTCGTTCCGACGTAGCGCGCGCGAGCGCCGTCAGCCTTATTCCCGACGCCCGATTCCGCGCCCCCTCATCGGGGTGCGAAGGCAATGCAGGGGAAGTTCATCCGGACCGAGGTCGCGAACGGCGTCGGCTGGATCGAGATCGCGAAGGGCAAGGCGAACACCTACGACCTCGCGATGATGCAAGAGCTCGACCTCGCGATCGAGGAGATGCGCTTCGACGAGGCGGCGAAGGTCGTCGTGCTCACGAGCGGCCTAACGGGCTTCTTCTCGGCGGGCGCCGACATCGAGATGCTGAAGACGAGCCAGCCCGACTTCAAGGCGATGTTCTGTCTCCACTGCCAGGAGACGCTCAACAAGTTCGCGTCCACCCCGAAGGTCGTCATTGCGGCCATCAACGGCCACTGCGTCGGCGGGGGGCTCGAGATCGCCCTCTCCTGCGACCTACGCATGATGGCGAAGGAGTCCGGGAAGATCGGGCTTCCGGAGGTCACCTTGGGGGTCCTTCCGGGCACGGGCGGCACGCAGCGGCTGCCGCGGCTCATCGGGACCTCGCGGGCGCTCGACCTCATGATCACCGGGCGGCTCCTGAGCCCCGAAGAGGCGCTCGCGATCGGGCTCGTCAACTACCTCTACCCGAAGGAGAGCTTCCGGGCGGACGTCGCCGCCTACGCGGAGGCGCTCGCGCGGGGTCCCTCGCGCGCGGTGAGCCTGATCAAGCGCGCCGTCCTCGAGGGGGTCGAGCTCCCCCTCACGGGCGGGCTCGCGCTCGAGCGCGAGCTGCAGAATCGCCTGTTCATCACCGAGGACGCGAAGGAAGGAATCGGTGCGTTCACCGAGAAGCGTAAGCCTACCTTTAAGGGACGTTAGGGCTTAGAATCCCGTACAATCCAATGGCGTCGAACTCGACGGCCCCTAGCCCCGCTCCCGCCCCGCCTCCGGCGGCAAAGAAGGGGTACTCCCAGACCCTCAAGGACGGCGGGACGATCGAGCCGGTCCGCGAGATCCTCTGGGGGGACTCGGTCGGGGTACGGAAGTTCGAGACCTCCGACGAGCTCCCCGCGGACATGCGGAAGCTGATCATCCGGCTCATGGTCGTGCAGGCGGACACCGAGTTCGCCTCCATCCAGCAGCACCGTCCCTGGCTCGACAGCGCCCCGACGCTCGAGGACCGGTGGATCGAGGCGCGGATCGTGGCCGACGAAGCGCGCCACGGCCTCCAGGCCTGCCGCATCCTCCGCGACTTCGGGGAGGAGGGGCAGCAGTACATCGACGACCTCCTCACGAAGCAGGAGGGGCACCACAAGCTCGACGCCTTCAACATGAAGTTCGACCGCTGGAGCGACGTCGGAGCGTTCTGCTGCTTCGTCGACCGCGTGGGAGTCTACCAGCTTCGGGCCTTCCAAGAGTGCTCCTACGGCCCGCTCGCCCGCGCGATGCCGCTCATGCTCTCCGAGGAGCAACTGCACCTCAACTTCGGGCTCAACGTGCTGCGCCGCATGGTGAAGGACGGTCCCAAGTACGCGGGCTCCCGGGAGGAGGCGCAGGAGGCGGTGATGAAGTGGTTCCCTCGCGCCCTCGACATGTTCGGCCACTCGCACTCCGAGACGAGCCAGAAAGCGATCGCGATGGGGCTCAAGCGGTGGACGAACGAGGAGGCGCGGGAGCGCTACCTCCGCGAGATCACCCCCCTCATGACTTCGATCGGTCTCGAACTTCCCTCTCCGGAGTACGATCGGCACATCCTCTAGCCGACTGCCACCCCGATCCGGGGTCTGGAGCCAAGCCAAGGCACGACGTTCCACCGCGGAGTTGGGTCACCTTTCGCTCGAGGTCGCGGACCTCGACCGGAGCGTACCGTTCTACGACCGGCTCCTCACTCGTATCGGATTCCGCCGCTCCGCGCGAGCGCCCGAACACGCCGTCTACCAGAGCGAATTCCTATCGGTGTGGCTCCTGCGCGGCAGCCCGCCGCGGGTGACCCGCTCGCCGCCGACGGGGGAGGAACCGGTCCTCGCCGAGCACATCGCCTTCCGCGTCGAGAGCCCCGAGCGGTTGCTACGTATCGAGCGCGGCCTCGAGCGGGAGGGGATCTACCCGCTCTTCTTCGGTGAGGAGCGGCCCGAACTCCGTGCGGGGTACATCTCCTCCACCTGGCTCGACCCAGACGGGTTCGCGCTCGAGCTGTTCGCCCTGCAACCCGCGCCGGCTCCTCCCAGGCGCCGGTCGCGCAAGACGAAAGCCCGCACGCGACGGCGCTAGCCGCGCCGTCGTCCGAGATACCGGCCGCCCGCACCGGCGCTCAC
>JAKIWX010000095.1 GCA_022749845.1 Thermoplasmata archaeon
ACAACTCCTTTAGCCCGCTCGAACGGGCCGGCCTCATCGAGGCGGGGCTCGTGCTCCTCATCATCACGGTGCTCGTGAACGTGCTCGCGAGGCTGCTCGTCCGTGGCCTCTTCCGTACCGGCGGAGGCGGGGCGACCGTCGAATGATGCCCCAGCGTCACACCCGCCGGCGGGTGAAGGACTACACGATGCGCTCGCTGCTCATCGTCTGCGTCGTCGTCGCCCTCGTTCCGCTCGTGAGCATCATCTACACGGCGGCGGTCAACGGTGGCCAGGTCTTCTCGGTCCACTTCCTCACCGCGCCCGAGCCGACCTTCTACTGCACCCAGAAGGTGACGGGCAACTGCTCCTACGGCGGGATCGGCCCCGCCATCGAGGGAAGCTTTGCGATGCTCGCCCTCGCCTCGGTGATCTCCATCCCGGGCGGGATCTTCGCGGGGATCTACCTTGCCGAGTTCTCCCGCGGACCGTTCGGCCGCTTCGTGAGCTTCGTCGCGGATGTGATGAGCGGCTTTCCCTCGATCGTCCTCGGCGTGTTCGTCTACGTCCTCGTGCTCGCCGTCGTCGGCCCGGCCTCCGTTTACAGCGCGGCGGCGGGCTCGCTCGCGCTCGGCATCATCATGCTGCCCATCGTCACCCGCACGACCGAGGAGGGATTGCGGCTCGTTCCGCAGACGCTCCGCGAGGCGGGCTACGCCCTCGGCATACCGCGCTACCGCACGACCCTCCGGATCGTGCTGCGCGGGGCGAGCGGAAGCGTCCTCACCGGTGCCATCCTCGCGTTCTCTCGGGCGGGGAGCGAGGCGGCCCCGCTGCTCCTCACCGCGTTCGGCAACCATCTCGGGTTCCAGGGCTACAACCACCCGAGCGAGGCGCTGCCCCCGATCATCTACAACTGGGGAACGAGCGGCTTCGGCAACCTGACCGCGGACGCCTGGGGCGCAGCGCTCTTCCTTATCCTCATCATGCTCCCGATCAACTTGGGCGCACGGATGGTGCTCTACCGACACGCGAAGAAGATGGGGACCGGCTAGCATGGAGGACACGCCGGCAGCCGCCCCCTCCGCACCTGCCGCCTCGCTATCTTCCGAGACCGGCGCGAGCCCCGGCCACGGCGGCAAGCTCCGTCTCGACGCCCTCTCGGCGTTCTACGGGCCGAAGAAGGCGATCGACTCCGTCTCCCTCGACTTCCCCGCGAAGACCGTGACGGCCATCATCGGTCCGTCGGGCTGCGGCAAGTCGACGCTCATCCGGTGCCTCAACCGGATGCACGAGGTGACCCCGCGAGCGACCGTGACGGGGCACGCCATCCTCGACGGCGAGGACCTCTACGAGATGGACGCGACGCTCGTGCGGCGCCGGATCGGGATGGTATTCCAGAAACCGAACCCGTTCCCGACGATGTCCGTCTACGACAACGTCGCGGCGGGACTCAAGTTGAACGGCGAACGCAACCGCGCGCGGCTCGACGAGGCGGTGATCCGGAGCCTCAAGGGTGCGGCGCTGTGGGACGAGGTGAAGGACAACATCCACGGTCCCGGAGTGCGGCTCTCGGGAGGCCAGCAGCAGCGTCTATGCATCGCCCGGGCGCTCGCGGTCGAGCCCGAGGTGCTCCTGATGGACGAGCCGTGCTCGGCGCTCGACCCGATCGCGACGGCGAAGATCGAGCAGCTCATCCGCACGCTGAAGGAGAAATACACGGTCATCATCGTGACCCACAACATGCAACAGGCCGCGCGGGTCGCGGAGTTCACCGCGTTCCTCTACCTCGGGAAGTTGATCGAGTTCGGGCCCACGGGGGACATGTTCGAGCGTCCGAAGGAGAAGCTCACCGAGGAGTACATCACAGGAAGGTTCGGATGAACGAGGGCACGGGCGCTCCGGCGATGCGGCCGATCGACGCGGAGATCGCGAAGCTCACCCAGGACATCGACGGGATGGGCCGCTGGGCCGTCGAGATGGTCCGCGGGGGCGTGCAAGCGATGGAGACGGGAGACCCTGCGATCGCGAACGAGGTACGGGGCCGCGACGACAAGCTCGACGCTTTCGACATGGAGATCGAGCAGGAGGCGATCCGCATCCTCGCAATGCGCCAGCCCGCGGCGCACGACGTGCGCGTCCTGGGGGCAGCGATCAAGCTCATCACCTACGTCGACCGGATCGGGAGACTGGGGCTGGACATCGCGTTCTACGCCATCGACGACCCGGGAGCGCCGCACCTCGCCCCGTGGCCGCTCCTGCGGACGATGGCCGAGAAGGCGACCGCGATGGTGGAGCTCGCGCTCGACGCCTTCGTCCACCGCGACCTCGCGAAGGCGAGCCGCGTCTTCGATGCGGACGACGAGGTGGACGAGCTCAACCGCCAGGTGCTCAAGGAGTGCGTGAAGGTGCTCGACGGCGACCCGCCCGAGCCCCGCGAGCTCCTCACCTACGTCCTCGTCTCCCGCCACCTCGAGCGGGTCGCGGACAACGCCTGCAAGATCGCCGAGAAGACGATCTACATGGAGACCGGCAAGCGACGCCGGGAGTTCCTCACGCCCGAGAAGAAGGTCGTTCTCTGAGCCGGCCCGTCCTTTGGCGGGTCCTTTGCCCTCCGTAGAGGACGGACAGCGAGGGGAGGGTCGAAGAACGGCAGGGGAAGCGCGGGGAGTCCGGTCTCGAGGGTCCGGATGTAGGTCGTCGCCTGAATCGCCGCTCGCTCCCATGGTGCACGGAAAGGCCCAAGGGCGCACCAAACCTTGGGAACGGGTGGGCGGCGGCCCGGATCCCGCTTCCGGCCGCTTGGCGGCCGTCGCTCGGGAACGGAAGCGCTACTAAGTGCGCGGCCGGCGAAGCGCTAGAAGAACCGCAACGGCTCCCAGCCCGACAGCGAGCACGACCCCTCCGAACAGGGCGCCCAGTTCCCACGCCGGCAAGGAGTTCGAGGGCGAAGGGGTCGTGCTGCCGGCGGGGGCGAGCACAGTCAGGTTCGCGCGGGCGTTCACCGAAGCGCCTGTCGAATCGGAGACGTACACCTCCGCGCTGAAGACGCCGTTGCCGGTCGGCGAACAGGAGAAGGAGGCACGGTCAACGGGGGCGCATCCGCTGGGGAGACCGAAATAGGCGAAGGCGTAAGGGCCGACCCCACCGGTCACTGTGGTAAGCACGGCGATGTGGCTGCCGCTCGTGACCTCCGCCGGAGTTACCACGAACGAAATCGTGAGAGGGGAAGGATTGCTCCCTTGGGCAGCGCGTACCGTGACGTTCGCGCTCGCCTCCGCCGAATCGTGCGTTGAATCGTTGACCTGGACGATCGCGGTGAACACGCCGGTCGCAGTCGGGGAGCAGGAGAAGGAGGCGCGGTCGACGGAGATGCACCCCGAGGGAAGGTCGTAGTAGACGAAGGCGTACGGACCGGCGCCGCCGTTCACCGTCGCGAGCAGCGCAAGGGAGCTTCCTGTCGTCACGTCCGCCGGAGCTGCGACGAGCGAAACGGTGAGCGGGACCACCGGGACGGGAGTAACGGTGACGTTCACCTCGACGTTCGAGTAGATACCCGCCGCATCGGTCGCATTAACGTCGACGAGATACTGTCCTGCGGCAGAGACAACGCAGGAGAGGGCCGCGGCATTGAGGCTCGTGCAACCCGGAGGCAGGCCCCAGTAGGCATACCGGTAGGGGGCCGAACCGTCCGCCACCGTGGTGAGGATCTCGAGGCTCTGGCCTACCGAAAGCGTCGGAGGGTTCACGAGCGCAGCGATCGACGGAGCCGCGTAGACCGACAGGTTCGGCTGGACGGCCGGAAAGCTGCGTTCCCGGATCCAATAGGTGGTTTGGATGTTGGAAAGACCCCCGCTCGGATAGCCGGAGAGGGCAAGACCTACCGGCAGCGGGGAGGCCGGAGTGTAGTTCGCCCACGACGTGACGGTGGTGTAGTTGACTTGGAAGGTGGCGGTTGTCGCCAGGTCCTCCTCGGTCGTGAAAAGGGCATACTGCTGGGACGAAAAGACCGAATTGCCGAAACTTTGCGAGCCGAACTGGGCAGAATAGGGTGTAGGCCCTGTAGAGTATCCCGCCGAGTCCCACCCCACACCGTCCCCAGAGTGGCAGCTAGTGCACACATCGGACCCGATCCCCTCCACGATGAACGCCGTCTCGGGGAAGGTCTGGAAGAGGTCGCCGTAGAAATCGACGGCGGCGGGGAAGGGAAAGCTCTGCCGGCTCGTGATGTTGGCACCGGTTCCAGGGACGACGCCTACCTGGAAGCGGTCGTTGACGGTGGTGGTCCAGCCTCCGCGCAGCGACCAAAGGTTGCTGAGGCTGTGACCGGTGAAATTGTCGTAGAGGTTGAACACCCTCCAGCCGTTATCGAACTTCCCGTAGGTGGAGGAGATGAGCGGGTTCTCACCCATCGTCCCCGATTCGGTCAACTCAAAGGAGCTCTTCGGGTAGCAGTCGAGCGCGATGTAGGCCGTCCCCTCGGCGGGGATGGAACCGAGTCGGAGCCAGAGCGAGGTGTTCACGGAGGCGTTGGAAGCACCGGACTCGATCCATCCATTGATGGAGGTGCCGTTTGTGGCGTAGGTCGCGAGAAAGTTCGTCAAATTGGAGTTCAGGAGTCCCGCGAACCTCGCGCTGTCGAGGAGAACATGTTGGTCGTAGACACCGGTCGGGCTGCTTCCCGGATTTTTTACGTCGAGCTCGATCAGGCCCACGACTGAGGATTGAGGGTGGAGGGCAGCTGCGGCACTGCTTGACTGAACGGGTGCATCGGCAGCGCGCGGCGCGTGCCCCATCGTCACGCAGCCAGACGAAAGTACGACCAAGCTCAGCACCAGCAGAGCTGTGGTTCGCATCCTATGCTCACCTCCTCGTGCGGCCCTGGTCGGGACCCGAGGCTCGCCCCCTTATACCTCATGGAATCCCGCGGCCGCGCATCACTTGACCTGCGGCCGAGTTCTGATGCTCGAGTAGTGGGGGAACTGGCGCAAGGATTCGGGTATTGCTGCCTGCATCCGCGGGTCATTCACCGGAGTTCCCACACGCTCTGCTGACGCACCGTGTCCGGGGCCAGCGGGTTCGCGAAAGGCTCAGATCTTCCCTGGCGACTCCGTACGAGCCAGCCTCTCGAGCTTTCCCGCACGTCCTAGGGAGACCTGGGGTCGACCTCGGAAATCCGAGACCCATCCCTCAACGATTCGCACAAGATCCCCTTCACCAACAAGGTCCACCTCGTTTCCCCACAGCACGAGAGCGATTTCCCCCGTCGCGTCCTTGAGGCGACCGTTCCGAACCCGCTTCTTGAGACCGTCTCGGGCCTCGAACTCCCGGACCGGCTCGAGCTGAGAGACCGTCGCCTCGAGGGTAGCCATCCGCGAGGGTCGCAGGTCGGAGATGAAGGTGGCCGGCGGCCGGCTCGCTGCCATCCGTCGTCCAAACCCCCGGGGCTGCTTATGCGTTGCTCGGCACGCTCGGCCGAGTAGGCTCTGCACGCAGGCATCGGTCTAAGGGGTCGCTCCCAGAAAGTCGCTTACTCGAACCTGCCAATCCCCGGCTGGTTCGCCTCCATCTGGCCCTTCTCGAACTTGGAGCTCGGATTGATCCCCGACTTCGCGGCCACCGCCATCGCGATGGGCCGGTTCTTCATCCCGATTCGCAGGAACCCGGCGGCGAGGAACCCT
>JAKIWX010000096.1 GCA_022749845.1 Thermoplasmata archaeon
CCCTGCCCCATCCTGTTCGGCCTTCGCGCGACCTCGCCGGAGCACCTACCTCAGGCACTGGACCTCGTCGCCAACGAACCGGTAGAGCGTTGGGCCGTCTTCGAGAGCAACCAGGGGAGCGGCGATCATCTCGGGCGACTCCCCATCGAGGAGCTCCGACCGTTCAGCTCCGCCCTCCTCCACGGGGTCGTCGCGGAGACTCCCTCCTCGCTCAGGGGAGGGCACTGGCGGTTCCGGCTCCTCGAGAAGGTGAGCGGTCGGGAGATCGAGTGCATCGCGTTCGAGCCGACCAAGACCCTGCCCCGGCTCGTTCGCCAGCTCCGATCGGGAGACATGCTTCGGGCCTGGGGCGGGATCGCGGAAGGCCCACCGTTCCGACTAGAGGGGATCGAGCTGCTCCGGACCGTCCCCAGAACCGTGCCGGCCTCCAATCCCAGGTGCCCGGAGTGCGGGGGCCGGGGGAGAAGTCTTGGAACGTCCCGGGGGTTCCGGTGCGTCCGCTGCCGCCGGAAGTCCCCCCCCGAACGCCGTGAGGTGAAGACGAACGAGCCTGCCCCGCTTCCCGGGACGTACCACCCGACTCCTTCCGCACGCAGGCACCTGGCCCCCCGGGCCCCCGAGACCGTGGACGGACGCTCCTCGCCGGTGCGGTTACTCCGGCGCGCGCGAACCGATTTATACCGTTGACCGGTTTTCGGCCATCTCGGGTTCTCCCATGGTAGCTCCGGGCCTCAAGACGGCGGCGCTCTTCGCCGCCATCATCGCCATCTTCGTCACTGTGGGCGGGCTCGCCGGGGAGTATCTCTTTGGGAGCCTCCTCGGAGGGCTGATCGTGGCCCTTTCGGTAGCGCTCGCCTTCAATCTTTTCTCGTACTTCCTGTGCGACAGGTTTGTCCTCCTGACCTCGGGCGCGAAGATCGTCACGCCCGAGGAACAACCTCGCCTCGCGAGGATCGTTGACGAGCTCGCCCCCCAGTTCGGTCTCGTCCGGCCCCGCCTTGCGATCATCCCCACTCAGGCCCCGAACGCCTTCGCCACGGGACGCAACGCGGAGCATGCCGTGGTCGCCGCCACGGAGGGTATCCTCCGGATGTGCGACGACCGCGAGCTCCGCGGCGTGCTCGCGCACGAGCTCGCGCACGTGAAGGACCGAGACATCCTGGTGATGACCTTCGCGGCCACGATTGCGGGCGCCATCTCCTTCCTGGGTCAGGCGTTCCTGTTCTCGAGCCTGTTCGGTGGGAGTGGCGGAAACCGCGGGAACAACAACGGCGTGGTGGCCATCGTCGCCGTGATCACGGCACCGATCGCAGCCCTACTCCTTCAGCTCGCCATCTCCCGGTCCCGTGAGCTAGGGGCGGACGAGGTGGGGGCCCGCACGATCCGGGACCCGAACGCGCTCGCGGACGCACTCGTGAAGCTCGAGCGCGCGAACGACCGATCCCCAACCCCGATCGGTACGCCTGCGACGGCAAGCCTCTGCATCGTGAACCCGCTGCGCGGCGGCGGACTCGTCGGCATCTTTTCAACCCACCCGCCTATCGAGGAGCGGATCCGGAGGCTCCGATCGATGAAGCTCGGCTACGAATACCGGCTGCCCGGGCGCCCTCAGTCGGGCCGAAACCTGGCCGGGCGGCTACCCTCCGCGTCGAGGTAAGAAGCCGTCGTGACGGAGTGCCCTGCCTGCGGATTCGAAGCGGAGGCCGGAAGCGCCACCTGCGCGCAGTGCGGTCTCTCGAGCGCTCTGTTCGAGCCGGTGCGGGCCGCGATCAGCGACGACAGCCCGGGGGGGAGCTCGCTCGCCGAGGCGAACGCCATCGTCGCTGCGGTGGGTCTTCCGACGATGAACCCGGGCGCGGCGAGCCTCTCCACTCCGGCCCGGTTCCCTGCCCCTTCCCCGATCCCACCGCTCGCGCCCCACCCGCCCTCGCCCCCAGCGGAACTTCCCGAGCTCCCTGCGCTCTCGGCGGGGGACCCGCTCCAGTCCGCGAGGCGGCAGGTGGAGGAGTATGTCACGCTCGCGCGGAGGCTCGCCCTCGAAATCCCTGGGCTCGAGCCGCGCCTTCACACGGCCGTCGCGGCCGCGGACGCCCAGAGCTTTGAGACGATTCGGGCGGAGCTCTTCGTCCGAGTCGCCGCGCGGCTCACGGAGGAGCTCGAGAGGACGTACGCACGCAGAAACGAGGTCGCGGCGCTCCTCGAGACCGCCACGCCCGATGCCGAGCTCGACTCCGCGCGCGAGGCGCTTGGCCGAGGCGATTTGACGGGGACGCACCGGCGCCTGCGGAGGGTCGAGGAGGGACTCGACCTTCTCGAACAGGAGTGGGAGACGGTGCGGATCCTCTCCCTGGAGGCGGAGCTCGTCGCGGAGACGGTGCGAGAGTTGGGTGGCGATCCCTTGCCCGCGCTCGGTCCGCTCTCTGAGGGTCGCCGCCGGGCACGGACAGGCGACCGAAGCGGCGCCGAGCCGCTCCTCGCGCGCTCGACCCTCGCGCTGTGGCACCTCTGTGCCCCGCTCCTCACGCAGCGGCTCTCCGAGCTGCGGACGGAGATCGGGACCCACCCGCCGCCGGACGCCACGAGCTCCAGGTTGCAGACCGATGCCCTCGAGATGGCGCGCGCGCTCGAGAAGAGGAACTACGGTGGCGCGGTCGCGGCCTACCGACGCTTCCGCGACGAGGTCGCGCACACCGGCGCGGTCGCTTCCTCTTCCTCCCCGAGCCATTAAGACCCGAATCCCGCTCCCGCCCCTGTGCCGTTCGCGCCGCTGCGCGGTTTCCGAGACCAACTGCCTCCCGACGCCGGCGCACGGAGCGAACTCCTCCGGAGGATGCGCGCCGCGGCGCGCCTAGCAGGGTTCCAGGAGCTCGAAACCCCGAGTGTCGAGAGCCTCGAACTCTACCGGGTGAAGAGCGGCGAGGGGATTTCGAGCCAGCTTTGGGGGTTCCAGGACAAGGGCGGAAGGGACGTCGCGCTCGCTCCCGAATCGACCCCCTCCGTGGCCCGCATCTACGCCGAGCGGGCGAAGGCGGAACCCTTACCGGTGAAGTGGTTCACGGTCTCCAAGCTCTGGAGGTATGAGGAGCCCCAAGCGGGCCGGGGCCGCGAATTCGTCCAGTTCAACCTCGACATCTTTGGGGCCGCCGGCGTCGAAGCGGAGGTCGAACTCCTCGCAGCGGCGAGTCTCCTGCTCGACCAGGCCGGCGCCGCCGGACTCTATGCGTTTCGGCTCAACGACCGGGAGGTGTTGGAGTCGCTGGCCAAGCTCCTAGGCGCGACGGACCGGCCGCGGTTCTTCCGCGCGCTCGACAACCGGCGGAAAGTACCAGCGGAGGCGTTTCGGGCGGAGCTACGCGGAGCAGGCCTGTCCGAGGCGAACATCGAGCGTCTCGTGGAGCTTGTCGACCATGGCCCGGAGGGCGTCGACCCTGCCGAGAGCACTGCGTTCCTTGCACAGCTCGACGCCCTCGCTCTCCCCGAACCGGGTCCAGCAGGCGTCGCTCGCCTCCGACGCATCCTCGAGCTGCTTCCACGCACGGGAATCGAGGATCGCGTCCGCCTCGACCTCTCGATCGTGCGGGGATTCGATTACTACACCGGTCCAGTCTTCGAGGCGTTCGCACGGGAGGGGGACGCCCGGTCCCTTTTCGGGGGCGGCCGGTATGACCGACTCATCGAGCTCTTCGGAGGACCGCCCACGCCGGCGTGCGGCCTCGCGATCGGGGACATGACGCTCGAGCTCCTCCTCCGGAGCCACGACCGCTGGCCGGAGGGGGAGCCACCGCTCGATACCTACGTCGTAGCGGTCTCGCCCGAGCTCATCCCTGTCGCCATCGAGTGGGTCGCGAAGCTCCGGCGCGCCGGCATTTCGGCAGATGGCGACCTGCTGGGTCGCTCGCTCTCGCGTCAGCTCAAGGAGGCGGCTCGTCGAAGGGCTCGTCGGGCGATTCTCGTGGCCCCCCGAGAGCACGCGCGTGGGGTCGTGGTCGAGCGGGACCTGACGACGGGTGCGCAGCGGGAGTGCCGGCCGGAAGAGTTGCTACCTGCGGCGTGAGCGCCTCCATCGACGGGCCATCCCAGAGGAGGATGCCCGGGGGCGAGGTCGCCCCGTCGACGTAACCGTACCAGTAGACGACCGCGCCTTCGCCGAACAGCTCGGTGTACGGCGCGAGCTGCTTGCGGAGGTTCCGGCGGAGTTCGACGTCGTCGCCGAAGTTCGCCTTCGACTCGATCCAGTTGAGCTTCCGGCCGAACAGGGTGATGGCGTGGTCGAGGAGCGCATCGGGGGTCTTCGTAAACTTCCCTCGTAGATCCTTCTCGGTGCGGTACGTAACACCGTGCTTTTCGAGCCATCCGTACAGGCGCGCTTCCCCGCGCCGGCCTCGGTCCCGCTGGAGCTCCATGCCCTGGGGAGAGTAGATCATGTCCGAGTCGAGGAGCTCTCGGATCTCACGCCGGAGTCGCTCGTCGGGGGCAGTCTCAGGGTTGAGGAAGAACGACCAGATTTTCTTGCGAGGTAGCCGCAACTCTTGGAGGAGCTGCTGGCCGGTGAGCACAGGGGGAAAGTTCCATTCGCGGGCGATCTCGAGCATTCTCGCGCCGCGTCGCCACTGATTCGCGATGCGGGGCATCTGGCGCTTGATGACGTAGAACCGGCGAGTGGCATCCCGGGTTACGCGATGTGTATGGATGACGAAGAGTAGCTCCTCATCGAGCTTCTCCGCTTCGGCGATGCGCTTGACATCCTCGGGCGTGGCGAGTGTTTGGTAGAGACGTTGGTATGTGGCGCGGTCCATTAGGGGGGCCCGACCGGCCCAGTCCCGGGCGCGGAAGCTGGGGGTTCGAGGCGGATGGGGTTAAAGCGTTTGGTCTTCCTCGGCTCCCAACGCCGGAGGTAGAACTCGACGAAGAGATCCGGTTCGGCTGATCGGCGGCGGTTGGATGGATTTCTTGAGCCCGCTCTGACCGTTAGCCAAGGTCTGGGCCCGAAGCTTGGCAGCTTGCGAAAGAACGGGAATGAACCAGCCCCACTTGTGCCCAACACCCCAACTCGGAGCGGGGCGGGAATGGTCAATCGCCAGTACCCTTCCCGCCGTTCCGGCTCGCTGGCGGCTCTCGAGGATGGACGAGCGTCGCCTTTTTTGAAATGGGCCGGAGGGAAGGGTCAGCTACTTGCCCAACTCGAACAGTACTTCCCAGCGAAGTACGGCAGGTACTTCGAGCCATTTTTGGGGGGAGGTGCCGTCTACTTCCACCTCGGACCATCACTGGCGACCCTTTCCGATACGAACGCTGAATTGATTCATCTCTACACCACGGTCCGGGACGACCCCGAGGGGCTCATGGCCGCGCTGGACGCCCACGCGAGACGCCGGAATCAGAAGGAGTACTTTTACGACGTGAGGCGAGAGCCTTCAGATGCGCTCTCCCCACCAGCCCGGGCCGCGCGGATCGTCTTTCTGAACAAGACGTGTTTCAACGGACTCTATCGGGTGAACTCGCGGGGAGAGTTCAACGTCCCGTTTGGTTACTACAGGAACCCAACGCTCTACTCGGCCGATGGGATATTGCGGGCAAGCCGAGCCCTGGCCGATGC
>JAKIWX010000097.1 GCA_022749845.1 Thermoplasmata archaeon
GATGCAGTTCTCCTTCCCGAACGGCACCGGTTTCTCCGCCTGCCCCGGTAGCCTCTCCCCCGCTGCCTGCTCCGGTGCCACGCTCGCGCCGGGGGGTATCGTCTGGTCCACCTCGACGACCGGGAGCGTAGGCGCGACCGGACCCGGTGGCTCGCAGGTGACCCTCTCCTGGAACTCCACCGCGCGCGCCTCGAACCGGAGCGTCGGAGTGACGTCCGGGAGCTTCTACGCCAACTCGAGCGTCGACCGGGTCACCCTCGCCGCCCCCGGCAAGGGGAGCTCGAGCGTGAACGGCAGCGCCCGGTTCCTGCTCACCTTGCCCGCGCCGCTCCTGCCCCGCACCGTGAGCGGCAGCGCTCCCATCTACCTCGGAGCGCTCGTGGCAGCCTCGGTGCTCGCGGGGGCCGGTATCTTCCTCGCGCGCCGACGGGACCGCCGGATCGCTGGCACGCTGTAGTCCGATCGACCCCGCGCTACCCCGTGTCCGCCCTTGGGCGGGTCTGCGGGAAGAGCCGGATCTCCTTGATGGAGGAGACTCCGAGCAGAAGCATCACGGCGCGGTCGACGCCGATCCCGACGCCGGTCGCCGGCGGCATGCCGTACCGTAGCGCCTCGACGAAGTCGGCGTCGAAGGCGTAGGCCTCCTCGGCGCGTCCCCCGGCCTGGGCGCGGAACCTTCGTTCCTGCTCGACGGGGTCGTTGAGCTCGGTGTACGCGTTCGCCAGCTCGAGCTCACCGCAGAATAGCTCGAACCGCTCGACGCGACCGGGCTTGCTGCGGTGGCGCTTGGCGAGCGGGGTCGTCGCGAGCGGGTGGTCCATCACGAACGTCGGCCGCACGAGGCCGGGAGCGACGTACCGGTCGAACAGCTTGTCGAGGAAGACACCCACGGGAGAGTCCTCGGGGACGGTGGCACCTGCGGCGCGCGCGAGTGCGCCGAGCTCCTCGCGCGAGCGTTCGAGGAGTCCCGTCGTGCCCATCTTAGCCTCGAGCGCCTCGACGAAGTCGACCTGCGCGAACGGGGCGCGGAACAGCTCCGGCGCCGCCGAGGCGGCGGGCAGCTCGGGGAACCGGCGGGCGACGTGCGCGGCGAGCTGGCCGTACAGCTTCTCGATGAGGCCGCGCATGTCGTGGTAGTCGGCGTACGCCCAGTACGCCTCGAGCAGCGTGAACTCGGGGGAGTGGATCGTGTCGAGGTCCTCGTTCCGGAACGCCTGACCGAGCTCGAACACCCGCTCGAACCCCCCTACGAGGAGGCGCTTCAACGGGAGCTCGAGAGAGATGCGCAGCTGCAGGTCGACGTCGAGGTAGCGAGAGTGCGTGGTGAACGGGGCGGCGACGGCCCCGCCCGCGACCGGAACGAGGACCGCCGTCTCCGCCTCCATGAACCCCTCGGAGTCGAAGAACCTGCGAATCTCACGGAGAAGCTCGTACCGACCCTGGAAGCGGAGCCGACTCTCGGGAGAGTCGAGCAGCTCGACGTAGCGCTGGCGCAGTCGCGCCTCGGGGTCCTTGAGTCCGTGGTATTTGTCGGGAGGAGGGTGGATCGCTTTCGCAAGGAGCTCGAGCGAGCTCACCATGACCGAGGGCTCGCCCCGCCGCGTGACGGTGGGAACTCCGTCGGCCCCGACGATATCGCCCGGGTCAATTTCCGCGAGGGCTCGTGCGTACCGCTCGCCCAGCTCTTCGCCCCGCAAGAAGAGCTGGATGGAGCCTGCGGCGTCCTCGAGGTCGACAAAGCAGCTCTTCCCATGCTCGCGGATCGAGCGGACCCTTCCCGCGACCCGGACCGTCCCCTCTCCCCCGGCTCCCGGGGTGAGTCCGGCAGCTTTCGCGCGAGCTTCCGCCGTGCTGACGCGACCCGGGAACGTCCACGGGTAGGGTTCGCCACCGCGCGCCCGGATCCGTTCGATCTTGGCGAGCCGCTCCGCCTCGAGCCGGCTCGTTTCCTCGGGGTTCGACACGCCGTTCCGAAGAGCGCGGCGGCGCCCGGAACGATAATTCTTGCGGGCGCTAGCTCGCGCTGGGGTCGAGGAGGAGCCGCTCGGTCGTCCCCTGCGGCCGGATGAGCAGGAGCTCCTCGGGCGTGGCCGGGGTCGAGCCTTGGGCCGGTTTCGGTGGGGCGTGAAGCAGGAGGAAGGTGCCGAAGAAGAACTCGGCGGTCGCGTCCCCTCCGCCGATCCCGTAGCTCACGTAGTCGGAGAAGTAGACGTGGAGCTGCGCCGACCGGTGCTTGCGGAGCGATTCGAGGAGCTTGACGAACCCCTCGGGGCCTTGGCGCTGGAGCTCCTCGACGAGGTCGCGCAGGAGCGGCCGTTGGGAGAGGCCTCCCAGGCCGTCGTAAGCCATGTAGAGCGCCGGTCGGGGCTCGAGCGTCATCACGTCGACGCGGAGAACGCCGTCGACCGACTTCGTGCGCATGGCGGGCGGGCTACCCGCCACCCGATAAGAGCGCTTCGGGCCCCGAGAGGAATTCTCCGGGGCCCGAGGTCGCGTCGGGGACTAGTCTAGTGGCCGTGACCGCCGCCGCCCCCGGGGGGAGTCGGCGAGCCCTTCTTGGACGCGATCACGTCGTCGATCCGAAGCACCATCGTCGCGACCTCGACGGCCGAGGTGAGCGCCTGGCGCTTCACCCGGAGCGGCTCGACCACTTTGAGGACGAACATGTCGGTGGCCTTGCCGTCGGCGAGGTTGACGCCGACGTTTCGGTTCGCGTGGGCGCCCCCGTGGGCGCCGCGGAGGTCGAGCAAGGTGTTGATCGAGTCGTAGCCGCCGTTCTCGCTGAGCGCCCAGGGCACGACCTCGAGGGACTGCGCGAACGCCTCGACCGCGAGCTGCTCCCGCCCGCCCACGCTCGGGGCGAAGTTTCGGAGCTTCACGGCGAGGTCGATCTCCGTCGCGCCGCCGCCCGGGCAGATGACGCCGTCCTCGATGACGCTCGCCACGACCTTGAGGGCGTCCTCGATCGAGCGCTCCACCTCCTGGGTGACGTGCTCGGTGCCGCCGCGGATGAGGATCGAAACGGAGCGGGGGTTCGGGCAGCCCGTGACGTACGTCATGTGCTCGTCCCCGACCTTCTTCTCCTCGACGAGCGCCGCGTGGCCGAGGTCGGAGGCGGAGAGCTCGCGCATCCCCGTCACGACCTTCGCGCCGGTGGCCCGGGCGAGCTTCTGGAGGTCGCTCTCCTTCACCTGCTTCACGGCGTAGATGCCCTCCTTCGCGAGGTAGTGCAGGACGACGTCGTCGATCCCCTTCTGGCAGACGACGACGTTCGCGCCGGCCTGCTTCACCTGCTCGACGAGCTTGCGGAAGGTGCGATCCTCCTCGTCGAGGAAGCCCTGGATCTGGCTAGGCGACTTGATGTTGATTTTGCTCTCGACCTCGGTCTTCTTGATCTCGAGGGCGCTGTTGAGGAGCGCGAGCTTCGCGTCCTTGATCACCTTCGGCATCCGGGGGTGGCCCCGCTCCTTGTCGAGGATGATGCCGTCGATGAGGCTCGTGTCGTCGATCGTGCCACCGTGGCGCTTCTCGAGCTTGATCTGGGAGGTGTCGGCCACCATCTCGGTGCCCCGCTTCTCGGCGATGCGCCGCACGGCGGTCACGGCGATCTGGGCGAGCTTGTCCCGGGAACCGAAGACTCCCTTCGAGCCCATGGCGGTCGAGGCGATGTTGAGGAGGATCTGGTCGTCCTCCGGCTTCACCTTGGTGCCGATCTCGGTCTCGAGGAGGCGTCGGCTCTCCTGCAGAGCGAGCTGGTAGCCGTGGGTGATGACGGTCGGGTGGATGTTCTGCTCGAGGAGCCCCTCGGCGCGCTTCAGGAGCTCGCCGGCGAGCACGACCGCGGTGGTCGTGCCGTCGCCGCACTGCTGGTCCTGGGTCTTCGCGACCTCGACGATCATCTTGGCGGCGGGGTGCTCGACGTCGACCTCCTTGAGGATGGTGACGCCGTCGTTCGTGATCGTGATGTCTCCCATCGAGTCGACGAGCATCTTGTCCATGCCGCGCGGGCCGAGCGTCGAGCGCACGGCGTCCGCGATGGCGCGGGCGGCAGCGATGTTGCTGTTGGCGGCGCTCTTGCCGCGGTCCCGCTCCGTCCCTTCCTTGAGCACTAGAATTGGCGTTCCCTGTAGCATCTGGCTCACCAATGGAGGTGATTTTTCGCTTGTATAAGAACCTATCGTTGGTCTGCGGCGGCGGCGAGCCCGGGTTCGAGTCCCCTGCTCGGAGGGGCGCGAGGCCCCGCGGCCCCCCTACTGGTTGGCGCCCGAGATGGAGTAGATCTGGATGTCCGCGAGGAGCTGGCCCGAGCCGGTCGTCGAGAGGATCTTGATCTCGCACGCGCCCGGGGTCGTGAAGCACCAGGGCGGGGCCCCGTGGTAGTCGTCGCAGTCGGGTCCGCCGTTGTGCCCGCAGGCAGGGTCGTAGATCGACCCCGGCGTATGCACGTAGAGGATGAACGTGTCCCCCGGCTCGAGGACGTTCACGTTGTGCTGGATGGGGACGAACAGGCCGAGCCGGTTGTAGAGCGTTCCGAAGGCGCCTCCCCCGAAGCCGTTCGCGTTGAAGTTGCCGCACCACCCGAGGTGCGGGGCGTTGGGGGGCGGGCTCGTGGTGGAGCCCGGGAACCAGGTCATGGCCGCGAGCGAGCCGCCGACCAGCACGGTGGTGTTCGTCGTGTTGTGGCAGATGAACTCGAACTGGATGTTCATCAGCTGCAGGTTCGAGGGGGTCACGGAGGTGAAGGTGATCTCGGTCGCGTTCATGATCGAGAAGTTACCGAGCGGAGGGCTGCCGTTGCAGTCGCGGGCCGCGGCGGTCCTCTCGGCGTTGCTCCAGGTGGACTTGGGGGTGGGCGGCCAGCCGACCGGGATGCAGTCCGTCGGGTCCCCCCAGGCGGGCACCTTGAGCCCGGCGTGCGCGACGTAGGTGACGTACGTCGTCGGCGCCGGGAAGGAGAAGCTCAGCGTCCAGAGGACGGTCCCCGCGGTGATCGTGATACCGACGAGGAACACCGCGGCGATGACGTTCGAAACGCCCCGTTGGCGACGGAAAGTGAAGTGCCGGGGAGCAACTGCAGTACGCATGCCTACGTAGAGAGCGAAGTCGTAGGATATGTAACTAGCCGAAGGGGAAACCGTGCTCCGGGGTGCGAAAGCGGGCCTCCTTCAAGCTCTGCCCCCGGCCGGGCCCCCGTCGGCGGCAGGTGCCTCCATGGCCCGGGTGAGGGCAAAGTAGAGCTCCGGCGCGAGCTCCTCCGGCCGACGTCGTTTCCAGTCCGAGGGCCAACTCGCTCGTTGGGCGAGGTGCTCGGCCTGCGCGTCGCCTCCAACGACCGCAGGCAGAGAGTTCCCGAGCTGCTTCCGCCGCCACGCGAACAGCCGCCGAGTCGTCTCCTCGAGCATTGCCGGCGAGCCGACCGGAAGCGGCCCTTCGCGCGGCGTGAACCTCAGGAGGATCCCCTCCACCGCCGGTTCCGGCTCGAACGAGGTCGACGGGACCCGTGCGAACGTCTCGACCGTGCCGTAGAGGGCCGCGAGGATGGTCGGCCGTCC
>JAKIWX010000098.1 GCA_022749845.1 Thermoplasmata archaeon
GGCCTCCCCCGACGGACCCTACTAGCCGACCGCATGCCCGCCGGTAGCGGACGCTCCCGGGCGTCTCGGATCAGCGAACCTTCGATACGCATACGACGACATGACGCTCGTTTAAATATATATAATATGCTGCCGGAACGGTCTTGCTTCGCGTGTCCTCTCCCGCGCTTTGCGGGCGGCAAGC
Organism: Thermoplasmata archaeon; assembly: GCA_022749845.1. Classification (GTDB taxonomy): domain Archaea; phylum Thermoplasmatota; class Thermoplasmata; order Lutacidiplasmatales; family UBA184; genus JAKIVR01. Next base: position 185 of record JAKIWX010000098.1, read on the forward strand.
CTGCACGTCCCAGGAATCGCGTCCGATCGACACGGCCTTGACTCACCCTCTCGCGGCGGCTGGAATCACCCTCCTCCCGCCGTGGTTGCTGGCAGGCGATACAAAGCTAGCCAGATTCACATCGATATCTCCCGCTGGGCCTTTCCCTACGAATCCGCTCGGGCCTTGGCCTCTAGATGCTTAGGCTTGCAAGTATTGCTCGAGAGTTCTTTCTCCCGGTAGCGATTGAAAGGTGGGGCGGCTTGGCCGAATCTCCCAGTGGTTCGGAAACCAGTCCACTATCGGATTCTCTCTTCCTGCCCTGACGCGGCTATTTGAGCGAACACACTCTCACTTTCGATCCGAATACGAAACTGCCTAGAGGCGTAGGACCAAGGTCAGCTCGTCCTTCAGGCAGCAGGATGTGGCCCTCGTTCCGACCTAGAATCACACGACCCGTGTTGCGGCGTGTCGCCCTTGGCTCGGTCGCCCTCGTCGTGCTCATGGCCACACCCATCGACGCTGGGTCTGTGTCGAGTTTCGTGATCACCGCTCCGTACACCGGGGCTTCAACGTTCGCCCACAACCCGAGCCTTCTGCACCGATGTAGGGCAACGAGTATCCTGGTTCCTCCCACTGTCAAGGCGAGCACGGGGAGTGTAGTGTCCTCTTCGAAAGCGCGCGCCTGCCCAGGAATGTATGTCGATTTCCACACGGACGCGGGGTTCCTCGGCCCCGCGTTTCATGTGCGGACCACAGCGGCGCGCTCCGTGACCTTCAACTGGACCGTGAGCTGGAACATGGCGATCCACCAGGGAGTCGGAATATCCGCGGGGGGTTCCTGGGGGAAGATCACCCTCTTCGCGAACTTGCTCGACAACACGACGGGCTCCTGGGTGCTCGGCGGCCTTCACCCCTCGAATCGGATCTATGTCGTTGCGTACCCGACGCCGAGGGGCGGCGCTGGTTCAGGGAATCACAGCTACTCCCTGAAGGTCAGTGCCAATCTTACCTCCGGCGACCCATACCTGTTCTACACTGGTTTCGGAACTTTGGCTGACGCGAACTGTGCCCCCTGCTTCAGCATGGGAAAGGGCCAGTATGCGTTGGGGACGGTGGACGTAGGTTCCCCCGGCCACGGTGCCTGGCTAAACTGGATACGCGTCCGCTGAGGCTCCAGCCTCACCCAAAGCGTAGCGTGCCAAGAGCTGGGATTGGCTCCCGACTCCTGGGAGGCCTTTCGGTAGTGTCACCGTACTCCGATCTCCCTTCGTGCCAGCTCGACTACCCTGCCATCCCCGGGCTGGAGGAAGTCCGCAAAAAGTGCGGCGGTCTCGAGGTAGCAGCGGAGCCCCGCTTGGGCTCGGTCCCAGATGGTTGTTGAGCTGGGGTTGTCAATCCCGAGCATCTTCTGATGGGCGCGGCTCCACGGGGAATCCGCCCCTACGGACTCCTCCACCTGCAACAGCCAGCGGTTCTCGGTCTCGACCAGGATCCCGCGGGCGACGGCAACCGCCTGGGATAGCCCGGCTGCGAGACTTGGCAGGGCATTCGCGATCCGGTAGAGGTCGTGGTGCTCCAGGGCGGATACGATCTTTTCCACCTCCTCGCACAGCGCTCCGAGCATTTCGCTAGCTTCGAGTCGAGCCGACAATACAAGGGGCTCCCATCGGAACGAACTCGCCACACGTTTCACCTCGGCGATGGAGCCATCTCGGTCGAGGAGAGGAATCGCCTGTCGAATCCCCGGCACGACCCAGATTGCGGTCCTCGGCCGGCTCATGCGCTCAACTTCACGGGCAACCGTTGTCGTCGACCACGCCAGCAGGCGATCCTCGGTCGAAGCCCGCCGGTAGCGATTCTCCCCCGCGCGGGGATCAGGAGTAGCCCGGAACACCAGCAGGTCGACATCGCTCCGGGGAGTCTCTTCGCCTCGGGCGAAGCTGCCGCCGAGCAGAACGCCAACAAACTCCGAGTCCACAAACTGATCGAGGATCTCGGAGCGAAGTCGATCCGGAAGGTGTGTTTCACCGGAAATCTTCAACGATATCCCCCTGGGTCTCAGCGGTCCTCACGGCTTGTGTTTGGTGTCGGCCCCCTACCCCAACTGCCGGCGTGCTTCGGGAGCGAGCGAACACCGGAGCAGATGGGTTCACCCCTCCGCGGCGCATCGGAGCGCTCCCGGTGGAGCGAGGCGTTTACCCCCCCTCGTCGCCCTAGGTCCACTTCGGGGGAAAGCATTCTAGTTTGGATCGGGCTCGGCGATGGCAAAGTCGTCGGGTTTCACATACGAGTAAGCGGCTTTCGGGCCCCGCGAACTACCGTCATCCGTAACCTCGAAAGACCTCGTAGTGTACCCGATCCGCACCAACCCCGAGCTCCATCAGCAAGCGATACGTTTCTTGCACGAGCCCGGGCGCCCCGCACACGTAGTAAGCTGGGCTCTCAAGACCTCGAGAAGCCTCAGCGAGCAGGTCGGCGTCGATGCGTCCGCGCCGGCCGGTCCAATGAGAATCCTGGGAAGGCCGCGTGAGCGTGTGGAACACCCTGAAGCGAGCGTTGTTCCGACTCAAGTCCTCCAGCTCCGCGCGATAGGCCATCTCTTCTTCGTCCCGGCTCGAGTACACTAGGCGCACGTCGATTGGAAGCTGACGATCCGCAGCGTACTCCGCCATGCCCTTGAGTGGTGTGATGCCGATCCCTCCCGCGACGAGGACCGCCGGAGATGCCTCGTCGAGCACAAAGTGGCCGTAGGCGCCGTCCACTTCCGCCTCGTCCCCGGGCTTGAGCAAGGCAAACGCCCGTTTCCAAGGCGATTCCGACACCCGCGCACCGAACTCAAGATAGGGCTTGGTGGGCGAGCACGCGAGGGACATCGGGTACTCGACGGGACCCTCCTCCGTCGAGAGCTCCAGGCCGCAGAACTGGACCGGCGCGAAGACGAATCCGGCTGGCTTCTCGAACTTGACGCCGCGCACCGTCGGAGTCACACGGGGTGAGTCTAGGACGCGCACCCGGGCAATCACCAGTAGACTCCCCCGACCCGAACCGAGCACGCGACATAATGACCGACTCGTGAGAGATGCGGTCCGTCCCAAGCCTCAGCTCGGTCTGTCGCGCTCACCGTGAGACGGGCCGACACTGGAGAACTCGAGTCGAGAGTCGAAAGCGTGGCCCCCCGTCGGCTCGGGGCTGCTCGAGTTCGAGGAACCCGTCACCCAGCCGGCGCCACCTCACGGAACAGGGCCGGGAGCTCGGCTAGATGGCGGCGGCCCGGCGACTGGAGGAAGTCTCTCGAACGTTGCTAGCCAATCGAGACAAAAGTGTCGACGAGCCCGGAGTGGCTCGCCCTCGTGCGGAGCCAGAATTCCTTGTTCTCCGCGTCGCCCGGGTCGAACAGGTGGTCGTACTTGATCCGGTCCTCGCCCTCGGGGAGTCGCTCGACGCAACGCACCGCAAGCTCCCTCAGCTGCCTGGGGCTCGAAGTCTTGCCGTTGCTCACGACATAGTAGAGAGCCAATCTCTCCATCTCGTGGACGGTTCGGCGGTGCTCCCGTGCCGCCGCACTCAGCTGAGCCACGACCACCGCGATCCTGTCCTCGATAGAGAGTGCGGGTATCGAGAATTCGTGGGCGGACGGTATTCTGCTCAGGATGTCGGGCCCCTTCGGCCGGGCGAGCATTCGCTGCTGCATCTCGGCCAAACTGGAGGCCGAACTTCCTGCCAGTACGAACGTCGTTCGCGTAGCTTGGTCCGCTGGTGGGTCGAGGAAGGGAAGCAGGACCTCGTACGGCCACGCCTCGGTCGCGCGAGCGTCGACCTCATCCACCAGACAGAGGCAGGGCCGAGTTGTGCCGAGTACCTTCGTGAGGGCCGACCGGAGTCCGTGCTCCTCTAGCCGGGCGAGGTTGAGCTCGGTGAAACCGACCTCCGGTCCCAATGAATCGGCAATCTGCCGCACCAAGTACGTCTTTCCGCTCCCAGGCTGTCCCCACAGAAGGTAGCTCTCGCGCCCCTGCGTTGGGACCTTGAGGCCGGCGACCACTTTCTGACGGAATTCTTTGAGAAGGGAGCGAGTGCGAGGGTCGTAGCGGACGTAATTTCCAACCACCCCATACTCAGAAGCTGCGAGGCGGCTACTCCGGGCAATCACGTCTCGCGCATGCCGGAGCTCCTCCTCGGCCAGCTCTCCCACGAGCGGTTCCGACGCGATCACGGGCGCGCCCCCGAGGTTTCCGACAAAGGTACTTATCGCGTCCAGGAACTGCGTCCACGCGGGCTCGTTCTCCAGGAGGACGTGGTTTTCACTTTCCAGAGGGATGAACTTGGCTCCCGGAATCATGGCAGCCAGCTGCCGGCCCTGTTCGAACGGCACGACGCGGTCGGCCTTCGCGTGGAGAACGAGCGTGGGCACGCTCACGCGGGCTAGCAAGTCGCGAACGTCGATCTGGCCAAACGTCTCGTCGAATTTCAATGCGTTCTCGGTGGAACAGGTCACTTTCTGGAGTTCGTTGAACCATCGCATCTGCTCCGCCGTTGCCCCCGGAATGAACTGTGTGGTGAACACCTGTCGAAACGTGGGTTCGTCCCGGCCCCAACCGAGTTTCATCAGCTGGTGCATCGCCTCACGGATCTCGATGTCCTGAGGATTCTGATGCCTCTTCGCCCAACCCAGCGCGTATGTGCCGTAGAGGATGAGGTGGCTCACCCGCTCTGGGTGGCGGACCGCGTACGCGACTCCCACGGGTCCGCCTTGCGAGACCCCGAGCAAGGCAAACCGCTTCAGCCCGAGCGCCTCAACGACTGTCTCTAGGTCCTGCACCCACGCATCGAACGAAAAGTGGGGTACATTCCAGTCGGAGAGCCCTACACCACGTTCGTCGTACCGAACGTACTCGTTGTGACGGGAGAGCTCCCGAATCCAGGGCTGCCACACGGGACTCTCGAGGTCGAACGCGAGATGGCTCAGGTAATGGGCCGCCCGCACCAGCGGATACCCGTTCCCCGTGGTGGCGTAGGCGATACTCACCCCGTCTGGCGAGGAACAGAATCGGATCTGTTGGAGAGGTTGCGCGCCGGCCACGTCCGTGAGACGCTACGGACCGATGACTAGCGCTTTAGCGTGTTCGCTCGGACTGACGACCCGTCGGGCGGGCTCACGCGGGCCTTCATGGGTTTGAGGGCGGCTGGACGCGGAGGCGTTCGCCCGTGTCGGGCACGGGCGGCTCGGTGCGGTGGGTTCACACCGGAAGAATCCGGGCACTCAAGTCCGCAAGTAGATCGGAAAGAGCCCGCCTCCATGAGAGGCGCCTCGCGCAGGGGGCTAGAGCCCGGTCTCCGTTGGTGGGGTCATCGACTTGATTGTCCTCGGATTCACGGCTCCGCGCA
>JAKIWX010000099.1 GCA_022749845.1 Thermoplasmata archaeon
AAGCCCGGGGACGAGATCGCCCTCGTCACGCAGCAGCTGCACTTCCAGTACGCCGAGGCGTTCGGGCCGCTCGCGGACGCCTACCAAACGCTCCTCGCCGACGTCCTCGAGGGGGACCAGACGCTGTTCGTGCGCGCGGACGAGGTCGAGGAGGCCTGGCGCGTCCTGAACCCGATCCTCGCACGGGCGGCACGACCCATCCCCTATCCTGCCGGTAGCTGGGGTCCGCCCGCCGCGGCTAAGCTCGTCCGCCGAGGGGGCCACCAGTGGACGGCACCGTAGAGCCCGAGACACGGATCTTTCCAGACCTCGAGGCGGCCGCGGGGGCGCTGGCGGCCGACCTCGCCGAGGGGCTGCGAGTTGCGGTGGCGGCGCGAGGCCGCGCGCGCCTTGTCATTCCGGGTGGGAGTACACCGGAGAAACTGTTCCGCGAGCTGTCAGGTCGCTATCGAGGCGAGATCCCTTGGGGAAGGGTGGAGCTCTTCTGGTGCGATGAGCGGGCCGTCCCTCCGGACTCGCCGCAGAGCAACTTCGGCCTCGCCGCCCGGAGCCTCCTGCCGCTGCCAGGTCTCGGCCCGGACCAGCTTCATCGGATGCGAGGAGAGGCCGAGCCGCTCGAGGCCGAGGCCCGAAGATACGAGCAGGAGCTGGTCGGCGCCCTCTCGTGGCCTTCCGAGCAGGGTTATCTCGCACCGTTCGACCAGACGGTGCTCGGCGTCGGCCCAGATGGGCACACGGCATCGTTGTTTCCCGGCTCTCCGCGGCTGCACGAACTGGGGCGGAGGGTGGTCGTGGAGCGTCACCCCGGCCAGCCCCCTCACCTACCTCGACTTTCGCTGACGCTCCCCGCACTCAACGGTTCGCGCGAGCTCTCGTTTCTCGTCGGCGGGAGCGAGAAGGCTCCCGTGCTTCGGCGGATCCTAGGCGGAGTCACCGTGGAAGAGACGCCGCCGGCAGGCCTCGTCCACGGTCTCGAGGCCACCCGATGGTACCTCGACGAGGCCGCGGCGGCTCACCTTCCCACGCCGCGCTAGAGGGTGCCCGTCGCTCAGGACCGAGCGCTGGTAGGTGGTGCTCGGCTCCCCCCGTAGACGAGCGCGGGGGCGAGCAGGACCAAGAACGGGGCCGCAAGGAGGGCGTACTGGGCTCCCTCGAAGCTGTAGACGAGGTCGACAAACGGGGCGATGAGCACGAGGAGCAGAAGGGTGTACAGGATGCCTCCTCCCGCGAGCGACCTCCTTCGGAACCTTCGAGCTCCTAGGAAGAGCCCCGAGACGATGCCGAGGCCTCCCAGCCACCCCAGCCAGAAGCCGGCGAGCCCCGTGTACGCGCCAAGCGGGCTGCTGCTTCGAACGCAGCTCAGTGCGTGGCTCGGCTGGCCGTGCAAGCACGCGAGCAGCGAGCTCGAGGAGCCGAGCAAGGCGACCGAGGAGAGGACCAGCAGGAGGAACCCGAGCGACCCGACGAGGCAGAGGACCGACGCCCCCACGAATCGGTGGTCCACCTTGCGGAGCGCGACAAACGCCCGCCGGTAGGCGAACAGCGAGAACAGGAACAGGAGCGCACCCGCGAGGAGCAGGACGCTCGTAACCTCCACAAACGTCGAGCTGAACGTGAAGAAGCCACCAGGGTAGTAGGTGCTGACGAGCAGGAACGCGATCGGAAGGACCACAGCGAGCACTCCGCCCGCAACACCGAGACCGGCCCCGATCGCGAGCCGGTTGACGCCACGAATGTCTTGCTCGGTAATCGCTCTCGCCTGCGGCTCCATGCTCTGCTCCCGTCGACCGCAGGTCGAGCCCGATCTGGTCGGACCCCCGCTCGCCCTACGAGCCGTCCTCTCCCTGGACTCCGCCAAGGGGGGATATGTACCTACGTCTGGAGGGGCTCGCCACCACCGAACCGTTCCCGGCGGCCCGAAATTCGGTGCGCGGTACGTCGGTGAAGTCGAAACTCGGAGGGGCCCGGCAGCTTCTCGCCGCATACCGGGCAGGCGCGGAGCTTCACCCTCCGGGAGAGTCTCGCGGGCTCGCCCTCCGAGGCGTGGACCTCGAGACGGTGTTCCTCAAGGTCTTCCTCGGTTCGAAACGGGCGTCCACATTCGGAGCAGGAGGCTCCAATCTCGTCGTACTCTACGTACGGCATCGGACCCCTTTCTCCCTCCGCATGCTCAGAAACTTCGCCCCCGGTGCGCGTGACAGATTCACCTGCGGTCTAGTGGTACTCCTCGAGTCGCCTCGCTCGGGCAACGCCTTCGGGACGCGAGGTGGCTGGTCGAATTGTAGGTGGTGTCGGGGCGCGCGCGGCCGGCTCGGAGGGGATCGGTGGCAGGAACGAGATGAGCGCCCGGAGCAGCGCCCGTGGAGGAGGGTGGAACTCCTCCCGACCGTAACGGTCCTTGACACCACAGCAGACGCACCGATAGAGCAGTCCGGCTCCCGTAAGCGCTTGCGCGGCGACCGCGCTCGTTGCGAGGCCGCTTGCGAACTCGCGGCCGCACGCATGGCAAGTGAGGTACAGGGGAGGCACCCTACCACCTCTGAGGTGACAATACACATCCACCCGTATGAATCCATCCCCCCCCGGAGACGGTGGGGCATCGTTCTTGCCGCGAGCGATCGCACGGGCAGGTGCAGCTTCGGCTGGGGGTCAGCGTTGTCGGTCGAGATAGTCGCCCAGAGGAAGGCGGGCGCGGAAGCCGGGGAGCCTCGCGACCGGAGCCAAAGGCCTCGGGTGCGAGGCGATAGCCCCCGAGCTTGCTCCCTTGAGAAGCTGCGTCGTCCGGAAGGCAGGGGGCGCCGGCAGCCGGGCGGCGATGGAGCGAGCAAGCTCGGCTGAAGGCCCGACCAGCTCCGCCGATGCGAATTCCCTCGCATGTCCGCAGACGGAGCATTGGGCGGACCCCATGCCGCCGGGACGCCCGGTGAGGCCCCGACTGGGGGCTGCAACGACAAAACTGCTCCCGCAGCTCGGACACAAAAGAAACTTAGGTCCCATGGCGCTCATGCGAATTCAGAACGTCAACCCCGGGGCAGCTGACGCTCTTCCTCCAGCCGGCCCGAAGCCCGTGCTAGGATTTAGCAGGGAGGGTTCGTAGGAGCCTGGGAGTTTCGCAGACCATCGACAGATCGGCGGCACCCGGCTCTGGTATTCCCTGCCGGACTCTATGGAGGCACCGCGTCCCGGGGACGCATGCCCCAGAGTATCTCTCGCCGGGTCCTGTCACCGAACCCAAGTAGGGCTGCGGCTAGCGCTGCGTTGAACCTAGTGCCGCCTCTGCTCGCCACCGACACCCGCCTTTCCGATGCCGGGATCGAGGGGGTGTATCAGACCAACTACCAAGGACTGAAGCAACTGTTTGCTCTCGTGGACAATCCCCCCGTCGCCGTCACGGATCCGGTTCGCCTTTCCAGCGTCCGCACGGTGCTGGGTGGGCTGCTCGAACTGCTGGATCGCAGCGGAGTTCCTTCCGAGCGCGAAGATAGAATACTCCGTACGAACTTGATGTACGATGCGCTGATCCTCTCGCTCGACACGATCAAGCGCTCCCTCGATATGCCCTCGGTCCCCAAGGGGCGGCCGGCCAAGTAGCAGGTCGTAGCCACGGTATCGCAAGCGCGGGGGCCGGGCTGCGGGAGCAGTGATGCGTTGGGACCGGGCGCTCACCGCGAGGGTCGGCTGCCTGCGTGCCCGCTCGATCTCCGGAGCGAGAACTCGAGCAACCGACCGCGCGCCCACTCCCCGATCTCCACTCGCGTGCGCGAGAGCACCTCGGCAGCCCCAAACCGGGCCCGTAGCTCCGCGACTGCCACTCGATGAACTTCATCGGAGGCAGCCCACGTGTCGCGGAATGCCCGGGATTCGATCGCGCTCAGGGTCGGCTCGGCGGGTCCCTTGAGCTCGAACTCCGCAGCAGGTACTATCCGATCGGGGGGGAGCTCACGCGCGAGCTCGCGTTCCGGAAGTCCCGGAGCTCCCGGTCTGCTTCCCGCGTGTTCGACCAGGTCCGAGTACGTGCGCATGAGGTCGGGGTTGGAAGTCTCGTAGTCTAGGACGCTTCGCAGGGGTCCCTTGCTCACTCGGACCACCTCCAACAATGCCGCTCGCACATCCCCGACCAAGTGAAGCACGTGATTCGAGAGAACGCCTTCGAAAGTTCCGTCGCGGAACGGTGTTCGCGAGACCTCGCCCTGGAGGATCCGTTCCGCCCCTTTCACCCTAGCGATGCTGAGCATCTTTCGGGAGAGGTCGATTCCCACAACCTGGACACCTCTAGTTTCCAGCGCCCGAGCCCATCGCGCCGTCCCTACCCCGATCTCCAGCGTGAGTTCGCCGCCGAGCAGCTCGGCGAGCGCACTAGCGACGCGGCTCTCCACCCCCGGGGGGAGGGAGCGAGTGGCGTCATACACGGAGGCCACTCGGTCAAACGAGATCCCCCGCGCGGCGCTCGAGCCAGGCATGCCTCCTAGGAAGGCTCAGGGTTCTTGAAGCCCCACCGCCATGCGAACCTCGATGCGGCCGCTGCTTCTCGTCTTCGCTGGACTCCCAGGCACCGGGAAATCGACCTTGGCGGGGCCCCTCGCGACACGGCTAGTGGCCGTCTGGCTCCGGGTGGACACCGTGGAAGCTTCGATGTTGAAGGCGGGCGTGCCCAGATCCTTCGCGACGGGCCTGGCGGCGTACCTTGCGGACGGGACGTGGGAGCTGAGAACCTCAGGCTGGGAAGCTCGGTCGTCGTCGATGCAGTCAACGGGGTTGCTGAGGCCCGGCAGATGTGGCACGCGCTCGCGGCCGAGTATCGCGCCCGGCTTCAATTCGTCGAGGTCGTCTGCTCGAACCAGGAGGAGCATCGACGACGCGTCGAGACGCGCGAGGCCCCAACCCCCCCACTCCCGTCGCCCACCTGGGAAGAGGTGCGAAGCAGAGAGTATGTACGGTGGAGGGAACCGATTCTCACGATCGACACCGTCGAATCGGTCGAAAATTGCGTCGCACGCATCTCGCGGCACCTGAAGGCCCCCGACGCTCAGGTTTGAACTCGGGGCCCGGACGGCGACTCACGGCTTCCTCCGTTCCGAGGTAGGCGACCGGCCGAGGCGCAACGCCCGAACCTCGGACACTCCGTTGAACCTCCGCTCGCTCGGGTGGCAGATGACCCTGAATTTCCTTCGGTACTCCTCGGCGAGCCTCGAGTCGCCTGGCCGCAAGCGCGGGAAGCCCTGAGTCGACGGTCGCAGGATCAGAAACCGAACGCTGTGTAGAAGAAGTAGACCAGATAGATTCCGACGAGAATGAGCGCGCCCGCGCTCACTTTCTTTATCACAGGGGTGAACGCCTTCAGCTGGTTCACGAATCGCTTTCCGGCCATCGTCAGCAGGACCGTCACGGTGATCATGAGGAGGGCCGCCGTGAGGGTGAAGATCAGGATGTTGACGATGCCAG